>NZ_JBEZWH010000011.1:195740-201206 GCF_040703975.1 Spirillospora sp. NPDC029432
GGGTCCCCGCCCTCTTTTCCCGGGGGGTCCCCCCCCCCGGCGGGGGGGGTGGGGGGGGGGGGCCCGCCGGGGCCGGGGCCGCCCCTCCCTATTTCTCCCGATATCTCTCCGGGTCCTGGTCAGCGGCGGCAAATGATCTCGCCGTGGGTCACCGAGTACCAGCCGTCCTCGGCGGCGGCCCACGCCTTCCAGCCCGCGTAGATCTCCGCCAACTCCTCCCGGGTGGCGTGCCCGCCGGCGACGGCGCGGTCGGCGACCGAGGAACGGAGCATGCGGCCGCCCCACGACTCGCTCCACCACTCGCGCTCCTCGGGCGTGGAGTAGCACCACGCGGACGCGCTCGCGGTGACGTCGGTGAAGCCCGCCTCGCGCGCCCAGGACACCAGGCGGCGGCCGGCGTCGGGTTCGCCGCCGCCGTCGCGGGCCGTCCGGTAGTAGACGGGACGCCAGGCGTCCATGCCCGGCGGGTTCGGATACCAGGCCATCGTGCCGAAGTCGGCCTCCCGGGCGGCCACGATGCCGCCGGGCCTGCAGACGCGGCGCATCTCGCGCAGCGCCCGTACGGGATCGGCGACGTGCTGCAGGACCTGGTGCGCGTGCACGACGTCGAAGGACCCGTCGGCGAAGCCCAGCGCGTGGACGTCGGCGACGGCGAACTCGACGTTGCGGTCCCCGGCCGTCCGGCGCGCCTCGTCCAGCACGGACGCGGCGGCGTCCACGCCCGTGACCCTGCCGGGGGCGACGCGCTCGGCCAGCCCGGCCGTGATCGTCCCCGGCCCGCATCCCACGTCCAGGACCGTCGCCCCCGGCCGGAGGAGCTCGGCCAGGTAGGCGGCGGAGTTCTCCACCGTCCGCCACTGGTGCGAGCTCAGGACGGTCGCGTGATGGCCGTGGACGTAGCTCATCGGAATCACCCCTCATGCGCGTGGCCGATGCCCTCACCCTAGACCGGATGCCCATTATTTGAGAAATAGATATCAATATATGAGACAGTCATGACGGAAGGGGTGCCCGGAAAAGACGGATCCCCGCACCCTGAGGCGGGTGCGGGGATCCGGGATGCCTGCGGCGCGGGCGTCCTACGCGGCCTCGGCCAGGACGAGGCGGCGGCCCGTGGCGGGCTGCGGGGCGGACTGCGCGGTGGGCTGCGGGGCGGGCAGGGGCTCGACCATCGCGAGCACGGCGGCGGCCGGCTCGGCGTAGGCGTTGACGGTCACGTGGGAGAGCTGGGTGAGCCACGGTTCGATGACGGTCCGCTCGGCGGGTCCGTCCAGCCGCGGGTGAGTAAGGTGGAACGTTGCCACTGCCACTACCCCTTTCTGCAAATCCGGTGGACCGCCCTCCCCCTGAGGGCCGTTCCGCCGGACGGGAGATACCCGGAGGTACGCACCGAACAAGCTCCCCGGTTCGATGCCTATTCCCCGGTGTACCCCGGATCACGCTGCTAACTTACGTCCCGGGTCCGACATTTTCTCGAACGTCTATTCCCCCGTGACCGAACGCAGGAGCGGGCGGCTCAGGGCGCTCGCGCCGAGGACCCCGGCGAAGCCCACGGCGGTCGCCGCCAGCAGCGTCAGCGTGCCGGCGGAGCCCAGCCCGGAGGCGAACGGGAACGCGAAGAACAGGCCGGTGAGCATCGAGCCGCCGCCCATGACCGCGAGCGGGATGAGCACCTCCTGGCGGCGCGCGCGGTCCAGGACCGGCAGCGGCGTCCCGGCCAGGCGCAGCGCCTCGTACGTCTGCCGCCGGTCCAGGACGGATCCGGCGCCGGTGATGCCCGCGCTGGCGACCGCGATGAGGAACGAAACGATCAGCACGGTCAGCGAGCCGGTGCGCAGGTCGGCCAGCAGGTAGGTGCCGGCGCCCATGTCCGCCGGGGCCGTCGCGACCTTTCCGGGGACGGTGCCCGCGAGGGCCGTGCGGGCGCGGTCGACGGAGGCCTCGCCGCCGGTCACCGTGGCGGCCACGATGTCGTTGCCTTCCCGCGGGGTCACCGTGACCTTGGCGGGCAGCCCGTCCAGGCGCTCGCGGGCCTGCGCGGCGACCGCGGCGGAACGCTCCTTCGGGACGGCCAGTTCGAGCCGGTCGGCGGGGCCGGTGGTGACGGCGCCCGGGTTGAGGAGGGCCAGGAAGCCCGCGACGAATCCGGTCAGCGCCACGCCCGCGACCATCCGCCAGGCCGAGCGGGGGTCGTCGATCAGCCGGCGGCCGGCCAGGAGCCCGGCGGGCCGGCGGACGGTGGCGGCGGCGAGGTGGCCGAGCACCCAGACCACCCAGGGGCCGGCGAAGTTGAGCGCGAGGAACGCCAGCGACAGGAAGACCAGCAGGATGATCGCCCCGATCTCCCCCACGCGCAGCACGCCGCCGCCGAGGATCCCGAACGCGATGATCAGGACGACCAGCGCGACGGCCCGTACGGCGCGCATCCCGGGCGGCGTGTGCCGCTGCGCCACCCCCAGCGGGCTGATCACGACGCGGCGCAGCCCCGCGACGGCGCTCGCGCCGACGAGCAGCGGCACGGCCGCCAGCACGCCGAGCAGCGGGAGGAGGCCCGGCCACAGGTCGGCGGCGTACCAGCCGCCCCCGGCGATCCGGACGCGGGCCAGCGCGGGGATCGCAGCGGCGTACAGGAGCGTCCCGAGCACGGCGCCCGCGGCGGCGGTCAGCACGGCCTCGGCGGTGGTGATCGCGACCACCTGGCCGGGCGTCGCGCCCACCAGCCGCAGCGCGGCCAGCCGCCGGTCGCGGCGCGCGACGGTGAGCCGGGCCGCGGCGCCGCCGAAGACCAGCAGCGGCACGACCATCAGCACGGACGCGACGTACATCAGGATCCGGTACGTCTGGGCCCGCGTCGTCACCGCGCCGGTCGCGTACGCGTCGATCCGCTCCGGCCCGGCGATCGTGTCGAGGGTGCCGGACTTGGGGCGTTCGGCCTTCATGGCGGGGTCGTCCGCCGTATGGCCGGCGACGGCGACCAGCTCGTCCGGGTGCTCCAGGGCGTCGCGCCCGAGCGTCCCGGCCGGGGCGCCGCCGAAGCGCTTCGCCAGCTGGTCGGCGGGCAGTTCCCTCATCAGCTCGGCGAGCGCCGGCGACACCCAGGTCTCGCCGGGGGCGGGGAAGCGCTTCATGCCCGGCGGTACGGGCGCGCGGTCGCTCAGGGCCGCCAGATCGACGATGGTGAGCGGGCGGCCGCGCACGGAGTCGGTGGCCTTGGCCTGGATCGCGGTGGGCGTACCGGTGGCCTTGGCCGGGGCGCGCCAGGCGTCGGCGTCGGCCCGTTCGGCGAACGCGTGGTTGGCTCCCACGGCGAACAGCAGCAGCCCGGTCGACAGGGCGACCGCGGCCATCGTGAGCAGGGGGCCGAGCACCCCGCCGCCGCGCAGCAGCCGCCAGGTGAGCCCGGAAAGGGCGCGGAGGATGCGCATCAGCACGCCCCGTCCCGCGCCAGGATCCGGCCGTCGCGGACCTCGACCGTGCGGTCGCACCAGGCGGCGACGCCGGGATCGTGCGTGACGACCACGAGGGACGCCCCGTTCCGCTTGGTGGCCTCGACCAGCAGGCGCATCGTGTCGTGCCCGGTGGCCTGGTCGAGCGCGCCTGTGGGCTCGTCGGCGAAGACCACGGCGGGCCGCGCGGCCAGCGCCCGCGCGATCGCCACGCGCTGCGCCTGGCCGCCCGACAGCTCGCCCGGCCGGCGGTTCTCCATGCCCGCCAGGCCGAGCGGCCCGAACCACGCCCGGGCCGCCTGGACGGCCTCGCGCCGCGCCGTCCCGCCGAGCATCAGCGGCAGCGCCACGTTCTCGTCGGCGGGCAGTTCCGGGAGCAGCTGCCCGGACTGGAACACGAAGCCGAACCGGGTCCGCCGCAGCTCGCTGCGGCGCCGCTCGCCGAGCGTGTCGATGCGCCGCCCCAGCAGGTGCACCTCGCCCGCGTCCGGCCGCATGATCCCGGCCAGGCAGTGCAGCAGCGTCGACTTGCCCGAGCCGCTCGGCCCCATGATCGCCACGGCCTCGGCGCGGCCCACGGTGAGCGCGATGCCGTTCAGCGCCACCGTGGACCCGAACCGCTTCTCCAGCCCGCCGCCGTGCAGGATCGCGTCGTTCACGCCGGCCGCTCCCCGGACCGCCGCCGGCGCAGGGACTCGGCGATGTCGCGGGCCGGCAGCACCAGCCCGCCGTAGACCACGAAGGCGAGGAAGGCGGCCAGCACCGGAAGGAAGATCAGATTCAGCTGGTTCATGCCCTCCAGCCTGCGAGAAGCGCCGGGGCCGCCGCATCGGGCACAGGTTCGGTCCGTACGGGCGTCCCTCAGCCGAATGGCCGATCCGAGCGGTACGCGTCAGGTCGTAGCCTTCAGGTCATGGACGCACAGGGGGCGCGGCTGGACCGCGTCCAGTCGGTCGGCGGCTGCCTGTTCCGCCTCGTGGCGGGGGGACTCACCGCCATGTTCCTGGCGCTGAACGCGTTCGGGGCCCGCCTGGAGCCCGCGAACCTGCTCCTGGTCGCGATCGCCGCCGTGGGCGCGACCGCGGCGCTGATGCCCCGCCGCGTGCAGGCGTGGGCGATGATCGCGGCGGTGCCGTCGCTGGGGATGACGCTGGCCATCCAGATCTGGGACCCCCGGGTGCAGAGCCCCAGCGTCCTGGTCGAGATGCTGGCGCTGCTGGTCCTGCTCGCGCGGATCGTGTGGCGCTCCCAGCCGCCCGTGCTGCTGCCGCTCGCCGGGTTCGTGGGGCTCACGGTCGTGGCGCTGCCGCTGCGCGGCTCGACGATCGCCATGGTGATCCTCACCGCGCCGCTGGCGGTGCTCGTGGCGATCGCCGTCGGTGCCGGGCTCTACCTGCGGGCCGCGGACGCGCGGCGGGCCCGGGCGCTGGCGGACGCGCGCCGCGACGAGCGGCTCGACCTGGCCCGCGACCTGCACGACTTCGTCGCCCACCACGTGACCGGGATCGTCGTCCAGGCGCAGGCCGCCCGGTTCACCGCCGGCACGGCCGCCGCGCAGGACCCCGAGCGGCTGGACCGGATGCTCGGCGACATCGAGGCGGCCGGCACCGAGGCGCTCACCTCGATGCGCCGGATGGTGGGCCTGCTCCGCGACGCCCAGGACGGCGCCGCCGCCGACGGGGACGCCGGCCGGCGCCCGGTCGGCGGGCTGGACCAGGTGGAGGAGCTGGTGGCCCGGTTCGCGCACCCGCCGGCGACGCTGTCGCTCGATCCGGGCCTCGGCACGCTCCCGCCCGAGGTGGCGACGTCCGTCCACCGGGTCGTCCAGGAGGCGCTGACGAACGCGCGCAAGCACGCCGCCGACGCCACCGCCGTGCACGTCGGCGCGGCCCGGCTGGCGGACGGCTCGATCGAGGTCGCGGTGCGCGACGACGGCCGCGGCCGGGGCGGCCGGCGGCTGCCGTCCGGCGGGTTCGGGCTGGCCGGGCTGGGCGAGCGGGTCGAGGCGATCGGCGGGCGG
>NZ_JBEZWH010000012.1:0-193390 GCF_040703975.1 Spirillospora sp. NPDC029432
GCGGCGCTCGCGTCGCCACACCGGCCGCCCGGCTCCGCCGGTCGGCGCGTGCGGCGTGGGCGCCGGTCACCGACCGGCGGCCCGGACGGCCGCGCCTCGCGCAGCCGCCGCCCAGATCCCTGGCTGCCGGCAGTCACGGGGGTGCGCCGCCGCCAGGTCTAGCGTCGTCGAACAAGGATCCTGTCCAGGACCGCAAGCGCGGCCCTTCGCCGAAACGGCTTGCGTGACCAGACAGGAGGGAGCATTACACCGAGCACCACGGCACTCGGGACCACGATCCCGGACAGTAATGCCATCGACATATAGGCGCTAGGCGACATGCTGGACACTATGCCTCGACGACATGGCGAACGTCACTGGTACTTCGTGGTCCGCTTGCAGCCTAAGTACCAGTAGGAGTTGCCCTCTGATGCCTCCGGCGGGGGCCTCTGACTCCGGGAAGGTCAGCGCGCACCGTGACGGTTGCCGTGAGGTTGAGGTGGAAGCCTGATCGTCCCGCCTGCCGACGTCCCAGGCAGAGCCAAGCAGACCAGGGCCAGGGGGCGAAGGTCGTTCGTCCGGTAGGGCGCTCCACCTTCACCCCCTGGCCCCGGCCCGCTTCACGAAGTCCTGAAAGTCCTTCACGTTCATGGTCGCCAGTGGAAGCCCGTACGCCAGAGCGCAGGCCGCGATCCACGAGTCATTGGCCGGCCGAGGGCGCCCACGCCGGATAGCGGCCGCAGAGACCTGCCCCCAGGTTATCGCCACATCATCGGTGTACGGCACCACGATTACGCCGTCCAGCCAGGCGTTCAGCGCTTCGCGGTTGCGCCGGCCCCACTGCCGAAGTTCGGCCCACTGGGTCAGCTCGCCCAGGGTCACGAACGTGATGCAGGGCTGTTTGCCGATCAGGCGCGTCATCAACGGAGACGGCAGACGTCGCTTGAGGCTCAGCGAGGCGACGTCAGTATCGAGAACGACCCGTTCCATGAGATCAGGTGGTCTCCGCGCGACGCGTGGCCTTCACGTGTGCGAGGAAGGCGTCCAGCTCCTCATCGCTTTCGAAGACGCCATCCTGCGCCAGGTCGTCTGCGGACTCGACCGGGCGGACTCCCTTGCGCCGGGCCAACTCGTCCAAAGACACCGGGCCGCCCTCGGGCGGTTCGGGCGCGTAGTCTGCGCTGTGCGTCGTCACGGTCACCTCCTCACTGTCCCAGTATCCCATCCGCTCCCGGGTTCGAACCGGGCATCCGACGCGGAGCAGTCCCGAGCCAGGCTCTCCCCCACGCGTTCAAGATCCGGAATATGTCCGGAATGATCACCGAGTCGCCCGGCTCGCTGATGACCTTGCACCGCTGGTCACGCCGGATATGACAGTCAAGAAGACGAATGATCTTCTAAACCGACGGTCGGGGGTTCGAATCCCTCTGGGCACGCCACCCCTGACCTGCAAAAACACCACTGACCGCCCGGTCATACCCCGTCAGGTATGCCCACTACGTCACCCCGCGTTGCTCCATGTTCGCTCGCCGACACCAACCCGGACACAGTCCGGTCAAGATCACAGGTTGCCCTGCCCCTCTGGGATCCCGCCATTCAATCCAGGGCACTACACCTCCCCAAGCCTGTCAGGAGGTCAGGGTGGCAGGATGCCGAACATACGGCGTTGCAACGCAGGGTCACTGCGCCATCCACACGCCAAAGCCGCATCCGCTGACGATTGCGCAACCGGCGGGCCAGCATAGGCGTTGCCCTCAACCGCGACCCGGTGGCACGGTCCACTGCTATTTTGCGCACTGAGTCGATCTCTCCTGCCAATGAGAGAACGTTCGATCTCGGACGAAGCTAATGCGATCCTCCGCCCCTGCGCTGACATCGGCATGGGGACGACTGGTGAAGAACTGGCCGAACTATTCGTACAGGAGGAACGGACGGATGAGGCCATCGTGGTCCTCCATGCTTTGCGCGCAGGGGAAACCGGGACGCCCTCGATCAGTTGGCCAGGCTTATTCCCTAGAGGGCTCGACCCACCCCGGCAGAACTATCGCTACCCGGCAGCAACCCTTCAGCCCCACGGGCATGCGACCACGCGCCTCATTGGGTCTCACGCGCACAATCCCAGATAGCGTGCTCAGCGGCGAAGTTCCAGGTAAGCGGCTCGGGCGGCGTCGATCGTGCGTCGCCGCCAGGAGCGTCGAGGTCTGCCGCGCAGCGGTTTCGCCAACGCTGCTTTAACGTCTGCGCTGTCGCGCCGTACGGTGTCCTCGGACGTGATCAGAGCGAGCAATGCGTACGCGCGGAGCGTGAGCGCTGCAGTGCGCCGGCTAGCGTCGTACATAAAGCCGTGTGCGACAAAGTTACGAACATTGAACCCTTTTCAGCAGTGGTGTGGGACCTGTGGATCACAGCATGGTCGCATCCGGTGCGGCGGCCTGGGAACGTGAAGAAGAAGCCCCTGGTAGGACGGTTGATCTCTCACAATCGATCGTCCGAACCAGAGGCTCTGCATGCTTTTGTATCGTGCTTCGCTGCCGTTGTCGCGCCGGACCTTGAACTACGCCACCGGGGTGGTGCGTCGGCACCGCGCCGTGATCGGCAGCCAGGGGCGTGCACTGCCGCCCGGCGCGCAGGCCCTGATGACGCTGGTCTACCTGCGCAAAGGCGAGACGTTCGCCGAACTGGCGGCCGGGTTCGCCGTCTCGGTCAGCACCGCCTGGCGCTATGTCCACGAGACCATCGACGTCCTGGCCGCGCGTTCGCCCCGGCTGGATGCGGTGCTGCGGCGGGCGCGCGCCGACGGGCTGGCCTATCTGGTCCTGGACGGCACGCTCATCGCGATCGACCGGGTGGCCGCCGACCGGCCGTTCTACTCGGGGAAGCATCGCAGGCACGGGATGAATCTGCAGGTGCTGGCCGGCCGGACGGCGCACTGCTGTGGGTGTCGGGCGAGTTGCGCGGGGCGGTGCACGATCTGAGTGCCGCCCGGATCTGGGGCCTGGTGCGCGCGCTGGCGGCCGCCGGGCTGCTGGTAGGCCTATCAGGGCGCGGGCGAGCACATCGTCACGCCCTACAAGGGCCGCGGGAAGCCGGACTCGCAGAAGGACGCCAACCGCGCCCACGCCCGGCTCCGCGGGCCAGGCGAGCGGGCCAACGCCCAGCTCAAATCATGGAAGGTCCTGCACAAGCTGCGCTGCTGCCCCTTCCGCGCAGGCCGCATCGCCAAAGCCATCCACACCCTGCAACTCCGCGAGACCAACACATGCTGAAAAGGGTTCACTGCCGAAAAAGGCTCACTGCTGAAAAAGGCTCACAGCCTTCGCCATAGCTAGCACGAACCTCTGGTCCGAAATAAGCAAAAACAACAGCGCCTCCTAGACCAAACGCATGGAAGAAGCCGCCCACCGAACAAGCGATTAGAAAATTCCAGACCATCGCTGACTCGCACGACTTCACCGAACTCGGTGGACTCCAGGTCAATGTCGCCGCCGACAACAGCGACAGGCGCATCAAGCCGCCGCACGATCGCGGCGAACGCTGACACACAAGAAGTCGGCGCCGACCTAAGTGTCAGCCATCGGCCTGTTAAGTTTGACTTGCGCACAAACCACGAACCCATCGCGCGCACCGTCCGATACGGAGAGTCTCAGATAGCGCAATCTGTGTCGAGCTGGAATATCAGCGAAGTCGTCGATTTCGCCAGATCCGGTAGCTTCGCGAATGAGCAGCCTCCTGTAGTTCGAAACGACCTTGATCGCCAGCACGTCCAAGAATTCTATATCAACCACCTCGGCGAGTTCATCTTGGCTCTGGCCACGCAGAACGAGCATGCGGTGGGAGATCTGGTACGACCAGAGGCGGAATGGAAATTCAAATCGGAGCGGCAACTCTTCCCGCAGCCCCATCGTTCCTCACTTCTTGAACGGATCGCCGACGACTTTTCCACCGCTATACCAGGTTACCCTGGCTCGCACTGAGGCTGGTGCAGCCTTGATCTGCGCCAACTCCCAGGCGGTGAACAGGCCGATATCCGGATCGTCCACGCCGTCCGCCTGCCTGGCGAATGCGGCGGGGTCGTCGATACCGTCGAGATTGAAATGTATTTTCACCTTGCTCTTCGGGTCCAGAGCCATTTTGAAGGTTGTCACCCAGTTCTGGTCCTCGGGCCAGTCCGTGAACATCTTGGCACCGGTTCGATCGGCGAAGTCCATCAGCGACATGGGATTGTCGTCTGTTTCGCTGAGTCCCAGCGCGATGGAGTCGGGGCAGTCGGTGTTGTGGACGAGGACGCTGCTGCCGCCTGCTTCGACATGATACGTGTGGTCAGTGCCCACCGTGAGGTTGTGGACGCGCTGGTCGTCCTCGGCCCAGGTGTGGGTGCTGGCGATCTGGACATAGGTGCCTGCGCTGGTGCGGAGCCACATGCCCACTTCGAGGTCCATGGCCTTGACCCAGCGATTGATATCGCCGGCAACCCAGAAGGGGTGCTCATCGGTGGCGATCAGAGCATCCGCCGAACCTGTGCCCTGCGACACCACGGCGGGCTTGATCGTATCGCCACCCGCGCTCTGCCGCGGAGCCCAGAACCGTAGGCCGTTCCGGCTGACACTCAGCCGTACGAGATTCTTTTTCCCGCGACTGGTAACGGTGTTTGTTACCGTTCGAGGTCGACTCTTTCCGGTTTTGGGATCACTGGCGAGTACCTTGTCGCCGATCTTGACCTCGTTGATCGGCTTCTTCGTGCCATCTGCCATCAGCACCACGGTGCCGGGAACGAAGCTGCTCCGCCGGCAGCCCTTGAGAAATCTCGACAGCCATCTGGCGCCCCGGGGGATCTTCGCGGCCTGTGCGCCTGGGATAGGCGGCCCGATGATATATCCGATGGTGTGGCCCGCTTTGTAAGCGGAACTTTCCCTGTCGACGTTGATGGGCAATTTCACTTCTGGCGGTTTCAGTGGCTCCGGCCGCTCTCCCGCGCTCGGCCTCGATCGCTGCCCCATGCCGACGAGTGCGGCCGTGCTTTCCTTAAGTTCGTGAATCTGGTTTCTCGCCGCGTTGGCGGCCGCGTAAGCGGCATCGACTGCCGCCTGCATCGCTCCCTCGAAGATGCCGACGATCTGTTCAGGCAGGGTGGTGATCCGCTCTTTCGTCGTCGGGGCCTTGGCGCCACATGTCAAAGGACTGCGAATGCAGGGAGGAAGGGGGATCAGTCCATCGG
This sequence comes from Spirillospora sp. NPDC029432, assembly GCF_040703975.1. Lineage (NCBI taxonomy): Bacteria > Bacillati > Actinomycetota > Actinomycetes > Streptosporangiales > Thermomonosporaceae > Spirillospora > Spirillospora sp. NPDC029432. The sequence continues at coordinate 5,195 of NZ_JBEZWH010000012.1, forward strand.
GGTCGCTGAAGGTGGTGGGGTTGTTGTTGCCGTAGGCATAGCCGTTCATCTGCTGTGGATCGGCCGTGTCGATGACCGGGTCTACCGAGATGAAGCGGCCATTGTTCGGGTCGTATTCACGAGCGCCCAGATGGGTGAGGCCAGTAGGGTCCTTGGTCCCGCCGACGAACCCCTTCTGGTCCGGCCAAGTCTCCTCCTCGGTAGCACCTCGCGTCTGTCCGAAGGGGGTGAAGCGCCGGGTGGTGACCTGCTGGTCAGCGGCGTTGACCGCGACATGCGCGGTGCCCTGCCCGTCCGCCGTGAGATGTTTGACCCCGCTCGCATCGCGCATGGCGACGGTCTGGCCGTTATGAACGTAGTAGCGCGTGGCGGTCGGAGTCGCGGACCCGGTCGTGGCACGGACTTCAGTGCCGGGCAGGTAGAGCGTCGCGCCAGTGAGGTCCTTGCGGATCAGGCGGTTGCCTTCGGCGTCATAGACGAAACCGGTGGTGGCGTCGTCTTGAGTGACCTCGTCGAGATTGCCCTCGCTGTTCCACCTCAAGGTCTGGGTGGTGTCGCCCACGGTGCGGCTTGTGGGGTTGCCGACGGCATCGTAAATGTAGTTCTCATCGTTCGTGTCAGGTCCGGTGATCGGGTTTGCACCGGTCTGGTCGACCTTGCCGAGCATGTGGCCCTTTACAGTGCCGCCCACCCCTGGGTCGCCTTCGTAGCGATAATCTCGCGTGGAGACCATGGCTCCTGAAGGGTTGTAGAACTCTTCCCTAGCACGGCTGCCATCCGGCTTGTAGGTGTAGTGCATCCGGTAGGGTGCCGGGCCGGCGGATGTGGTGGGGGTCTGAGGACACTCGGTGGCCGCGACACTCCAGGCGTCCGTCAGCCGCCTCAGATGGTCGTACTTGAAGCACTGCGTGTCGGTGCCGGTGTTGGAGATATCGGAGATGCCCAGAATGTTGCCTGCATCGTCGTACCGGTAGGTGGCGTTGCGGACACTTCCCGCGATGTTCTCCCGGTGGGTACGGGAGGTACTCACACGCTGGGTGCCATATTCATAGGTGAGCGTGTGCCAGGTTCGTTTGTCACCAGCGCCGAGTTCCACCATCTTTGGCTTGCCGGTCGGGGTGTAGTCGGTCAGGCCGACGTAGGTGGCCTGGCCGCTGGTCAGCCGGGTGGGTCGCTGGTACGCGTCGTAACTGTGGCTCAGGGTCTCCTGGCCCAGACCCCCCACTGCCGGGAGCACATTTTCTTTGATGGTGCCGTCGAGGTTATAGGTCCTGGTGTAGTTGTAGGCGCCGGCCAGCGGCCCTTCGGAAGCCGGGATGGTGACGATGGTCGATTCGGGCCGTCCTAGGACGTCGTAGCCGGCAATGCTGCTGACATAGTCTCCGTTGTCTCCGTGCCGGGTGGAGGCCGCGAGTTTGCCTTTGCCTCGCGGTGCGGTGTCGTAGGTCCAGGACGTCAGCAGTTTTCCGTTCGCGGCACCCTCTCGGGTCTGAGTACGGCGGCCCAGCCCGTCGTAGGCTTGGAACACCGTCTCGCCGCGGGCGTCGGTTCTGCTTTTGACTCGATCGAGATCGTCGTATGTCAGAGTCGTGGTGCCGCTGTCAGGGTCGGTGGTCTGGGTCTTTCGCCCCCTGAGGTCGTAAGTCGAGGTCCACGTCTTACCGGACGGATCCTCGACCCTGCTCAGGCGGCCAGCGGGGTCGTATCCGTAGGTGGTGGCGTCGAAGGTGCCGGACGGACCGGCACCGTGGTACTGACGACGTTCGACGACCTGACCGCGGGCATCCGTGATCTGACTGGTGGGGGTACCGCCTTGCGGCGGGTCGACCGCAGTCCAGCCCCCGCCATAGCTCGTGGTGGTACGCCATTTCTCCTGCGTGGTGCCGCTGCCCACGAGGAGTCGCTCGACGGTCGGTCGTCCCAGACCGTCGTAGGAGTAATGGTGCTGGGTCTCGACTTCGCCGGGTGCGCCCACTCCGAACAGCGTGGTCTCGGGGGCGCCCGACGCGGAGTATGCGGCATAGGCCCTGGCGATCTTGCCTCGGTCGTCATGAAAGGTGTCGGTGACCAGACGGCCCTCGGGACCGGGCTCCTGGGTCTGGCGTGGGCGCAGGAGCCCGTCGTAGAGGGCGATCTTCGCCCGCTGGCCATCGTCGTTGGTGAGGATCTTGGTGGTGACCGCGACGATCTGCCCGTCGGAGACGCGGTAGTCGTGCTCGAGGTTCGGCTTGTCGTTGGCGGTCTTAGACCGGTTGGGTAGCCAGACCTTCCGGAGTCGACCGAGCGCGTCGTAGAGCAGGTCGGTTCGCAATGGCCTGTTGCTGGTGTCGACGTTGTTGTTGTCGATCTTGGCGATGGGCGTTCCCCAAGCCGGGTCCAACTCCTCGGTCAGGGTGAGGCCGGACACTCCGGCGGTGGCCGGTGGTGAGGTGACGGCGACGCGCGTGGTGAGCCCGTTGGTGTTGGTGTAGCGGGCGGTGGTGGTCTCGTTGGCGGCGTTTGTGGCCGTGAGGCGGCGGCCGAAGGTGTCGTAGGTGGTCTTGTCGATGACGGCGTAGGTGGCGTTGTCGCCGTCGTGCTCGGCGATGCGTTCGGATTGGGTGACGTTGCCCTTGGTCGGGGCGTCGCCGAAGCCGCCGTTGTCGTAGAACGCCCGCGCGTCGGCGATGACGTGTTTGCTGCGGTCGGGTTCGGTGGCGCAGGCGACCGAGACGGTCTCGGCACGCGACTGGTAGGCGACCATCCACTTCTCGACGTTGTCGGCGTAGGTGGTGCGCGTGCATCTGTCGTCGGTGCTGGTGGTGACGTCGCCGAGGTCTTCGACCTGCTTGGTGCGGCCGACGCGGGAGAAGTCGGTCTCGTAGTCGCTGTTGGTCCTGGTCTGGCGCCAGGTGCCGCCGTCCATGGCGGTCCAGGTACGGGAGTTGGCGACGCGTACGGCGTTGGCGGTCACCGTCCCCCAGGAGCGGGTTCGCGAGGCGGTCTGGTGTCGCCAGGGGACGTCGACGGACTTGGCGTGTACGGTCCCGCCGGGTCCGGTGTAGTTGACGGTCTTGAGGGTGAAGCCTTCGAGTGCTTCGGCGTCGGTGTGGGTGCCGCCCTCGCCGTCGGGGACGGTGACGGTCTTGCTGCCGCCGTCGGGTCCGGCGCGGTCGCCGTGCATGCCGCGCAGGTAGTAGGTGTCGGTTTGGGAGGACGGGTTGTCGAGGCTGCCGGTCTTGACGCGGACTTGGCCGTAGCCGCGCCACTGGGACCAGGTTTTGAACTTCTCGCGGGTCAGGCCGTCGTCGTCGTCGAAGTGCCAGGCGGCGCCGCCGATGTATTCGTACTGGGTGGCCATGTCCGGCGAGCCGCCGGTGCGGTCCTTCTGGACCACGGAGGTGACGACGTACTTGTTGAACCAGTCGGTGTACGGCGTGGTCTGTCCCGGCAGGTGCCAAATGGACGGGAAGCAGCGGCTGGTGTTGCTGTGCGGTGTCGGCGGTGCGGCGCGCGAGCACTCCTGGTTGGAGTAGTTGATATCGAGCTGGCCGCCGGACTCGTCGTAGATCCTGCTGACCCGGTAGCGGGTGTAGGGGACGATGCCGTCGTTGGCCTGGTCGACGCGGTTGGCGCGGGGCACGTGGTTGAAGGTGACCTTCGGCAGGACGATGTTCTCTTCGCCGGCGGGGCCCGCGTGCCCGGCGTGCTGGATCTCCTTCAGCAGCAGGTCGCGTTCGTCGGTGACGCTGCCCCACTGGTGGTCCAGGGTCCAGGAGTCGACGTTGCGGTAGCCCCAGCCGGCGCCGCGGTTGTACTGGGTGGTGACCTTCTTGAGCCGGTAGCGGGACCAGAAGGTGGGAGAGGTGGAGCCGTGGCCGTCCTTGCATTCGGTGCCGGCCTCGCAGTTCATGTCCCAGGGGACGTCCCACCACCGGTCGGGATTGGCGTCGATCTTGCCGGGCGCGCAGTCGAAGTCGGCGTCGGGGATGCACCGTTCGGCCGTGTCGAAGACCACCCGGGCGGGCGGCGCGGTGGCGAAGACGTTGTTGCCGCGGACCCCGTACTCGATGGACTTGAGGTAGCCGCCACGGGTGTAGGGGGTGGCGTCGGCGGGGTTGAGGTTGCGGCCGTAGTGGTTGGTCTCCTTGCCGTAGTAGTAGGTGATGGCGTTGTCGTTGGGGTCGACGACCATGTCCAGGTTCCAGCGCCAGGCCTGCTGGCACCAGGAGTCGGCGAAGCCGGAGGCCTTGTGGCAGGGTTCGTCGGTGTCGTCGCCGAAGACCGGGACGGTCCAGGTGGAGTTGGTCTCCTCGCCGCCCGAGCCCCAGCCCGGCAGCCGGTTGAGGCCGAAGTAGTAGCGGGTGCCGTCGGTGGTGGTGACCTTCCAGTACTCGCCCTCGGCCGAGCCGTCGCCGCCGTGGTCGCCGTTGCCGGTGTCGGTGGAGATCAGGCGTTCGAAGCGGGTGCCGTCGTCCTTCTTCAGCCGCCAGGTGTTGTCGGCGGCCTTGACCAGCTCGCCGCCCTTGCCGTTCCAGGTGACGGTGGCGTTGTCATAGCCCCAGCACAAGTCGCCGGGCGACTTGCCCTCGGCGTTCTTGGGGGCTCCGTCGTCTTCGCATGACTTGTAGCGGCGTTCGATGAATCCTGGCCACAGGTCGAACCCCTCGCCGGCCCACGAGGGCTGGCTGTTGGTGTTGCCGGTGCGGCCGTCCACGCTCTGCGCCGAATATCCCAACCCGATCGACGGGGACAGGTCGCCCGGCACCGGGACCGCGCGCATCGGGTAGTCCCAGGTGAAGTCGCCGGTGTTGCCCGAGGCGTCCCAGGTCGCCGAGGGCCCTAGCTTGGTGGCGGTGTAGTCGCCCTGCGACCCGGCCGGGCCCGGCGAGGCCGCCAGCACCACCGGCGCACCTGCACCGGCGTCGACATCGGAGGTCAGGGTCTTGCCCTCACCGTCGTTGGCGGTGTCCAGCGGTGTGGGCTTGCGGCATTCGGCCTTCTCGGGCGTGGTGATCGCGCACCCGGGTAGCTGGACGAGCCGCAACCGGTGACCGTAGGCACCCCCATAGGCCTGGGCGAAATCGGAGTAATCCAGCCGCACTCCGACCCGGCCGCCGGTGGCCTCCCCGGCGGGAGCGATGGTGAAGACCAGCCCCTCCACACCGGCACGGCGCGCGGCCTGCCAGTCAAGGACCTCGACCTTGGCCTTGCCCGCCATTGCCGGTCGTGATCCCGTGCCTCTCGGCGTCGGGGCCGGGGCACCGACCCAAACCGGTAGGGCGCCGGCCCGAGCGAGCTCATTCGCCGCGCCTGCGCGCTGCGCGGAACGGGTTCCGCCGGAGAGCGATACTTCGGCCGCGCCGGCCTTCGGCCAGGACTTCTTGGCCGCAGGCCCCGGTTTGGCGGCCGGGTCGCTGGTACGCGGGCGGACTTTGAGGTTCTTGCCCTCGACGACGCGTTCCTTGTCGCCGACCTTGGGGCGCTCGGAGTTCGGCGGATCGGCCTGTGCGGGCGGTACCGAGGCCAGCCCCAAAGCGAGCGTGACCGATAGCCCCAGCGCGATCGCTCGCAACGTACGACCGATGCGCAACAGCTGACGTCTGGCCCGGCTCATCGGAGCGCCGCCTGCGCCCGCCCCAGGCTGGCTCGCCACGTCCCACGAAGCGGCCTCGCACCGGCCGGTGATTTGTGCCCCTGTGGCATCTGCGGCGGTCTCGGCGGGGTCACAGGTGTCTGCCACATCACTGGGAACGGGAGCACGCACATCTCCTCAGTAATGAGGAGCGCGCGGCACACAGGGTCGCGCATGACACACGCTTCTCACCGGGGTGATCACCTGCAGGATCCGATCTCACCTCCAGTTGATCAAGACTCCGATCCCGTTACGCACAGTGATCAAAATCAGAAGCCGCAGGTCACCGAGAAGAGCGTGACCAAGTTTGGACATCACGACAACCACACACCACTTACACGCGTCAGCGCACAAGCGCTGACCATATTTGTCATCAAGTGAGCGTTTTCGAAACAGCTTCATGACCGGCTTGTTTGTCCACGGGAAAAGTGTGATGATCTCGCAGCGAAAGGATCTTGACCAGGGAGTCCCGCATGGCAGCAGCCTTCTCGCTCGTCCCGTCGTCCCGACGCCGACGCTCACTGCGGCCACTGGCTCTGCTCGGAGGCTTCGCCTTGGCGTGCACCGTGCTTGCGCCTATCGCCCCTTCTGAGGCCGACACCGCGCCGGGACCCGGCGAGCCGCTCACCATCACCGCCGATGACCTGCCGACCTGGCAGACCGACGGCGTGGTGTGGTCCATCGCAACAGTGGGCGACATCGTGTACGTCGGCGGGAACTTCGACCACATCCGCCCGCCCGGCACCGCTCCCGGCGACCCGCAGCAGCAGGCCCGCAAGAACCTGGCGGCCTTCAACGCCACTACCGGGCAGCCGCTGCCCTGGAATCCGGCGGTCGAAGGCACGGCGTTCACCGCCACCACACCGCAGACCGACTGCGACGACCTCGGCAATAACCAGTGGGTTTGTGACGCCGTCTGGGAACTCAAACCGTCACCGGACGGCAACAAGCTTTACATCGGTGGCGACTTCGCCAAAATCAACGGGGAATGGCGCAGCAAAATAGCCTCGTTCGACCTGCCCAGCGGCTCGCTCACCACCTTCAAACGGGCCGTCAACAGCCGCGTCAAAGCACTGACCGTAACCGACGGCACGGTGTACGCGGGCGGCTACTTCACCCTCGTGGACGGCATCGCGCGCGAACGCCTGGCCGCCTTCAGCACCGCCGACGGCTCCATGACCTCCTGGGCCCCCACCGCCGACCGCAGCGTCCACGCCATGATCACCACACCGGACCAGAGCCGCATCGTGCTGGGCGGCGACTTCAACCGCATCAACGGCAACCCGCCCCACGGCATGGGCGCCGTCGACGCCGCCACCGGAGCCAGCACCCCATGGGCCACCGGCGTGGACTACATCTCCGACACCCGCCGCTCCTGGGTCACCGACCTGGTCAAAGACGGCAACAGCATCTACGCCAGCGCCAACGGCGAAGGCACCTTCGACGGACGCCTCTCCCTCGACCCCGCCGACGGAACCCAACGCTGGATCGACCAATGCCTGGGCGCCACCCAAGCACTCACCCTGCTCGACGGCATCCTCTACAGCGGCTCGCACGCCCACGACTGCTCCAGCCAGCCCGACGGCTTCCCCGACATCGCCGGTCAGTACCCCTACCAGCGGCTGCTGGCAGAACCGGCCAACCCCTCGGGAGACACGCCGCCGATCCTGCACTGGTTCCCCAACACCAACGGCGGTGCCACCACCTACAACCAAGGCCCGCGCGCCATGGACAACAACGGCACCCACCTGTGGGTCGGCGGTGACTTCACCAAGGTCAACGGCAAGAACCAGCAGGGCCTGACCCGCTTCGCCTCACTGGCCGCCACCGCGGACGTCAACCCGCCGCAGCTGATCGCCAAACCGCAGGTCAGCAAACCCGACGGCACCACCGGCACGCTCAAGGTCGACTGGAAGCAGACCTGGGACCACGACAACAAGCACCTCAAGTACGAGGTCATCCGCGACGGCACCACCGTGGTCCACACCGCCGAGGCCGACTCCCGCTTCTGGGACCCCCAGACCATGACCTTCACCGACACCGGCCTGGTCCCCGGCAGCAGCCACACCTACTCCATCCGGGCCATCGACCGGTTCAACAACCGCGTCCGCTCCTCAGAGAGCGCGCCCGTTCAGGCCGGCTGAACGCCGGTCATATCCCGTCGCCATCTACTGACGAGGCCCTCATGTCACTGTTCCCGGTCACTCGCTCGCATGCGCGAGTTCGGACCGCGCTGACACAGGCTCTGCTCTGCGGTGCCGCGTTGACACTGGCCGCTCTCGCGCCCACCGCTTCGGCGCGGAGCGACACCGCCCCCGCCCCGGGGGAACCGGTCACCGTCACCGCCGACGAGCTGCCGACCTGGCAGACCGACGGCGTGGTGCTGTCGATCGCGATGGTCGGCGACACCGTCTATGTCGGCGGCAACTTCGACCACATTCGCCCGCCCGGCACCGCTCCCGGCGATCCGCAGGAGCAACCCCGGGCGAACCTGGCGGCCTTCAACGCCGCCACCGGGCAACCGCTCGCCTGGGACCCCGCCGTCGAATCCAACCCCGGCCAGGAGACCGAGGTCAGGGACATCGACGCCGCACCCGATGGCCGCACCCTCTACATCGCCGGCAAGTTCACCAAGGTCAACGGCCTTTCACGCCCCAGGATCGCCTCCTTCACCCTGCCGGACGGCTCGCTGACCACCTTCCGCCACGACGTGTCGGCCGCGATCGAGGCCCTCACCGTCAGCCCGACCACCGTGTACGCCGGCGGCCACTTCACCTCCGTCGGCACGGCGGCACGCCAGCGCCTGGCCGCGTTCGACACCACCACCGGCGCCCTGACCGCCTGGGCACCGACCGCCGACCGTCCCGTACACGCCCTGACCATGTCGCCCGACGGAGGCCAGGTGGTAATCGGCGGCAAGTTCGACCTGCTCAACGGCAACCCGCCCCACGGGCTCGGCGCCGTCTACGCCGACAACGGCACCAGCGCACCCTGGGAGACGGGTGTCGACTACGTCACCGAGACCCGCATGTCCTGGGTGACCGACCTGGTCACCGACCACGACACCGTCTACGCCAGCGCGGCCGGCCAGAGCACCTTCGACGGGCGCCTCGCCGTCGAAGCCGACGGCGGCCGGCTCCGCTGGATCGACCAGTGCCTGGGCGGCACCGAAGCCATCACCCTGCTCGACGGCGTCCTCTACAGCGGCTCACACGCCCACGACTGCTCCAGCCAGCCCGACGGCTTCCCCGAACTGCACCCCAACTACCAGAGACTGCTGGCCGAACCCGCCCGGCCCACCGGCGACACACCACCGATCCTGCACTGGTTCCCCGTCACCAACAGCGGCGCCGCCCCCTACAACCAAGGCCCCCGTGCCATGGACAACAACGGCGACTACCTGTGGATCGGCGGTGACTTCACGACGGTCAACAAGCGACCCCAGCAGTCCCTCACCCGCTTCGCGCCCCTGCGCGTCTCCGCGGACGTCAACACGCCCGAAGCCCTGGACGCGCCCACCGTCACCGGCGGCACCAGCGGCTCCCTCAAAGTCGACTGGACCCAGACCTGGGACCGCGACAACCGGCGCCTGAAGTACGAGGTGATCCGCGACGGCACCACTGTCGTCCACACCGCCGAATCCGCCTCCCGCTACTGGGACCTGCAGCCGATGACCTTCGCCGACACCGGCCTGGCACCCGGCAGCAGCCACACCTACTCCGTCCGCGTCACCGACCCGTTCGGAAACAGCACCCGCTCACCGCAGAGCACCCCGGCCCAGGCCGGCTGACCGTCCACCGTTCCCCAACTCATCCACACCATCGAGGCCACCAATGTCGCTGTCCCTGACCACCCGCATGCGCGTCCGGGCGCGGATCGCACTGTCCCGCGCCCTGGCCGTTCTGCCCATCGGGCTCATCATCACCGTCCGGGACCGCCACGCGGCCGCCTCCGGCATTAGCCGCCGCCTCTGGGGCGGTGCCGCCAAGCTCCTGCGGCACCGCCCGCTCTCCCCGCTCAACGACTTCCAGCTACCCGACAACCGCGACATCCGGCTCACAGCGGTACGGTCCCGGCTGGCCCAATTGCTGTTCTGGTACGGAGAAAGCGGCTACGAAGGCGCCGAGACCCGCTGGTGGCGCGCCCTGTGCGCCCAAGCCCACGACATCCTGGAAGTCGGCGCGAACATCGGCTACTACAGCGTCCAAGGCGCGCACGCCGCCCCGCACGCCACCTACACCACGGTCGAGGCCAACCCCGAGGCCGCCGCCATCGTCACCCGCAACCTCGAGCTCAACCAGCTCACCAACGCCAAAGTGATCCAGGCCGCAGTCGTCGGCGACGACGCACCCTCCACCATGGAACTCGCCCTCCCCGACCAGGAGCAGTACGCCGCCCCCACCGGCGCCTACCTGTCCACCGGCACCGAAGGTATCCACAACCGCCCCGCCGGAACGACGGTCACCGTGCCGACCATCCCCATGAGCCGACTCGTCGAAGGCGTGGACCTGCTGAAACTCGACATCGAAGGCTACGAAGCCAACGTCCTTGAATCGGTGCGCCCGTGGCTGCTGGAGCAGCGCCCCACCATCGTCGTCGAGGTCCTCAAGGAAGCCCCCCGCCTGCGCGCCATCATCCGCGACCTCCGCACCGCCGGCTACGAGGTCCGCGCCATCGGGGAAAGCGAACTACACGTGATCACCGACGAGGAACTCAACACCGACGCGCCGCTCCCTCGCTACGGCTCACGCGACGTCATCCTCATCCCCACTGAGAAGGCCCGCAGCCTCTGACGAACGGTGTGCCGCCGGTTCACTCGGCGGCCCTGCGTCGCCACAGCAGCACTCCGATGACCGCGAGCAGGATCAGCACCCCACCACCGATCACGACCGGCCACCTGCCGCCCTCACCACCTCGGTCCGCAGGTGCCCCTTGGGGCGCCTGCCGTGGCCGAGGAGCGGACGGCGGTGATGAAGTGATCGACGAAGGCTGAGGGGAGCTCTTCTGATCTGTAGCCTTCGGGGTTCGGGATGCGGCAGGGCTACTTACCGACTCTGCCGGAAGCTTGGTTCCGGCAATACGAAACGGAACATCACCGGTCAGCAGAGCCCCGTTCCGCGAAGAGACCGAATAAGTCACCGAGTAGCGCCCAGTCGACAATCCCGGTGACACCCGCTGCCGCACCGTCACACCGGCGACCTCAGGACGCCCCATCTCCAACTGCCCACCCACATCATCCCGAACCTGAACCTGAACGCGAGCAGGATCCACCGCAACACTGAACACCAATTCCACGCGACCAGACGAACGCCACTTCTCATCCCGCCCCGGATCACTTGAGACCAGCCTCAGCGACTCAATCGCTGCCGTCCCTGGCTGCACAAGGCCATACGCCGCCGACAGGGGCGTCAACCCCAAAGCCAGCAGCAGACATCCAGGCCCGACGAGTTTCAGATACCAGCCCACGCCAGCACTGCGTCTACTCACTGATCACCTCGATCACGTGGAAGCAGGACCATATTATTCAATCGCACAGCAGCCAAAATGACCAGCTTCTACCGGGTCACCGTGCTACTACACACTCAAGGCCCCAACCGATTCGGGGCGCTACGGCACTCGGCATCGATCGCCCCAAACCAAACGCACCCGAAACCATGTTTGCTCGCTTTTTGCTCGGGGTCACCGGCACACCCCAACAGGGTTCGACATAGATCGGAACATCGACGCAACAAAATGCGCAGCAACCAAAATATATTGGCACACAAAAACCTTGATTAACACTACTGAATCGGTCTTCTAAACCGACGGTCGGGGGTTCGAATCCCACTGGGCGCGCCACCCTCCCCCAGCAAAACGGCTGTTGAGCTGGAAAAACGCCCTGCACTGCCCAAGATCGCATAGGCAGCCAGACGCCACCGGATGCAGCCGGATGGACCCGTTCCCGGAATATACGCGGAATGATCTGCCCCGCATCGCCGCAGGTCAGCCCCCAAATAGCGAAGGGCCCCGGACGCAACCGGAGCCCCTCCACGGAACGTGATCTTCACGATGCCAACGCCTCTGCAATGCGCTGGTTGGCCACGTCCCGTTGACCATCGATGCACTTGGCGTACACGCGCAACATCACGTCCACACCATGACCGGCCCGTTCAGCCACCTCCGGCGCATGGACGCCAGCGTTCAGCCAGAGCGAGACGCCCGCGTGCCGCAGGTCGTACGGAGGGGCCGCCAAAGGTGACTCGACCTGATCGGGAGTCAGCGCGAGGGCCCGGCCGACCGGCATGGGCAGCCGGTCGATCAACCGGACCAGCACCAGCAGCCGCAGCACGATCATGTAGCCGAACACCATGTGGAACAGCAACTGCTCGTTGGTCCAGCGGGTGCCGTCGCTGCGCCGGGCCAGGTCGGCCGCCGTGGCGCGGTCCCGGCACGGACCGGTTACCGGGCTTCCCACTGGACGGGACCCTCGCCGCACCCGGCCGCTTGCGCGGCGAGGGGCAGGTCGCCGGTGTTCTCGTCCACCGGTGTATGGGATGGGTCAGGTTGCCCTCGGCATTTGGGTGGCGATGCCGTCGAGGACGTAGTCGAGGCCGGTCTCGAACTGCCATTCCAGCGAGTCCTTGCGGGTGGCGGCGGCGAGGTAGCGCTGGAACGCGGGATAGCGGCCGGTCGCCATGTGCCAGGACATCTGCGGGGCCAGGTCGGCGCGTACCTCCTCCCCGCCGGTCCAGCCGTGGTCGCGCATCAGGCTCTTGAGGGCGAGTTCGTGGTTCATGGCGCCGTGGACGTAGGCGTCCACGGCGCGGATGACGGCCATCATGGTGTCGGCGTCCAGTCCCAGCCCCTCCAGGAGCGCCAGCGAGCGCTCGGCGATCGCCATCCGGTTCGGGGTGAGGGAGAGCAGAGTTCGCGGTGACAGCTGCGCCAGCCACAGGTGCTGCAACATCAGGTCCCGGGTGCCCAGCGCCATGGCACGCATGGTGTCCCGCCAGCCGGCGTCCTGGGGGAGGTTCAGGTCGGCGTAGATGTGGTTGACCATCAGTTCGAGCAGCTCGTCCTTGCCCGACACGTGCCGGTAGGCGGCCATCGGTGCGACGCCCAGCTCGGTGGCCAGCCGCCGCATGGTGATGGCGTCCAGCCCCTCGGCGTCGGCGACCGCGACGGCCGCGGCCGCGATCCGTTCAGCGGTGAGGGTCTGCCTGGGGGCGGGCGCCGGGCGTTCCATGCGCTGCCACAGGGGCACGTCCTTGTCAGCCGCCATCGGGTACGGCCTCCCTCCAGGTCACGACGCCGTACAACGTATCAACAGTAGACAATGTACACATCGATGTGTACGTTGTCTCCGCCAGATACGTTGTACACATCAAGGAGCGTCCGATGAACGACCTGTTGCGCGTGGCGATCATCCTGGGCAGCACCCGCGACGGCCGCTTCGGCCCGGCGGTGTCCGGCTGGGTCCAGGCACGGGTACGGGACCGCGACGACATGACCGCCGACCTGGTCGACCTGGTGGAGACACCGCTGCCCACCGTCCTGCCCGTGCTCGGGAAGCCGCCCGCGTCCCAGCGGGACGCCGACCTGCTGGCGGCGGTGTCCCCGCGGCTGGCCGCCGCCGACGCGTTCGTCATCGTCACGCCGGAGTACAACCACAGCTTCCCGGCCGCGCTGAAGAACGCCATCGACTGGCACGGCCTGGAGTGGCGGGCCAAGCCGGTCGCGTTCGTGTCGTACGGCGGCTTCTCGGCCGGCCTGCGCGCGGTCGAGCAGCTCCGGCTCGTAATGGCCGAACTGCACGCCGTCACCATCCGCGACAGTGTCGGATTCCAGGGCGCCTGGTCGCAGTTCGCGCCCGACGGCTCGGCCCTCGATCCGGCCGCCGACGCCGCCGCGACGGTGATGCTCGACCGGCTGGCCTGGTGGGCGCACGCGCTGCGCGAGGCCCGCGCCGCCCGCCCGTACGCCGCGTGAACGCCGCGACCGGACCGGCGGCCCGCCCGCACCCTTCCCACCTCGGCGTGTTCGGGCTCCTGCTCGGGATGTTCCTGGCCATGCTGGACGGCCTGGTCGTCGGCACCGCGCTGCCCACGATCGTCGGCGAACTGGGCGGCCTGGACCACCTGTCGTGGGTGGTGACCGCCTACCTGCTGGCCGGCGCGGCCACCACTCCGATCTGGGGAAAGCTCGGCGACCTGTACGGGCACAAGGCCACCTTCGGCACCGCCATCACGCTCTTCCTGGCCGGTTCGACGCTGGCCGGGCTGGCCCAGAACATGGCCCAGCTGATCGCGTTCCGCGCCGTCCAGGGGCTGGGCTCCGGCGGTCTCATGGTCGGCGCCATCGCGATCATCGGAGTGCTCGTCCCACCGCGCGACGGCGGCCGCCTGCAATCGATGATCGGCGCCATCATGCCGGTCGCCTACGTCGGCGGACCGCTGCTGGGCGGGCTGCTCACCGAGCAGCTGAGCTGGCGCTGGACCTTCTACGTCAACATCCCGGTCGGTGCCCTGGCCCTCGTGCTCATCGCCACCCGCGTCCGCCTCCCGCCCGTCCAGCGGGTCAGGGCGCCCATCGACTACGCGGGCGCCGCGCTGCTCACCACCGCCGTGCTGGCCCTCACCCTGGTGGCCGGCTGGGGCGGCACCGCCCACCCCTGGACCTCCCCGCAGGTCCTCGTCCCGGCCACGGTCGGCGCCTTGGCCCTGGCGGCCCTCGTACCCGTCGAACGCCGCGCCACCGAGCCGGTCATCCCACCCCGGCTGTTCCGCGACCGCGACTTCACCCTCGCGCAGATCCTCAGCCTGGTGGCCGGGGCGGTCATGCTCAGCGTGGTCAACTACCTGCCGCAGTACATGCAGTACGTGCAGCGGGCATCCCCGACGGCCAGCGGCATGCTGCTGCTCCCGCTGATGTTCGGGATGCTCGCCGCGCAACTGCTGACCGGCCACCTCGTCGGCCGCACCGGCCGCTACCGGATCTACCCGATCCTGGGCGGTGCGCTCATGACGGCCGGCGTCCTGGTCCTGCTCCGGCTCGACGCCGGCACCGGCACGGCGGCCGCGTCCGCCCTCACCCTGCTCGCCGGGATCGGTATCGGCCTGCTCGTGCAGAGCACCCTGCTGATCACGATCAACAGTGCCGACCCCCGCGACATGGGCGCCGCCAGCGCGACGGTCACCCTCCTGCGCACCATCGGCGGCTCCCTGGGCATCGCCCTTCTCGGCGCCCTCTACGCGGCCGAGATGCGCGCCGGCCTGACCGACCGCCTCGGCCCCGAGCAGGCCGCCCGGCTGGGCGAGGTGACGCCCGCCGCCCTGGACGGCCTGTCCGCGCCCGCCCGCGAGGCCGTCCGGACCGCCGTGACCGGCGGCCTGCACGCCGTCCTCCTCGGCGCCGCCGCCCTGTCGGTACTGGCCTTCGCCGCCACCTGGCTGCTGCGCGCCGCCCCGCTGCGCGCCGCCCCGGTGCCGCCGTCTCCGGCACGTACGGGAAAGGTGTAGGAACGGCGAGCTGGAGTTCTTCCACTACCACTGCGATCGGCCCGGTCCCTGCCACTACGCGAAAGCTGGGCGAAGCGCACTGGTCCTACATAGACCGGTACGAGCAGGAGCTGATCGAACTACGGCTCGTCCATGCACGGGCCGCCCGCGTTCACGGCCAACTCGCGCGTCGCCCGCCTGAGGCCACGTTGCTATCGTCGTCGACGGATATAGGCTCCATCTTCTTCTCCAAGATGAGAGGGCAGGCGAGATCGCTGCGATCCTGGTCGCCGAACACCGCCAGATCCAGGACGTCTGGCTTCTCTGGGATGCCGTCTACCGGAGCTTCGACGCCTGGGGCATCATGCCCCACCAGTTCCTGTTCGCCGCCGGCGTCGAAGCCACCAAGCGGTACGTCGCCCATAGCGACCACCCACAACGAGATCTCCTCACCGAAGACCTCCGCAAGCTGGCCGACGCCACCGACGAGCACGTCAAGCACCTCATCGCCGACCGCCGCCGCTACTACACCGAAGCACTCGCCCAACTGGACGAACCCGCGACGGACGCGCCCGGCGCGGCAACCGACGAAACGACCGGGCGGCCGCGATGACCGAACCAGAGCATGAGGATCCAGCACACACGGTCCTGCGCACCCTTCGCCGGGGCCAGATCGTCACCGGAACCGTCATCGAGATCGCCGGCTTCGGCGTCACCTTCGTGGACATCGGCGGCCTCACCGCGATGATCAACATTCCCGAACTGTCATGGCGGCCCATCAACCACCCCTCCGACATTGTCACGGTCGGCGAAGAAGTCACCGCCGAGATCCTGGACGTGGATGCCGGACGTCGGCGGGTCGCCCTCTCCCTCAAAGCGCTCCAGGACGATCCGCTGGTCCAACTCCACCAACACATCGGTCAGACCTTCACCGGACCTGTCACCAAGCTCGTCCCGTTCGGCGCCTTCGTCCGCGTCGAAGACCGAAGCGACAGCTTCGAAGGCCTCGTGCACAACTCCGAACTCGGGGATATCCAGCCCCAGGTCGGCGACATGCTCACCGCCAAGATCACCCAGATCGACACGGTGCGACGCAGGATCGAACTCACTCTCAGCCACTAATGCCCAGATCCAGTGCATCCCAGAAATTAAGCGCACTGAACTCAAGCGTCCTTGATCGTTCAGTGTCGCCACCGCCCCCCGCAGAGGCTAGGGCGATCCCCACAGCTATGCCCTCCAAGTACTGAAGGGACGCCACGTCCTGCGAAATTTCTGTCCGATCGCACCACCGGCCGAGCACATCAACAGACTTTCGCACTGAACCGATCTCGCCATCCCCACATGCAAAGATCACGACTTCTATGTCGCCGGAAAGCGAGCTGTTCAGCTCCTCAAGCACCGGAAGCAGGCGAAGCAACTGGAGTGCACCGACCACGGCTCTTCTATCGTCTGTAGAACGTCCCACAAAATCCAGGCTAGAGGAATCCTGAACTTCTCACAGTGGTGCTCGACTCGGCATATTAAAGACCCCTATGGCCTGCCCCGATTGTTCCGCTCGGGGCAGGCCAGAAGCGGCTGCGTGGCGGCCCGGTGATGTGGTGAGCCTGGCGCACACCCAGTGCTCGCCTTCGAGGGACAGGAGGTGCGCGGTGGTCGTGTCCCCGGGCAACATATCTGGCCCGTATGCCGTGAGGTATCCGTTCTTGCCCCTGTGGGCGGCTGGTGGTAGCCCTTGGGTCCGTGGCTGCCTTGGAGATCCCGAACTACTCGAACCGCTGACCACGGAAGCGGCCCGCGACTTCATTCGCGTGCAGGTGGGGCAAGACCCGGCTTGGTCGGCCGGGTTTGGCCTCAGCGCAGGCAGCAACGCGACACCACCGAACCCGCTGGACTCCAGTGCTCAGGGGGTCACGAGGCTGCCATGGCCGCTGCGACCTGCCTGCGCCCTTCCTCTCCCCTGGTCCAGATCTGAACGGCTGAGGGACGGGGGCTCCGGCCGACCCAGCCCTGGAAGCGGTGCACGGCGACATGGTCGGACATCAGCCAGGCGCAGGTGGGCCCGGATGCCTCGGGCACCGCAACGAGTCCCTCGATCCGCTCCGCCATCCCCACACCGGCGCGGCTCGGCACCCACGGTTCGAGGCTGCCGCCTGGCCAGGGATCCCAGGACGACACCAGATCCATGACCGCGTGGCCTTCGATCAGCGCGGGCACCGATGGGGCGATCTCGAGGAACGGCCCGCCATCGGTGACGCCGACCCGGCCGTCGGTATGCACCAGGAAACCGACCGGAGACGACACCCGTTCACCGGACCAGGAGAAGCCCCAGCTCCGCCCAACGGGCCGCACCTGATCGAGCAGATCGAACTCCAGGCCCCTGAGGCCGTCATAACGCCCGCTGCCCAGCAGCGCCGACCGGCGCACCTCGTAGCGGAGCCCGCCGTACCTGGCGTGGAACGCCTCTCGCCTGACCACCAGCTCGGTCGGGGCCGGGATCATGCACTCCGATCCGTCGGGAACGCGCAAGAGATCGGTGGGGATCCTGGACACGCTGTCCGGCTCCCGGCGTCCGGTACGCCTCAGGAAGGCTCGCGCCCGCTCGGACAGCCCGGCGGGATCGTCGAGAACATGCACATGGGCTTCCTCGAAACCTCGTGGTGTCTCCCAACATCATGCCGTCCCGCCGGGCCGGTGGGAAGGGCGGCTCACTGTCCGCGGGCAGTGGCACCGTCATTGGTGGCATCGCCGGTCCGGGCGGTGTCAACCACAAATGCTGCGGACCTGGGTGCAACAGAGCCCAGGAGACCGAGCGGCCCGGCGCGGCCCCCTCTCTCGCAAGAGAGACGAGCTGGTGAGCCGCTTCGGCTTCGTCAAGGACCACTGCGGCGCTGCGGCGTCCAGCGGCTGTGCCGCGTGCGAGGTCTGTTGGCCCGGTCCGGCTGCTACCGCTGCTGCGCTGCATCTCCAGCGCGGACTGCGCGCGGCCGTTGATGCGCGGCTGGCCGAGCGGACCCGTGAGGTCCATGCCGCGTCGAGCGGGACCTACGGGTCGCCGCGGGTGTATGAGCGACCAGTCATCCTCAGTCAGGCGGGGTTGTCCATGGCCTGGTAGCAGGTCGGTTTGGGGTCGATGACGTACTTGATGGGCAGGTGCAGGTTGCGTAGGCGCAGCAAGGGCATCGGGCGTGTGGTCAAGTTCGTCATGAGGGTCAGGTCGAAGCCGAGTGTTCCGTCGCAGATGGGCGTGCGGGCCTGGAACCAGTCGTGGATCGCCTGTGCCCAGCCGGCGAGCATCCTGCTCAGGTCGCCGTCCGGGCGCTGGGTGGTGAGAGGCGCCTGCATTAGGAGGGGAAGCGTCACCGGTGTCAGGCCGGGGTTGGCCTCGTAGGCGTAGGTCACCTCCACCTGGGCGGTCAGGGCGGGCTCGGTGGTGTTGACAAGTAGCGCGCTGAACACTGCTTCCAGGTGTCCCGTGAGCGTGCGGTAGGCGGGCTGGGACGGGGTGGGGACGCCGATCAGGGGGATCTCGAGGACGGTGCTGACGTCGGTCGACGGTTGCAGCGGCGCGGCGCCGCGGATCGCCGGGGTGCGGTACACGAACGAGTCGGCCGACGGGCGCCCCGGCACGAGCTCGCGGTTGCGTTCGACGGTCACGGAGGCGAGCGCGTCCTGCTGTTCCAGCAGGTGGAGGCCCGGGATGACGACGGTGCGGTCGGGAATGGCCTGGCCGTTCGCGGCCGTCAGATAGCGTCCTTCGGGGCCGCCGCGGGTGCGGTAGACGTACATGACGGGACCGTCCTCGCCGGTGGTGTACGGCACCGGCTCGTAGCGTTCGTCGTCGATCCGCACCACGGGCACGCCGACACCGGCGGGTGGAGCCCCGGTGATGGTGACGAGCAGCGCGTTCGGTGTGTCGCCGACATCGACCGAGCCCTCGTCGATCGAGAACTCGTAGGACGTGCCGCCGGTGACAGAGGGGCGGATTGCCTCCACGATGAGGCCGGTGTCGGCGACCGCCTCGGCCAGGGTGAGGAGGGTGCGCAGCGCCGCCGCCGCGTTCGTCACCTCCTCACCGGGCCCGGTGAGCGCGTCGATGGGTGCCAGGTAGGCGTCCAGGTCCCGGGCGACGGCGGGGTGGACGGCCGCGAACTCGGCCAGCGGGCCGAACGCGTCGTCGAGATCCAGATCAGCCCGGTCGCCGCCGACGTTGAAGGCGACTTCGGCGACCACCCGGTCCTGCGGGTAGTGGAACGGCAGTGAGTAGCCGAAGCGGTACTCCCAGCGGACGGCCCGGCCCAGCGGGTCGTCGTGGTCGGCGGGGTAGCGTGCCTCCTGCCCGCTCATCGTCGGGCTCGCGGGGTAGGCGCGCAGCACCAGGGGTACCGAGAACGCCCCCAGGTCGGCCGACAGCGGCGACTCGCGATCGATGAACGTGAGCCAGCTCGACGCTCGATAGTCGATGCCGGGAACCGGGCCGATCTGGTGCTCGATCGCGTCGGCTTCGTAACGGATGTCCAGGTCGGCCCGTGCGGCCACGGCGCCGTCCGCGCGGACCGTGTCAGGCGCGGTCACCAAGAAGCCGAGTGGCACCCCTGTGCCGGTACGGAGCGGGAGCCGCGGGGAGGTCAGGGAGACCGGCGTGGCGTCCTCCTCGGAGCCCCGCTGGACCGGCTCCCCGGACAGCTCCGGTGGGGCGGGGTCCCGCAGGTCGGCGTGCACGTCCGCGGTGAACTGCACGGCCGCGCGGACCGTGTACGCGTCGAGCAGGCGGGTCAGCATCTGCTGGCGGAACAGCTCGCGGGCGTGGGCGGGGTCGGCGTGCTCGCCCTCGAACACCGGGATCATCCACCGGGAGGCGGCCTCGGCCAGCCGTTCCTTGACGCGGAGGGCGCGGGCGAGCAGGTCCTCCCCGGTGAGCGCGCCGACGATCTGCGCGGCGGCGGTGAAGCGGGGGGCGAGCAGGGTGTCCACCGCCCCGAACAGCGTGCGGCACCAGCCGTCCAGGTCGACCTCGGCGAAGTCCTCGTACCGGGACGGCCTGGGGCCGAGTCCGGTGCCGGTCCGGTAGTCGCGGATCGGCACGCCGCGGCGGCTCCGCAGGTAGGTGGACACCGGCCGGGGCGCGAAGATCGCCGGGCCGTCCTCGGTGAGGGTGTAGGAGATCGGGGTGCCGGCGGCGCGGCCCGCCCGTACCGCCCACACGGTCGTCTCCTCGCCCGCGCCGCGCGCGGAGCGGTCGACGCCCACCGCGACCTTGACGAGTTGCTCGCCGTCGGACAGCGCGGTCTCCAGGCGCCGCGCGAACTCCAGGAGCGCCAGCGTCTCCCCGGGCGTCCCGGCCTCCGGCGGGAGCGGGTGCTGGAAGGGGGCGACCGGCGTGGTCGCCGCGCGGACGCCCGGTGCGGTGGCGAGCTCGCCGAGGACGGTGCCGCCGGTGCGGGCCAGCCGGAACGCGACCCGGAGGGGGAAGATCTGCGCGGGGTTGACCGCGTCGCCGGCGAGCTCGATCCCGATCGCGTGCGCGGGCGGCGGTGCGGGCACGGCGGTCCCGAAGGCGGCACGGTCATCGAGGAAGGCGAGGATGGAGCCGTTCGCGTCGCACAGCCATGTGCGTAGCGCGCGGGCCTGCTCCGGGGTCAGCTCGGCCTCGCCGGGCGCGGCCGGGTCGTCGGGGGAGCGGCCCAGCAGCGTGGTCTCGATCGTGTACGCGATGCCGTTCGGGTCGTCGAGTTGGTCGCGCAGCCTGGCGTAGACGGCGGCGTCGGTGCGGGCCTTCGCGGCGACGGAGGAGGTGCGGGCCTGGTCGTCGGCGGGGTAGGCGAAGCCGGCCCGGCCTTCGATGGTCCCGGGGCCGTCCGCGTAGCGAAGCCCGCGCACGGACAGGTCGTACGTCCGATCGGCGGCGAGCGCCGAGACGGTCAGCCGCACGGTGCGGCCGTCGGCGCCGAGCACCGCGGATCGGACCGTGACCGTCTCATCGAAGGTGTAGTGGTCCAGGTCGGTGACCCCCTCCGGTGCGAGCGGGGCCGTGAACGTCAGCTCGACGGTGGTGGGATCCGGCGCGGCGGCGGCGAGCAGCCCCTGATAGCGGCTGTCGTCGAAGCCCAGCAGCAGTTCCAGGCGGGGTACGCCGGTGTCGGCGGCGCGGACCTGCCAGCTCGACGACACCGAAGGCCACTGGCCGAGCCCCACCAGCGCGTCGGTGTATCCGGTCAGGAGGGGAGGCTGGTCGTAGGGTCCCCGGTCGCCCTTCTCCGGATCGGACAGGACGGTGGACAGCGTGTTCCCGTACATGTCGCGCCAGTCGAAGGCCACCTGGAGGATCTCGCCGATGCCCTCGTACGGGGACCGGACGCCGTCCCGCTGGTCCAGGTCCGGACGAGTGAAGCGGGCGTACGGAACGGCCCGCCCGTAGTCCCACACGCCTTCCCCGGGCTCCGCTTCGCGGGGCGCCCGGATCTTGTCGTGGTTCTCGGTGCCGGCGGTCTCGGTCGTCGGCCCGGCGGGCAGGCCGGTGACGCTCTCGGTGAACGCGGCGTTGCCCGCGACCTGGTAGCCGAGCAGGGTGAAGGTGTTCAGCAGGAACAGCCGTGCGAAATCGGCGTCCGGCTCGACCGGGACCTCGTGCGGTCTCACCCGGGTGGCGGCGACGGCGGCGATACCGGGCCGCACCGTGGCGGTCCGTACTCGTGGCCCGCCCGGCAGCGTGATCTGCTGCCCGGCCGCGAACGGTCCGGGAACGTCCTGGTTGGCGGCGGCGAGGGACGCGGCTCCCTGCCCGTAGGCGGCGATGATCTCGCCGAACGTGCGGCTGGACGGGCTGGTTCCCGGGGTCAGGACCAGCCGGGGCAGCCGGAGCGCCGCGGGGAACGGCAGCGGGTCGGGCAGCCGGCCGTGCCGGCGGGGGTTGGCCTCGCGCAGCGCCTCGACCGTCGTACCGAACCGGACGGCGAGGTCGGCCAGCGCGATGCCGCCCGGCGGCGCCTGGCAGACGCCCTCGTCCACGACGATCCGGGCGTCGGCGGCCAGGACCAGTGCCGTGTTGGCGGCCAGCAGGTCCGCCACGTCTCCGTAGTACGCCCTGGCCAGCTCGCCGAGCCGGACGTCCGGCGCCGCCGGCACCCGCACGGGCGGGTCGGGCGGGTCGGCCTCGGCGAAGACGGTCGCGTCGGCGGGCAGGTCGGCGGTGGTGGCGAGGCGGTTCATGAACGCGCCGACGCGGTCGCGCTCGGCCGGCTCGGCGGGCGCGGCGTAGAGCACGATGAGGGTGACGGTGGCCTGGTCGCCGCCGGCGAAGAGCCGGTCCGGCAGCCCTCGCCCCTCGGCGGCGGCGTCGTAGTAGAGGAAGAAGCCGCCGCCGCGCGTGATGCTCGCCTCCCAGAGGAGCCGGATGAACTCCTCGGGGGTGTTGAGCAGGCGCGGCCCGGTGTCCGCCATGGCCGCCCGCGGGACGGCGGGGACCCCGGGCGGGCGGGTACGGGTGCTGAGGTCGACCTGGGCGATGCCCATCGTGACCTTCGGCAGGGTGTCGTTGCACAGGCCCGCGGCGTCGTCCGATCCGGGGAAGGCGAGGATGAGCCGGTCGATCGCGGCGGCGTCCCCGTCGGCGGCCCAGCGTTCCAGGAGCCGTTCGAGCAGGACGGCGTCCTTGTCGTTCACTCCGGCGATCTCGTAGGTGGACCGGGTGGTCGGGCTGCCGTCGACCGGCGGCACCCGCTTCACCGTGAGGTCGACGGCGGTGGCCCAGCCGTGGGCCCCGGCGTCGGCGGTGCCGGTGGCGCCGGTCGCCTCGTCGTAGCGGCCGACGCGTACCCGCATGCGCGGATCGCAGGCCCGGACGGACCGGTCCGGCAGGGCGGTCAGGTCGGCGGGCAGCCGGTGGAGCCGCAGCTCCCGCGTCGCCGCCGTGTCCCGGCCGTAGGGCAGCGGCACCGGCACCGGGCTACGCAACGGGACGGTCCGGGTGAACGGGTAGGTGGCGAGCGTGCTCACCGACATCGGACCCGGACCGAGCGATCCGAGCCCGGCGTCGAGCCGTTCGCCCCGCCCGTACCGGCCGCGCAGCTCGGCGACCCGCCCGGCGTCCACCGAGCCGGGTGCGAGCGTGATCTCCAGGCGGTCGGTCTCGCCGCCCGCGCCGTCGGTGAACCGCAGCCAGCGGGGTCCCGCGGCCCGGTCGAGGACGACGCGGAACGGCTCCGCGGACAGCACCGGCAGGGCGAGCTGCTGGCCGGTGAGGGCGTGCAGGCCCGCGCGCGGCGGCAGGCGCAGCTGCCCGTCCTCCTCGCGGACCCACATCCCCCGCGCCTTCGGGGTGATCCCGCCGGTCGGCAGGCGAAGGCCGTGCAGTGAGTAGCGCGACGCGAGGGCCGAGAGCTGCCTGATGGCGAACGTGCGCTGCGCCTCGGCGATCAGCTCGCCGACCCGGAACCTGGTGAGATGCGGAACGTCCAGGTACGGGGCGGGGTCACCGCCCGCCGTCCGGGTGGCGAAGAGGCCGGCCACCTCGCCGTTGGCCGCCTGCTCGCCGAGCACCGCCGCGGTCGTGCCGAACAGCGCCGCCACCGAGCCCAGGCTCCCGGACGCCTCGCCGGCCCCGGTGACGTGCCCGAACACCGGCAGGGCCAGCGACGCCATCGGAGCGATCAGATCCTCCTGGGCGAGCACGCCGCCCTCGGCCAGCAGCTCGTCGAGCGACACGCCCAGGTTCGCGGCGACATCGCCCAAGACGTCCCCCGGCCGGACCCGGTACGGCGCCTGATTGGGGAACGGCACCTCGGCGCCGGGACGCAGCACCGCCCGGCCCGCGTTGCACTCGGCGAGCGCGGCCGGGGTGAAACCGCCCGCGTAGACCTCCCGTCCGGCCAGCGCGGCGAACGTCGCTCCGGCGCCGGCGGGGCAGGTCACCAGCGGGATGAGCGGGGTGGCGCCCGGGCGCAGCAGGCCCGGCTGGTCCAGGGTCCGCGCATCCGTGACCAGCTCGGTGTACCGGACACCGAGCGACCTGGCGATGCCGGCGAGGGTGTCGCCCTCCCGGACGGTGTGGGAAGGCCGGCCGGGCACGGTGATCCGCGCGCCCGCGCGCAGCACGCCGGGATCGGCGGCGTTGGCGCCCGCGATGTCGCTCGCGGTCACCGCGTCCTCGTAGCGGCGGGCCAGGGAGGCGAAGGTGTCGTCCTCGCCGGTGCGGCACGTCACGCCGACCGTCAGCGTCCGGCCCGGCCGGAGCGGGTGGGATTCGTTGGCGGCGAACAGGCCGACGACCGTGTAGGCGGGCAGGTCCGGACCGTCGCCGTCCGGGTCCGGCACGGCCCGGTTCTCGTTGATCCAGCGCACGACGCGGCGGGGTGTCTCGTCCGGCCCGATCGGATACTTGAACAGGCGCAGCCCGTCGCGGACGGCCTGCACCATCTGCCGGGCAAGCAGCAGGAAGTAGTCGCCGAAGACCCATCCGGCCATGGACAGGGACGTGTCGGGGACCGGGCCCGGCACGCTCGCCGTCTCGTCGGACACCCGCACGGCCAACTCGGCGAAATAGTCGCGGAGCCGGGCGAGGGCCTGCCCGTCGATCTCGTTGTAGGAGCCGAACGCGTACCGGGACGCGGGGTTCCCTTCCCCATATGCCGGGATGTCGAGGACGAGCGCGGGCGGAACGGGCAGGTACGTCGCGTCCGGCGCCTCCCCGGCCGCGTTCTCCCCCTTCTCGTCCCCTTTCCCGTCGCCTTGCTCCCCCGTGCTCCCGCCCGTGCCGACGGTGAGCCGGAAGCTCCCCGCCAGGAACCGCTCGACCGCCTCGGCCGGCACCGGCGCCGGCACGGTCCGGGTGCTGACCAGGACATCGTCGAGCAGGTACGCCAGATCCAGCTCGTCGATCACGAGGTCATCGATCTGCCCGGAGGTGCGCGGGCCGTCCTGGACCGCCGCGACGACCCATCGCAGGACGGCCTTGCACAGCGTCTCGAACGAGGTGTCGCCGCCCGTTCCGTCGGCCGGGCCGGCGAGCATCGCCTCGTGCACGGCCGGTACCGAGTCGATGAGCAGCATCATCACCCAGCAGGGCGGTTGGTCCGCGCGCGCCGCGGTCGCCCACTCATCGCGCGCGAGGGTGAGCCCCGGGACGGCGTAGCCGGTCAGCTCCGCGGGGGTGGCGGGGGGCAGCAGGTTGTCCCAGTTCGGCGGGCGCGTGGCGCGCACGGCCCGTCCGGCGGACGCGGCGAGCTCGCGGCGCATCCGCAGGCGCCGGTCGGCGGGCCCGCCGAGGACCCCGGCGGAGGCGCCCAGCGGCCGGAACGCGCCGCGGCCCGGCACCGCCTGCCACGGCGGGACGCCAAGGTTGTCGATGCTGAACGTCTCCTTGAGCCGCATCGAGAACCGGAAGCTGATCTTGATTGTGAACAGCCCCACGTCGATCCGCACGCTCGCCGACACGTCGACCGACATCACCACGCTGAGGGAGAGCGACACGAACGACTCGTAGGCGATCTCGGCCAGCACGCTGATCCGCACGTCGACATCGGCCTTGACGATGGAGAAGTCGACCGATCCGTACAGCCGCCCGAGCAGTCCCGCCGTCCCGCGGACCAGGAAGTAGTAGCTGCCCTGCACCTGGTCGGCCGCCGCCGCGCCGGCCCGCTCCAGGGCGCCGGACTCCGGCTCGTAGGGGTTCCACTTGGCGATGACGCCCTCCAGGACACCTGCGACGGTGAGGTCGAACCCGGCCCGCAGCACCCCGTACTCCACGGACTTCCCGAAGCCCACCTGCAGCCCGAACCCGAAGACGATCACGGGGTTGAAGGTGCCGTTGCCCGCCCTGGGCACCAGATCGGTCGTGGCGCTGGACAGCTTGCCCAGGTACACGCCGCCTGAGCCCATCATGGGGATGCCCGGGTAGACGAGGGCCTCCAGCCGGAACGAGCGCGAGAAGTCCATGTTCCTGGGGAATCCGACATCGACCAGGAAGTCGCCGTTGGTGTACACCGCCACGGCGAAGACGGGCAGCGTGAGCGAGTACGCGCCGATGCTCAGATGGCGCATCCGGTCGGGCAGGGCGATCTCCGCCTGGTACACCCCCACCGCATCGCTGATCTGGCGGTACATCACCTCCAGCGCCAGCCCCGCGAAGACCTTGGCGGCCGGGCCGTCCAGGGCCACCCGCAGCCCGTACAGGCGCGGATCGCAGAAGACGACCTGCCCGTTCAGCAGGTAGGCCACCGGTTTCGCCGCCTCGCCGGCGGTGGCGGGGCGCCGGTCGGGGCCGGGCTCCGCCGTGTCCACGCGGAGGATGCCGAGGTCGAGACCGGCCGTCCAGGAGACCGCCCGGTCGAGCTTGACGTCCGGAATGTCGCCCGACACGGGGACGGGCAGCTCGGCGAGCCGCTTGATCGCCTTCGCCACGGTGTCGTCCTGGGCGAGACCGGGCACGTCGATGTGCTGCCCCAGGGCGAGAAGCCGCAGGTCGATGTACTTGCCGCCCTGACCGGGCGGGGCCGGCGCGGCGCCGGGATCGCTGGCGTCCCAGGGGCCCAGGGTCCCGGTGTCGCCCACGGCGCCGGCACCGATGTTCCACGGGAAGAACCCGCTCAGCGTCACCATCACGCCCCGGCCGGGATCGGTGCTCCGGTACGCGACGTCGATGCCGTCGATGCGCGCGAAGCCCATGTCGATCGGCCCGATGCCGATCTTGAACCCGATCTGGTCGCGGGCGGGGTTCTTCGGGTTGAACCGGTAGGTGAGGGCCAGCTCGCCGGGTTTGATCGAGTTGAGCGCGGACCACGGCGCCGGGAGCGCGAACCTCGTCCCGGTCGCCCAGGAGACCATGGCCTCGATGACCGAGCCGAGCGTGGCGCCGGCGGCCAGCCCCAGCGCGGCCGTGTAGTCGCCGTCGGTGGTCGGGCCGGTGACCTTGCCCTCCAGCCCGTTCCAGGTGATGCCGAACGCGCTGACCTCGGGGTCGTAGTCCATCCACACGCGCAGCCGGACGCCCTGCCAGGTCCAGTCGGTCTCCAGGCGCGCGAAGTATCCGGCGGCCACGGCCGGCCGGTCGGCCAGGGCGGGCTCGGCGCCCGGTGCCGACTCGCCCGGTGCCGACTCGCCCGGCGCGGACTCGCCCGGTCCCGCCGGTGCGGGCTTTCCGGTGCGGTACCCGAGCCGCAGCTTCGCCGCGGCCGACAGGCCCGGCAGGAAAGGCACGGTCCACGGCTCGGCGGTACGGCCCCCGAACTCCCAGGAGCCGTTCCCGGTCTCGATGACCAGCTCCAGATCGCTGATCCCGTACCGGCTGCCGGTCGTCCATCCGGTGTATGCCGCGAGCAGCTCGTCCAGGGGCACCGCACCGCCGGTCTGGCGGCCCTCGAAGCGCCAGCCGGCGGCCTTCCGGTAGGACGCCTCGACGGCCAGCTCGATCTCCGCGCCGTCCGGCAGGACCAGGACCGTCCCGCCGAACCGCCCGTCGGTGCCGGACGCGTCGCCGCGCACGGCGAGGCTCAGGTTCTTGATCGTGAACCACGGGGCGGCGGGCGCGGGCGGGACCGGCCAGTCCGCCTCTATCCCGCAGTCCACGCTCCACGCGCCGGCGCGGCGGTTGTACTGGAGGTCGAAGAGGGTCACCGCGCCGTCGACCGGCGCGGAGTGCCCGGCGGGCAGGAACAGGGCCAGCACGTCGCCGATCCGCACGCGTGCCTCCGGGTCCTCGGGCGGGACCAGCGTGCCCTCGAAGATCTGGTCGGGCAGCGCGGCCGACACCCGTACCGCGCCCGGGCCCAGCGCGAACGTCCCGACGATCTCGAACCGGGTACTGCGGACGTCCGGCGCGCCAGGGTCGGCGACGTTCGCCTGGATCTCCAGGTGGGTCAGCACGACGAGGCCGAACAGGGGCCACGGCTCGGTCGTGCCGAACCGCACCGAGAACGCCTCGACGGCGCGCGACGCCACGCCATAGCGGACCTCGAACCGGCGCACGGCCAGGTCGGCGGCCACGTTGAGCGGCGCCGGCAGCGCCCCCGCGAGGTTGACGCCGCCGAGGAGCGCGAACAGCCGCGACAGGCTGGGGCCGGGCTCGGTGAACGACGCGTCGAACACCCACCGGCCCGCCACCGGGGGGACCGACAGCGTGATGTTCATCGCGGGCGGCCCGTCCTTCACCGCGCCGGGCAGCGGGATCGCCCCGCCGACCGAACCGGTGGTGACGGCGGCGGGGTCGGCCGGCTGCACCACCTGGAGGAACGAGTCCTTGATCAGGAACCACGGCGCGCCGGTGAGGCTCCAGCTCCCGGCCGCGCCGGGAACGACCCGGATGGCGCCGGTCAGGCCGGTGCCGCCGTTGGTGAAGACGAGCGTCACATCGGCGGTGGCCAGGCCGAGGAGGCCGCGGGCATGGCCGCGCGCCTCGAGCCGCCCGTCCTCCGGGGGCTTGACCTCGGCGGCCGACAGCACGAGCCGGCGCCCGTCCGACATGTTCCGGTAGAGCTCGGCGAGCGGGCCGGTCGAGAACGCGCCGGGGGCGAGGTCCAGCGTCCCGTCCGGCCGGAGGTTGGCCTCCAGATCCCGGTAGACCTGGTCGAGCACCGGATCCTGGACACCGGCCGGTTCCTGGCCGCCCGCGGGTCCCTGGACGCCGACCGGCGCCGTGCGGTCTTGGAGGAGCTGTTTGAAAAGCTCGCTCGTGAACACCCACTGCAATGCCGCGGTCAGCTTCTCCTGCTGCGGATTATCCTGCAGGAATGGCCCGAACTGGCGGAAAT
Organism: Spirillospora sp. NPDC029432; assembly: GCF_040703975.1. Classification (NCBI taxonomy): domain Bacteria; kingdom Bacillati; phylum Actinomycetota; class Actinomycetes; order Streptosporangiales; family Thermomonosporaceae; genus Spirillospora; species Spirillospora sp. NPDC029432. Next base: position 34,024 of record NZ_JBEZWH010000012.1, read on the forward strand.
ACTGGTAGAGCCCGCTCTGTGGAGAATAAGCCTCGGTCAAATATTTGGAAAGGCGTATCGGCGGGATGTCGGCCTCGTCCATTCCCCATGCGGACACCAACGTGCGCAAACAGGCGGTGGCATCGGCCGCGTCCGTCGACTCCTTCGTCGGTTGCCCACCGAGCGGCAGCACGGGGTACTGGACGTTGGCGAAACGGAAGTACGGATTTCCGAGCGGGATCGCCAGGCCCGCCGTGCCCGCCCCCTCGAGCAGCGAGGGCAGCGTGGCCTCCGCGTACATGAGGTCGAACACGTCCTGCGGCAGACCTTGCAGGTTGAGGATCAGGATCTCGTCATTCCGGAGTTCGCGGATCGCCTTGGAGATCTCGGTGGCGTCGCGCATCCGGTGTCTGACGATGACCTTGGCCTGGCCGCCGGGGCAGAGGTACTTCTCGACGAAAGGGCCGACCGTCGGAGCGGCCATAGGAATGGCCGCGCCAGAGAATCTGCTGATAAGCAGATCCCACGTGGCAGGCTTGAAAGTGGTCAGGACGAGGATGACCGCGCCCTTGCCGAACCGCGCGCCCCTCTGCTGGAGGACACGGATCGTCCCGGCCAGGTTGAAGATGATCGAGGCCGGAGGCGGGCCGCTCGCGGGGACCAGCGGGCCGAAATCGCTGATCCCGTAGACCGGGCAGAAGAGCCGCTCCTCGCGCACCCCTTCGATGACCGCCTTGGACGCCGCCACGATCTCCTCCTTGCCCGGCAGCCCGGACAGGAGTTTCCACTCATCATTGGAGATGTGCGGCCGAGGGCGGCTGTAGAGCATCGACCTGAACAGCAGGCCCTGCTGTTTCAGCTCATCGCCGATGACCACGAACCGGTCCGCCCGGACGAAATATGCGAAGCTTTCGTAACGACTTCGCTCGTCCTCCCACCCGTACGGCTGAACAGCCATCACCAGTTCGACGTTCAACTGCCGGGCCGTCGTCGGGACATCGTGATAGTCCCAGCCCCCGCTGATCGCGAACCTGGCCGGGGTGGGGAGCCTATCGTCGGGAAGCTTTACCAGGGTGACTCTGGCGGTCCTGCCCTCGCTCGTCACCTCGATAGGAGGCGGGTCGTCGCCGGGCTTGATCTGCGGCAGGATGATCCGCAGCTTGTCCAGGATCTCATCCGTGGCGTAGACGAGTTCCGCCTCCTGGACGGCGCCGAGTGCGATGAAGCGTTTGAGGACCTGGACGGTGGACGCCTGGTGCCCGAAGGCCGCCCCATGCGCCGCGAAGAAGCGCGGTGTCGTGCCCTTGAGAAAGCCGGCCACGACTCGGTGGAGCTGCTCGATGGAGGAGTCGATCTGCCGGGAGGTGACCTGGGTCACCTTCTCGATCGCCATTTCCATGTCAGTTCCGCTCTCTTTCCAGGAGATGTGATCGCTGCCGCGCCGGCCTGGCTCCGGCCTGCCTGCGGTGGTAGAGGGCGTACCAGCCGAGGCCGCCGGGGCCCGCGGTGTCCTGGTCGCCGAAGAGGAAGAACGAGGTCGAGCCGCCGGGCGGGACGTCGACCAGGCCGAGGAAGCGCAGCGCGATGTCGTTCAAGGTCAGCAGGAATCCCTCACGCGGCGGCGATCCGCCGGCCTGGGCGCGGTCCAGCCGGATCCGCCCGACGGACAGCCGCAGCACGTTCTCCACGCTGAACAGCGTCGCGCCGCCCTTCGTCCCGGGCAGGCCGAGCCCGACGAGGACCCGCTGCGCCCCCGGATCCCCCGCCACCACCGCGTTCCCCGTGCCCCGGTCGTCGTGTTCGCCGGTGTCGGCGGTGGACCAGGCCGTGAGCAGGCGCGCGACCAGCCCCGCCTCGCCCGCCAGCTCGCCCGGGGTGCCGAGATCCAGCTCGTACGCCAGGCCGCACCATGGGCCGTCCGCCACCCCGGTGAGCGGGGCGCTCGTGAGGACGGGCAGGTAGCCGGCGGTCTCCGGCGGCGCGTTCGCGTCCCCTCTGGCGAGGCCGCGCAGGTCGAGCGCGAAGTCCCGGAAGAGGCTGTCCTCGCGCGGGGTGCTCGTCGCGAGGTCGAAGCGCACCTCCCCGGGGTCGAACGTGAACGTGCGCCGCGCCGGGTCGAGCGGCGGGAACGCCATGCGGACGCCGAGCCCGGAGAACGCGAGCCCCCGGCGCGGCAGGTCCTCGCCCGCGTCGTTGCCGAACGAGAGCACGTCGAAGGGGGTGCCGTCGTTCCGCCGCAGCACCTTGAGGTCGAGGAATCCGGACAGGTCGAACCACGACACGACGTCCCGGCCGGTCTCCGGGTCGCCCGGATCGCGGGTGGACATCCGCACCCCGGTGATCTCGACCTTGTGCACGGGCACGCCATCGCCGAACCGCAACGTCGCCGGTCCCGTCCCGGTGAGGCTGTGCACCGGCCGGGAGCCGTCGTTCTGGTAGTGCCCGCGGAGAACGAGGGTGTTGAACGGGTCGCCGCCCTCCCCCATCCCGGTGACCCGCATGCCCAGCAGGCGGTTGACGGTGAGCTGGGCCCACGACTCGAACTCCTGGACGGCGGTGTTCTCGAACACCGCGCGCAGGCTCAGCAGCCGGAAGTCGTGGTCCACGCCCTGCCGGGGCGGCACCGGCCGGGCCCTTTCGCCCGGGCCGGGCGGCGTGAACGCGGGATCGGCGTAGTCGACCAGCCCGAACATCGAGCTGTCACCGGCCAGGTCGATCACGGGATCGCCGGGATCGTTGCGGACCTGGCTCATCTCGATCCCGAAGTGGTGGGCGTGGAACCGGCCCGGGTCGGCGACCCCCGCGATGACCCCGGCGAGATCGGCCGGGAGGGCGTCGATCCGCATGCGCAGCACGAGGATGCCCGTCCAGGCGCGATCGCGGGCCAGCCTGTTGAAGCGCGCGAGATGCGGATCGGGGCGCTCGGCCGCGGCCTCGAAGTAACGCCGCAGCCAGCTCGACAGCACCACGAGCTCGGCAGGGTCCGGCGGGCCGGGCCGCTCGCCCGGCGGCGGGCCCAGCCCGGGGACGAGATCGCTCGGCGCGGCGAACTCCTCCCGCTGCGTCCACCGCTCCGGATTGCAGACCAGGCTCTCGCTTCTCGGGCGGCCGGGGTCGTAGAGCGGCCCTTCCCTGCCCTTCACGATGAGGACGTTGGCGTAGTCGTCGTAGTGGTTGCGGCCGACGTCGGCCGCGAAGTTCCACTCGCCGATGTTCATGGCGTTCTGGAACGCCGCCTCGCCCGCCCCGTCGGCCTCGCCGTCGCCCGCGCCGGTGAGGTTGCCGAGGCGGGTGGCGTTGGCGGCGACGAGGAACAGATCGCTGGACTGGAACGCCTGCCGCAGCTCATTGGTGGGCTGGAGGAAGCACATCCGGCGCGGTTTCGGGTCGTTGTTCTGGCCGAGCAGGATCCTGCTCCAGCGGCCGTCGGGTTCGACGGTGACGAGCAGCCCGGCCGGTGTGGTCGCGTTCACGGGCCCGGCCTGCGGTCCGGCATTGAACGGGGCGTGCCGCCCGGCGGACGGACCGGCCGGCCGCGGCGGCCTGGCGGGCGCGTCCTGCGGGTGCGCGTGTTCGCCGATCCGCATCCGCCGGGTGGGCGCGATCGCGGTGCGCTCGACGTCCTCGATCCGTTCCCGGCTCCAGCCACCGTGCTCCGGGTCCACGCGCACGCCCGCGTACGGGGCCAGTGGGAACACGGCGTCCCGATGCAGCGCCACCCCGGGGTCCACGTTCCCCATGAGGGAGTGGTTCGCGCGGTACGTGCGCGCGTCCCTCCCGTACAGGGGGGCGCCGCGCGGCTGGGCGACGTACAGCGTCGCATCCTCGGTGTCCGCCCGTGCCAGGCTCGCCCACGAGGTGCGATAGGTCTCGGCGAGCAGCGGCGCGCCGGGATCGGACGGCGGCCCGACCGGCGACGCCTCGGGAAAGGGATAACCGGCCACGTACGCGGGAAGGCGCGGCGTGAACACGAGCCGGTCCCCCGGAGTGAAGGCGATGTACTCGGTGCCCTGGAGGCCGCACAGCAGGTGGTGGACCTCGTCCGCGGACACTGCGGCGTCCCCGCTCTCTGGGATCTCCAGCAGGAACGCGCCCGAAGGCGCCGCCTGGAACGGCCCGCCCACGCCACCCGGGCCGCTCGCGCCCGGATTGAACACCAGGTGTCCCGCGTCCGGGTGCTCGGCGAGCGGCCCGGGCACCGGTACAAGGCGGATACGCGCGCCGGTGTCGGTGCGGTACCAGGACTCCAGGACCGTCCGCTCGCCGTCGTGGTTCAGCCCGGTGAAGACCACGACCGTACGGCCCGGCAGGATCGCGTTCACCGGGTCGGCCGGGTCGAGCGCGACCGCGAAGCCGAGCAGGTCGGCCCCGGACGGCAGATGCCCGGCGGCCAGCGGCGACCACAGGGCGCTGGCCGGCTTGACGGGGTCCGGGCCGGAGGTGGGGACGGCGAACTGGAAGCCCCACCCCCACCTGTCGTGCAGCGACCGCCGTTCGATGTAGGTGGTGAAGTCCAGGCATCCGCGTCCATCGCCGGAGAAGGCCAGGCCGGCCTCGGAGACCTGGGAGGTCACCGGGGCGGCGGGACCGGAGAAGCCGATCGCTCCGGTGCCGCGCACCCGCAGCACCTCCCCGTCGAGGGCGAGCGTGGCGCCGCCGAGGATGTTCAGCCGCAGGTCCGGGACGAGCGGGAGCTGGGCCCCCGTCGCGACCTTGCCGCCGTCGCGGTCGATGCCCATGACGACGTTCGGCGAGCCCGGGATCCGTGCGGGGTCGGGCAGCCAGACGATCACCCGGGGCGACACCGCCTCGCCGACGATGGCGCCGACCTCGTCGATGAACCGGCCGACGGCCCCTGCCGGCGCGAGGTCGGGCGCCACGGTCGCGAAGACGAACGAGCCGCCCAGGTCGTGCAGGGCCTGCCGCAGCCCGATCTCCGGGCCCGCCTGGGCTCCCTCGGGCAACAGGTAACCGAGCCATCGGTGACCAGGGTCGGGCTCTGAGGGTGGGGCGAGGTACAGCCGGGTCTCCTCGACCTGCCGGAAATTGCTCACTGTGATCCACCTTGGGAATCAGGCACCGGAACGGGCACTCTGCGTAATGGCCCGACCGGGATCGGCTTCACCTGCCCATCACGTGCGAGTCGGATACGCGGCCGATGAACAGCCTGTGCGCGTCACGTCTGGAACGTCAGCGAGCAGGCCAGCGTCGACTGCTTGGGCTTGGACGTGCTGTAGCCGCCCTTGAAGTAGCCGAGGATGTACGACGTCGCGCGCAGCAGGCGGACGTTCTGCAGCGCGCCCGCCCCCTTGGCGGAGTTCTCCGGGATCTGGGCGAACCACTTGGGCGGCAGGCTGTAGAGCGCCGAGGAGGACTGCTTCTCCCACAGCCCAACCCAGTCGTTGTCGGCCATCGGCTGGCTGCCGCCCGGCATCGAGTACGAGAAGGTCACCACGTTGGTGCCGATGCGCTCGAGGGTGATCGAGGGTGGGTAGATGACCGGGTCCCCCGCACCGAGGGCCGGCACGAAGACCGTGGCGCAGACGTTCTCCACCGCCGGGCCCGTCGCGTAACCCAGGAGGTAACTCAGGTTGGTGACGTCCTCCGGGAACGTGCCGTCGCCGTCGGGGCGATCGCTGGTCACATTGTTCTCGTTCTTGTACGGCTGGTTGCGCGGAACGTCGTGACCGCTGGTCTCCCAGATGTAGATCTTGTTGCCGTAGGCCGAGGGCCGGTTGCCCGGCATGGTGTCGTAGATGTAGTCGATGCGCGTCGGGTTCACGCCGTCCGGCGGGATCTCGAAGCCCGTGGTGAGCAGTTGCTGGTCGAGTGCCGCACGCGGGCGCGTCGTCTGCGTCGTCATGTCGGTTCTCCTATGGGTCGTCGGCCGGGAATCCGGCGGTGCGAAGCCCCACCACCGACCGGGCGCACGGAAAGGCGCCCGTGGAACGGCGGTGAGTCGTTTCATGTGGTGGTGCGGAATGTGTGGACGGCGGCAGCGGTGGTCTGGCTCGCGTCCATGAAATAGATGAGCGTGTAGGTGGTGTCGGCTGTGAGGTCGAGACCGTCCATCTCGAGACGGCCCTCACTGGCGTCGGTGGGCTTCGCCAGCGCCATCGGCGCCGGCGCGTTGTACGGGCTCGCCAGGCCCGGCCACAGCCCCACCCAGTTCCGGTAGGTCCGGGGCAGGTATCCGTACAGCGTCCGGTAGTGGATCGACAGGGAACGGTCACCGATCTCATCGACCGCGACACTCACCGAGGTCGGAGCCTCTACGGCCCCGCCCGCGGCCAGCACCGCGCACGCGCAGGCATCGGTGACGTCCGGTCCGGTGCAGTAGGCGACGGTGTACGCCGACCGCGTGACCTCAAGCCCCGAGATGGTCTCCAGGCCGGACTCGACGTTCTGCGCCAAGCGCACCCGTACCAGCGGCCTGACCGTCCACGGGATCACCGAGCTCTCCCAGACCGCCAGAGTGTTCCTGTAGGCCTTCGGCTGATTGCCCGGAAGCGTTCCGTACGTCACGTCGATCGTCTTCGCCGTGGCCCCGTCGATCCTGAGGACGCATTGCTCCGGCGCCGGCGCCCCCAGGGCCACGGCACGCGCGGGACGGACGGCTGATCCCTCTCGTCCGGTCACCACGATCGCCCTCTCCATGGCCAATGTCTGCTTCCGATACCTCCCGATCACACGACCGAATCAATTCTGAATAGCAACTCGTGCCACTACAGCGTGTTAGCTATGAGCCGACCATCCACAGCCGATTCCGATAGATCTTTGACCTATTCCGTGGAAGTTCCAGCACGTCGAATTGATCATCTTGCAGTGGTCTCACCGGCACCGTTTGAGCACTGTCATGGTCCCGGCGTTCGCAGGAGAACGGCCCGGATGCGATCGAGGCCCGCGCTTGTTCGCCCGGCCACCTCGCCCCCTCTCCAGCCCCTGACGCGCACCTAGTCCCTGATGCCCAATGTAAGCACCACATACCCGACACAAGAACAAAATGATGGTCAATGTAGGACCCGATGGAAGCGAACAAGGAGAATGGTCTCCAATAAGCAGGCAATGTTGGGCGGCGTCTAGATGCTCAGGCAGGCTGGCCGTCCTGCCCGGGCGCACGGCCATATCCTCACTGAGAAGTTCCGCGTGCTGGATCGCGGCGCTGGTCTCCAGAGACAGCCGGTCGATCCGAGACATGTCCCCGGGCTCAACGATCGGGCGAGGGGCGTATTGCGATGCGGCGCGCAGGGCGCCCGGCCGCTTACGCGGCATCGCCCTTTCGGTAGGACTCGGTCACGGGGGTCATGAAGCCATGGTCGTGGATGAGTCCGCCGAGTCGATCACGGCGCAAGACGCGGATCGGGGCGGACCAGGGCGAACTCGGTTCCCGATGCTTGCGTTACGGGTCTCGCTGCTCGGCCGATGCACCACGCAGTTCCAGGGCGCGGGTCTGCCCTGCGTCGGTCAGGCAGTAGATCCGAGTGCGGCCCTGGGCATCGCTGTCGAGCAGTCCGGCCTCCCGCAGTTTGGCAAGGGTGGCGTGCAGGCTGGTCGGCTTAGGGCCGGCGCTGCGGTGGGCGATCTCCTCGGCCAGTTGGTTGCCGTTGCGCGGCCCCTCGGCCAGCACGAGCAGCACCTGGGCTTGGATCTGCCCGCGCCGACGGCGCGGCTGGGCATCGCGCATTCCGGCGGGACGGCCCGCGCCCGTGCCCCGGCCCGGCCGGTCGAAGGCCTCCAGGTCACCGCGGCGCCAATGCAGCACGCCCCCGACCTCTACCGGCCCGGGAACCAGGTGCGGCCTGGTGTTGAGGTAGTACTGCCAGGTGACCGGACTGATCCCCCACGCGTCGGCGGCCTCGCGCAGGTCCAGCAGATCATCGGGATGATCGGCGGTTGGCAGCTCGGGGACCTGTTCACCAGCGGCGTGCGCGTACACCTGCAGCGCGTCGTACAACGCCTTATTGCCGCGCCCCTTCCCGCCTCTACGGTTGATCGGCGGGGGCAGGGTCGAGACGTCGAACAGACCGGCCCGCTTAGCAGCCCGCAATGACACGAACCCATGAGCGGACGCGACGTCATCACTGGTCACGGCCTCACGACCCGCGCGGATCATCAGCACACCTCTCCCTCCTCAAAGGCAACGCCCCGAGCGAGCATGCATTGTTTCCGCGCGAGCGTGATATCCGCGCCAGAGGAAAATACCTGGACCGCAGCCGCACCCCCCAGCCAGGCCAACGCCTGCAGGACATGGCGCCCGGCCGCACACCCACAAATAAGACGGGCCGACGGGTCCGCGCAAGGCGGACCGCCCAACAGGCGGGTAGCAGCCCGTCGGCCCTTGCCACCACACGGCCGCCTCATGAAAGGAGCCACGCGACACCCCACCCTAACCCGGAAGCACCGCCAATGTGGATTCCTCGTTCGGGCCGAGGATGGTAGGCAGGGGCCATGCCTGATCTGGGACGGCTTGAGCCGATTGCTTTGCGTGAGGTATGGCCCAGCGAGCCGGCAGATTTCACCCCCTGGTTGGCGCAGAATCTCGATGCTCTCGGGCAGGCGGTCGGGTTGGCGTTGGAGTTGCGTCAGCGAGAGCACGCGGTAGGCCGCTACGCTCTGGATCTGTTGCTGGAAGACGCGCAAGGGCGCATGGTGATCGTCACCCGGTCGCCTGTTCCGCGGTGACCAGCCAGCCGAGCCGTTCGGACATGCTCCGGGCGCAGGCGACCACGGCGCGCACATGATCGGAGTCGTCGGCCGCGCGCCACAGGATCGACCATGGATAGAACGAGACCGGGTCGGTGAGCGGGCGCCAGATAGTACCCGGGAGCGCGGAGATGCAGGAGGACGGCACGCAGTACAGGCAGCGGCCCTGGGCGACCAGAGCGGATGCGGCATGGACGCTGTCCACGGTGCCCTCGTACACCGTCGGGGTGAAGCCGGCGGCCCGGCACATCTCGACAGTGAACTGGTTGAACTCCGGAGCCTTCACCTCTTCGGCCAGCAGAAGCGGTTCACGGGCGAGGGCCTCGGCCGGCACCGCCTCCATCTCGGCGAACCGGTGCCCCCGCGGGACCAGGACCCCGAGCCGATCCAAGCGGAACAGGTATGAGGCGACCCCGCTCGGTGCCAGTGCCGCCCGGCCGATACCCACGTCGAGGCGCCCGTCGACGAGTTGCTGATACTGCTCGGGGACACCGACCTCCACTTGGTGGATCACCAGGTCCGGGTAGAGCGCCTGAGCCTCGTGCAGGATCTGCGGCATCGAGTCATAGCTGGCGTCGATGACGCCCACTCGCAACGCCGGCGAGGTGCCTTCGGCCGTCCGGGCCACCTGGGCGGCGCGCTCCACGTGGGCGAGGATCTGCCGCGCCTCGACCAGGAACGCGGCCCCCGCCGGGGTCAGGGCGACGTAGTGCGTGGTGCGCTCCAGCAGGCGCACGCCCAGTTCCCGCTCCAGCCGCTGGACCTGCTGGCTCAGCGCCGACTGCACGATGTGCTCGCGGGCCGCCGCGCGGCCGAAGTTGAGCTCCTCGGAAACGGCGACGAAATAGCGGAGCTGGCGCAGTTCCACGTCTCCCCACTTCTGAGCCGGAACAGCGAGATCTGCTCGCCGAGCTTACGATCCAGCATGCCCCTAGAGAGGTTCGCCGATCCAGCGCCGGACCCGTCCCTCGTGCCGTGCGCGGACGGGTTGTGCGCCGCTGGGGTCGGCGAGTTCGGCGACCGCCCACAGTCATCACGTCCGTCGCCATCGCGATGACGACACGCACCTGAGCGCCGCCATGGCCCCCGCCGACGGTTATCGCCTCCACCGATCATGTGTGCTCGGATCGCTCACTACGGAGGGCCGGACGCCGGGGTCAACTGGTAGCGGGCGCCATCCGTACGCCCGCGAACTCGGCCGGCGTGTTCAAACCGGCCCCATACCGACGGCGAAGCCTCACGGTGCTTGAAGGAGGCTCTCGATGAACCACGAGAGGAGAGTCCGCATGATGGCCTCGGGCGTGCCCACCAGCCCGAACGGATCGGCACCACGCTGCGAGCACACCGATGGGCTGACACCCGTCAGTCCACGATCGCGCGGCTGCCCGGCGTGTAAGACCCGAGGCGACGGGTGGACGGCCCTCCGGGTCTGCCTGTCCTGCGGTTGGGTGGCCTGCTCCGACGACTCGCCCCACCGGCACGCGCTGGCCCACTACCGGGAGACCGACCACCCGCTCGTCGCCGCCATGGAACCGGGAAGCGCCTGGAGATGGTGCTACGTCCACGAGCGCCTGGTCTGACGACCCCGCTCTCCACCGGCCGGCGTCCCGCCGAGCCGATCACGATCAGAACACCGTTGAACGTGACCAGGACGGCAAGAGACGCATGGCAGAGGAACCGGAGATGAGCGCCCCATGACCACCGCAGACCGCGCCGCCGCGATCCGGGCCCCGACGAGTCGCAACGCTTCCGCCATCCCGGGGCGAGCCGCCCACGCCCCGGAGCACATTCCCTCAAGCTCGGACACCGTCCGCCATCCGCCGGCGGTCGTGCCCGTCGCCCCGCCCGCTCCGGCGCCCCAGAGCGTCCAGCGGGCGCGGGCCTATCTGACTGCCCGTCACGCGACCGGCGTGCACGAAGTCCTCTGGGAGAGCAGGAAACGGTCGATGCCCGACCGCGAGGCGATCGACGCGGTCATCACCGCCGGTGACCGAGCCCAGCGTGGCATTGGCGAGAGCCCCGAGGCGGTGGAGATCGCCGCTGCACTGGTGGTTCTGAGCGCCGTCCGCCTGAACCTGGACCAGGCCGAGGGTCGCCTGCTGAACATCGCGCGAGCCTCAGGCATGGGCTCCGAACAGGTCGCCGCCGTCCTCGACATCAGCGTGGATGAAGCCGAGGAACGCCACCGGCGGCTCGAACCCCGCTTGGCCGCCCCCGCCGCCACAACGTCCCCAGTCGCGTCGCCACGAGATACGGCCACCCAGCGGCCGCGCGGACCGGCAAGGGATCAGCCGGCGTGGGACGAGTTGGACGACGAAGACTGGGGGCGTTGACCCCGGCGTGCCCAGCGGGAGCCAGGACGATTCCAACCGGCCGGCATCCGTGAACGGCACAGGTGTCCCCTCCGCTGAGGCGCATTGAAGGCCGCCCGCGGAGGCCGGCCTGATGTCAGTCCGGATCGTCGCGTTGAGGCTGGTCGAAGTCGACGTCGACGTTCTGGAAACCCTTGTGGCGTTCGGTCTCGGCGTAGGAGGTGTAGGCGCGCCGATCCCCGGCGGTCAGTTCGACGTTGTCGGTGAAGGGCGTCAGCAGGCTACGGGGCCACAACCGCCGCTCACGGACGACGTTGATCTCGGCGCTCAGTACGAAGGTGACCGCGCCCAGATAGATCCACGCCAGCAGGCCGAGCACGATGCCGAACATGCCGTAGGTGGCGCCGGCGCCCTTGAGCATGTGACCGAGCAGGAACGCGCCGGCCCACTGAAAGGTCTGCCAGACGAGCGCCGCGACGACCGCCCCCGTACGGACCTGCGCGATGGTGAGCCGCCGGGCGGTCAGCACCCGGAACGCGACCGTGAACAGCACGATGTTGACGGCGACGGCCACCACGATGGCCAATGACCGCGCACCGGCACCGAAGGCCCCGCCGGACGCGGTCACCGCCGACAGCAGCGTGGTCGCCAGGATCACCGCGCCGACGACCGCGAGCAGCGCCAGGCTGCGCACCCTGGCGGCGATGGGGTTCGGACGGGAATCACGCGGGATCCCCCACACCTTGTTCAGGGCGTTCTGGGCGGCCTGTACGACGCCCAAGCCACCGTACAGACTGCCCGCAACGCCCGTGGCCAGAGCCAGGAGGCTGCCACGGAAGGAATGGATGTTCGCGCCGATCTGGTCCCCGATGACCGGGAACTGCGCAAGTGCTGAATCCAGGACGCGTTGCTGCAGCCCCGGGTTACCCTCCAGCACGAACCCCAGTCCGGTGACCAGCAGCAGCAACAGCGGGAACAGCGACACGAACCCGTAATAGGTGATCAACGCCGTGAGGTACGCGCCCTGGTCGTCCACGAACTTGTACACCACCGCCAGCGGCAGTCCCACCCAAGGATGCCGCCTCTGATAGGCGTCCACGCGGCCGACCACTCCCACACGGCCCTTCTTCCCTCCTCAGCGCCCGCCCAACGCCCCACCGCGGTCGCGCGGCCGGCGGCGGTCCGCGTCACCGCACCGTTTCCTCTCATCGCGGGGCCGCTGGAGAGGGCCGTCATGGGCGCGATCGCCCGGCTCGTCCACCGGCCGCGCCGGGCGGTGTTCGCACCTGGTGATGAGCTGTTCTGAGACCGCCTGTGTCCGGCGCGGCGCCGTTGCGGTGTGCTGGGAAAGAGCTCCGCCGCATCCCGCACCTCGACCGCGGCGCGGGGGCGTGGTGAAGGCGCGGAGGGCCCGCGGGAGGACGTCCCGAAAGCACGGGCCGCCGCAATGGAGGGAACGAGACGCTCGTGACCATCGACAGGCAGTCAGCCGCCATCGCCGGACGGCTCAGGCTCGGCACCGGCTTCACCGATTCCGAACGCGATCGGATCGTCGAACTCCTCACCCCGCTGTGGACCCGGCTGCGGTCGTTCGACCATGCCACGGTCCAGCTCGAACTCAGCGTCAAGGACCGCGGGGGCACCGATCCCCTGACGACCCTCACCTGCGAGATCGCCGACCGGCCTGGATTGGTGGCGACATCGTCCGAACGCGACGTCACCGCCGCGCTGTTCGAGGTACGGGACGGCCTCATGCACCAGGTCCAGGACGCCAAGACCCGTCGCGAACCCCGGATGAGACCCGGATCCCGCCACCGGCCGGCGTGACCGTGCACGCCCCCGGCCCGCTGTATCCGGGCTTCCCCTCGCGGATCGGCGGCCTCCGATTCCCCGGGCGGCCGGACACGGGCCGTCAAGGCCACCCGAGAAGTGACGATCACACGATCGTTCAAGCGCCCCAGGCGTACGAGGACGACCGGTCACGGACCGCCCCGGCGGGAGTGCAGGGCCGCTGAGCGGACCACGAAGACCGAGGGCAGTGGTCGATCGGTTGCGGGCGCGATCGCGGCGGGTGTGGCTGCTGATCCGCCGGACGGTCGGGCAGGCCTGGTCGGATCGCGTACTGGGGCTCGCGGCCGAGACGGGGTTCTGGGCCTTGCTGTCGCTGACTCCGCTGTTGTTGGTGCTGGTGGCCGCCATCGGGTACCTGACGCCGTTGTTCGGCGCGGACGTGGTGGCCGAGGTGGAGTCGCGGATCCTGGCGGCGGCCGATCAGGTTCTGGCACCGTCCGCCGTCGATCAGGTCCTCAGGCCGCTGCTGACCGATGTACTGCGGCACGGCCACGGCGGGATCGTCTCGGTCGGGTTCGTTCTGGCGCTGTGGACCGGGTCGGCGGCGATGAGCACGTACGTCAACGCGATCACGATCGCCTACGGGATGCGTGAGGTGCGCTCGGCCGTGCGGGCGCGGGTGTTGGCGTTCGGACTCTACTTGGGGGCGTTGGCCGCCGGGGCGGTCACGCTGCCGCTGCTGGTGGCGGCTCCGGACTGGATCATCGCGGCCGCACCCGGCGGAGCCTGGGATCTGGCGGGCCCGGTGGTGCGGTACGGGTACTGGCCTTTCTTGATCGTGGTCTGCACCGGGCTTCTGGTGGTGCTCTACCATCTGGCGACACCGGTGCGCGGCCGCTGGCGGCGTGATCTCCCCGGCGCCGTCGTCGCCATGCTGCTGTGGCTCGGCGGCAGCCTCGCGTTGCGGTTCGTGCTGTCGGTCGCCATCACCCACAACGCCGCCTACGGTGTGCTGGCCGCGCCCGCCGCCGCGTTGCTGTTCCTGTACGTGACCGCCTTGGCGGTCTTGCTCGGTGCCGAGTTGAACGCCCAGTGCAGCCGCGGCGTCCCATCGCGTGAGACTTCGCCGCCCTGATCCGTCCCCCGGAGAGCGAGCCGCACGTCGCCGGGCTGTGGAGGCCTCCGCCGCCTGCCCGCCCTGTCAGGTCCTGGGTGCCTGCCGCCTTTGATCGGTGGGCGGTGGGGAGCCGGTGTCGGGCCGGTCGCGGCGGATGCGTACGGCGCCGGGGTGTGCGCGTTCCTCCGGGTGGACGCGGACGCGCAGCATGCTGGCGATCGTGGTGGCGATCAGGATGAGCAGGATGAGGCCGAGTGAGACCGGGGTCGGGAGTTCCGGGACGGTCTCGGTGATGTCCTCATGCAGGAACAGCAGGATGAGCTTGACTCCGATGAGGGCCAGGATCAACGACAGCCCGATGGAGAGGTAGACCAGGCGTTCCAGAAGCCCTTCGATGAGGAAGAACAGTGCGCGCAGGCCGAGCAGGGCGAAGGCGTTGGCGGCGAACACGAGGAACGGCTCGCTGGTCACTCCGAAGACCGCGGGGATGGAGTCGAGAGCGAACAGCAGATCGGTGCTGCCGATGGCGAGGAACACCAGCAGGACCGGGGTCGCCACCCGCCGTCCGTCCTCGACGGCGAGCAGCCGGCCGCCGTGGTATCCGGCGGCGACCGGCATGATCGTTCGAACTCGGCGGACGAGCCAGGTGTCGGTCACGTCGGGTTCTTCGTTGCGGTGGCGGATCAGTTGAAACGCCGTCCACAGCAGCACCAGGCCGAAGAGCAGGAAGGTGAAGGAGAACAGATTGATCGCGGCCGCTCCGATCGCGATGAACACCGCGCGCAGGCCCAGCGCGAACGCGATGCCGTACAGCAGGATCTTCTGCCGGTACTCGGCGGGCACCGCGAACCGGGCGAAGATGATCGAGAAGATGAATAGGTTGTCCACCGACAGGCTCTTCTCCACCACCCAGCCGGCGAAGTACTCCGTACCGGCCTGCCCGCCCGCCACGGCCCACAGGACCAACCCGAACCCGACCGCGACGGCGATGTAGAACACCGACCACAAGGTGGCCTCGGCCAGCCCGACGGCATGCGGGCGGCGTACGGCCACCAGCAGATCGACCGTGAACAGCACGACGATCAGGCCGATCAACGCCGCCCACGCCTCCAGCGCGAACCCGTTCATTTACCCCCGGCTTTCTGCGATCAGGACCGTTTCGCTGCGCCGGGTCCCGGGCTGGGCCGGGCCGAGTCCGGACCGGGCGAGGTGGTCGTCTCGCCGGTCGTGTGCCCGGAGTTGAGGTGCTTATGCGGGCGGCCCGGTGCCGGTCAGCGCCACCTGCGTACGGCGGGAGGCGGGCCGTCGCCGCGGGGGAAGGCGCAGGGGGACGCGGGGCAGGTGGTCTGCATCGCCTCAGGTGGCGTGGGCCGGGGCCGGAACGCGGGCGTCGTGCACCTCGGGGCCGGTGGTGAGGCTGCGGTCCAGCCCGGTGATGCGCAGCAGTTCGGCGATCTGCGGTCGGGGGGCGGCCAGGTGGACGGTGATGCCGAGGCCGGTGGCGCGGCGTTGGACGCCGACAAGGACGGCCAGGCCGGCGGTGTCGCAGAAGGTGACCGCACCCAGGTCCAGGATCAGTACCTGGGCGCTGTGGTGCAGCGTTCCGATCAAGTCCTCGCGCAGCGCCGGGGCGGAGGACATGTCCAGGTCGCCGTGCAGGGCGACGATGGTGCGGCCGGAGCGGCGGCGGGTGGTCAGGCCTGTCTTGGGGCGGGCCCGGGCTCGGCGCACCGCGGTGGAGGTGGTCGTGTGTCTGGTCAGCAGGGTGTTCATGGCGGTCTCCGATCGCTTGGTGGTGGTCCTCGGCCGTCCCGGGCCGGGACGGCCGAGGAAGGTTCAACGCGGGTTCAGGACGCCACCGGGACGTTCGCGCAGGCGTCCGCCGTCGGTTTCCCAGGCGCTCCTGGAAGCCGTATCGGTCTCGGCCGCCTCGCCGGTGTCCGCTGGGGTGTCCGGTCGGCCCGTGTCCGGTCGGCCCGTGTCCGGGCCGGTCAGTGTGGTGAGCGCGGCCAGGAGCTCGGGGGTGCTCAGGTGGTTGGTTGTGTAGGCGGCCAGTTCCAGTCCGGCCCAGGCCGCGGCGTGGCCGGTGGCGGGCGGGACGGTGAGCAGGTCGACGCGGCGGCCGTCGGCGTAGATCGCGGTGAGCAGCCCGGCGGGCAGGGTGTCGAACCAGCTCAGCCGCACCACCCGGGTGTCGTCCGGGCCGTCGACGCGCAGCCGGCGTGGCCGGCCGTCCCAGTCGGACACCCGAAGCATGATGTGGGAAATGAGCCGGTGGTCGTCTGCGGGACCGTGGGCTTGCAGGGCAAGGATCAGCCCGGGCAGTTCGGCGACCGGGTCGGTGGATCGGGGCCACCAGCCGCCGTCCAGCGACACCTGGGGGCCGCCCTCAGGGCCCGGCGGCCGCATCCGCAGCCGGGGGGTCGAGGGTGGCGCGAGGCTGATGGTCGTTCGTCGTTCAGTGGTGGTCCGCATGGCCTGGGCCCGCTTCCTTGGTGATCGGCTCGTGTGGCCGGCCGTTGTGCCGCGGTCGGCTCTCGTGGTGCGGGCGGCCGGCGGGTCGCCGACCGGTCTGGTCCCCGGCCGGGCGCCGGCGGGCCAGGCGGCGTATCTGCGTGATGCGGGCGGTGCCCAGGATCAGCGTGACCACGATCCCGGTGACCAGTGCGATCAGCAGCGCGATCGCCAGCGGCAGTTCGCCGTGCATGCCGGCGAAGGAGATCTCCACGGTGCCGGTGTTGCCGAGCACGAACACGATGAAGGCGACCAGCACGAGTGCCGCGGCCCACAGGGCCGTCCACGCCGCGCTGGTGCGGGACACCGGCGCCGATGGTGAATGGGCGTTCGACGCCGAATCGGGTCGCTCCGGGCTGGCGGACCATCTCAGGATCGGCATGACATCCCCCTTCCTGGGGGAGCCGGTGTGGCGAATCAGCCTCAAGGCGGGGATGTCGTCGTTGACCGGATACCTTCACTCTACCATCGGACTTCTGATATTGTCCAATATCAGAAGCTTCGACTAGTGAGCCGTCAACTGGTGCCAGGGAAGATCGGCGCACGGAAGTTGGGAGATGACTTCCGATATCACGAGGGGGACCGGTGGCCAGACGACGCCAGCAGGTACCCGACGCCTACACCGGTGTCCACATCGGCTACGCCGCCGCCCTGGCCGACGCACCCCTGGATGCCGACACCCGCCGCGCCTACGACTCCCGCGTCCGCGCCTACCTGACCTGGCTCGATGCCGTCGGCGACCTGGACGGCGGCGACCCCCTGACCGACGTGCGCAGCCGCGACCTCGCCGCTCGCGACTACCGGGGCCACCTCAAGACCGTGCTGGGCCGCTCGGACCACACCGTCAACGCCCACCTGACGGCCCTCGACCATTTCTACGACCACCTCGGCCTGGGCAAGGTCGGTGTCCCCCGCGCTCGCCCTTCCCGGCAGGCCCCCCGCGTCCTGACCACCGGCGAGCAGAGGCGATACCTGCGTACCGTCGAACGCCGCGCCGCCGCGCGCGACCGCGCCATCGGACGGCTCCTGCTCTACTCCGGGATCCGCGTCTCCGAACTGGTCGCCCTGAACATGCGGGACGTGCCGCTGGCGGCCCGCAGAGGCAAGGTCCACATCCGCTCCGGCAAGAGCGAGACCTCCCGCCAGATCCCCCTCACCGACCCCGCCACCCGCGACGCCATCACCGAGTGGAAGACCGACCGCGCCACCTGGCCTGGCGCCGGCACCACGGCGCTGTTCCTCAACCGCCGCGGCGGCCGCCTCACCGCACGCGCCATCGACCACCTTCTGGACGACATCGCCCGCGACGCGGACCTGGTCGACGAGGACGGCGACCCGACCGTCTCCGCCCACATCCTGCGGCACACCTTCGCCACCAACCTGCTGCAAGCGGGAGTCGACCTCGTCATCGTCGCCGAACTCCTCGGCCACGCCCGCCTCGACACCACCCGCCGCTACATCCAGCCCACCCGCACCGGCCTCGAAGACGCCGTCGACCGTCTCCCCACCGACCAGTAAACGTGTGCGTGCCTTCTGAACGACGGTCGGGCCGACATCACCCCCAGCTACCACCGCTCGCCGCGCCGGGGACCGGCCCGTGGCCCACCTGAGCCCCGGACATCCCACCCGATCGGCACCGCAACGGCCCGGTGGCGGCAGGCGGCCCATGCTCAGCGATCAACTCTCCATGTAGTCGAGGGCCACCGTGCCGAACGGGTTGTTCTTGACCCATGAGTCCATGGTGAGCCTGCCCAGGGTGTAGTTCTCAGCCAGCATCCTGGTGACGAAGTGGCCGGCGATGAGTTCGTACACCGCCTCGCTCGGGTGCCCCAGGTCGCTGGTCGTGATGCGGCGCCGCATCCCCGAGGGCACCGGATCGGTCGTCGGTCCAGGCGGGACGGCCGGGTTGTAGAAGGGCTTCACTCCGTGATCCTGCGGCTGCTTGAGCAGCTTGTAGCCGTCCAGGTTCGCGCTGACATGGCGCATCCATTTGCTCACCTCCACGATGTGGCGGTGATCCCCGGCGGGCGCGTTGGGGCCAGGCCAGTTCTTCAGGAGGTCCACGAGAATCTCGTTGAAGGTGTCGATGACGGGGTCGATCCTCTTCGCCTCTTCCAGCTTCGCGGGCTTCGTGTCGGGGAAATCCATGTACCGGACGGCGTTGTAGACGCTGGGGAGGTCCATCACCATGAAGTGGTTCTTCTCAGGCGGGAACGCCTGATTGATCGCCTCGACCAGGAGCCGGACCTCCTCGACGGCCGGGAACGCGCCCACACCGCCCTTCTTCTCGAGTTCCTTCTTGTGGCCTTCGGCCCACGCCTTCCAGAGGCCGTACTCGTTCTCGGCCGGCAGGTCCTTGAACTCGGCGCGGTCGTAGTCGGGGCGCAGCGCGGTGACGAAGTCGTTGAGGCCGATCCAGATCACGTGGAGCGTGTCACCCTCCAACGGCCTGGACAGGCTGGCGCGCTGGGCGAGATAGTCCTCCACCTGGCTCCTGAGGTAAGTCAGCGCGCCGAATTTGGGCGCCCAGTCGTTGGCGGCGATGCTGCCGCCCATGGCGTAGTTGACGTACTTGACCTCCGGCAGGCGCTGCCGCGTCTCCTGCTTCCTGCCCTCCTGGATGTACGCGAGGAGGTCGTCGAGGGTGGTGTTGGGGCCGGTCGGCGGCTTCACCTGGGGCGGCATGTCCCACGAGCTGACCTCGAGGGAGGAGAACATCGTCAGGGTGCGGTGGTCCGTGGACTTGCGGATCGCGAGGTCGCGGTTCCCCCACATGAGCGACTCGCCGGTCGCCCACTGGACGAGGAAGTCCGTCCAGTTCCGCCCGTCGCTGAAGCGGCCCGTCTCGTTCACCCGCATTCCGCCGATACCGAGCTGGTTGAGCAGCCGCCCCAATTCTCCGGTCGGCCACGTCCACTTGTTCCCGATGTCGGACATGCTGTCACCAAAAACGACGATGTTCTTGATGTCCACCATCTTTCCCTCCAGGGGTGCATGAAGACGGCCATTCACTGACGGGCCTGCGACCGTGCTTTTACGGCCGCCTCGGAGCCCTCACCGCATCCTGGACCAGGAATCGCGATCAATCGATCGCGATTCACGGCCGGGAACGGTCGAGGCCGGGTGCGGTCACCGATACAGGCTCGTCTTGTTGCCGAAGTCGCGGAATTCTCTGGACGCGGTCAATGAGAATGAATGGGGCTCATGTGGCCCTCTGCCTCTTCGTGTGGCTCGATGGGCATTGAGGTGACATCCGGCAACCTCTGGTATCCACAAATGCAAAAGGGGAGGAATCGCACTGCCCAGGCACAAGCGGAGTGCGGGCACCGACCGCCGACCGGGTCAGTGCCGGTGCCGTACGGTGGCGTTTTCGGCGCACCGGAGTTCGGAACATTGCGTGTGCGCGCAGGCACCGGAAACATCTGGCCGAACGCTGCGTCCCCTGACAGCGGCCATCGGGCGTCTCTTCAACCGACATGGCGTTTCTATGTATCAAGTACCGCCATTATCGAGGATGCGGGTCGTGCGCCCTCCGTTGCGAAGTATTTGGGTCGCGGCCCTCGATCGTTCAGTCCGGCAAGGTACGAGCCCGGCGGAACCGCGAGCGGCCGGTGCGTTCACTTCCAGGGATGTGTGGGTAGATGGGCGGCGTGCCGGGCCGCGCCCATGGCGGCGGTACGGACGGCCGGTCCCAGCCTGGCGATGTTCGCGCGGGAGCTGTGGACGACCACGGAGATGGCGGCCAGCGCGTGCTCGCTCCGGGGGACCAGGATGGGCGCCGCGATCGAGACCGTGCCGAGCGAGTACTCCTGCGCCGCGACCGCGAAACCGCGCCGGCGGGTCTGCGCCAGGGCGCGGCGGAGCAGTTCCGGCGAGGTGATCGTGTGCGGGGTGTAGCGGGTCAGCCCCTCGCCGATGACGTCCTCGGCGAGCCGCGGCTCGGCGAAGGCGAGGAGCGCCTTTCCCATCCCGGTGGCGTGCAGCGGGAGCCGGTGCCCCTGGCGTGAGGGGGCACCGACGGCGCGCAGCCCAGTGATCTTGTGCAGGTAGATCGCGTGGTGGCCGGCCCGGACGGCGAGGTGGACGTTCTCGTGGGTCACCTCGTACAGGTCCTCCAGGAACGGCAGCGCCGCGTCGGTGAGGCTGCGGCGGCCGGGGGCACGCATGCCGATCTCGAAGAGCCGCAGCCCGATCCGGTAGCGCTGATCGTCACCGCGTTCGAGGCCGCCCCATTCGACCAGCTCGGCCACCAGCCGGTGCGCGGTGGCGGGCGCCAGGCCGGTACGGCGGCACAGCTCGGCCAGGGACAGGCCGCCGTCGTCGGGGCCGAAGGCGTCCAGGACGGCCAAGACCCGGCTGGTCACCGTACGTCCCGGTTCCCGGATCCGGCCCGGCATGGTCGTCCTCCGCGAGGTCTGCTGATGGGATGCCCAGGTTAGCCCTCCTGAGCTGGGTGTCCTTCCCGGGAGACGGATATCGTGGCGCGGTCCTCGCCCACGATGAGCCGCCCGCCGAAGCCGCCGCGGCGTACCTCGGCGGCGAACGCCGCGGCCTCCTCCGGGGAGCGTGGGGCGGGTTCGAGATGGGTGAGCACGAGGGTCGCCACGCCGGCTCGTTCGGCCATGGCGCCCAGTTCCACGGTGTCGGCGTGGTAGTCGGCGATGAAGCGCTTGCCGCGTGAGCGGACCGCGTCCCCGCGGCACGCCTCGTGCACCAGCACCTGAGCGCCGCGTGCCAGTTCCTCGACCTCGTCGCAGACCCTCGTGTCCCCGCTGATGACGACGGCACCGGACGGGGTGTCGAAGCGGTACGCGACCGCGGGCTCCACCGGTTCGTGCCGCACGGCCACGGCGGAGACCTCGACGGACTCCGAACGCCACACCACCGCCGGCGCGGCGGGGGCCTCGAACGCCCGCACGTCCAGCGCCGGCAGCGCGGGCCGCCCGGTGTGGTGCCGGCGGACGGCGATGTCGTCGGCCCAGATGTCCAGAACGTGGCGGGCGAACCGGGCGGCCGGCCCCTCGGGGGCGAGCACCGGCAGGGGGGTGAACCCGCCCTGCACCCAGCGCGTGAGCACCAGGTCGGCCACCCCGACCAGATGGTCGGAATGGTGGTGGGTCAGCGCCAGCAGCCCGACTTCCGGGCAGTCCAGGCCCAGTTCGGCCAGCCGCAGCACGGTGCCGCGTCCGGCATCGACCTGGGCGGCCAGCGGACCGCAGCGCACCAGCGTTCCCGGCCCGGCACGGCCCGGAACGGGGAGCGGAGTCCCCGTCCCCGTCAGCGTCACGGTGGCGTCCAGCACATGTCCTCCTCGATGCGATCCTGGAGAAGACCCTGGTCGAGGCCGTTGCGACGGGACCACAACGGTCTTCCACTGAACAGAACGCGGGGGTGGGGCGAACGGGCGGCGTGGTGTGACGCTGGGCCGCACGCCGCCGTGGCGCACCTCACATGGCGGCCCGGACGGTCACGCAGGCCGGCGATCGTCTCCACGTTCCCCCACCAGAAACAGGCATGACGCGATGACTCCACCCCGAACCGTCCCGGCGCCGCCCGCCGACAGTCTCAACACCCCCGCGATGCGCAGGGTGCTGGCGTCCAGCTTCATCGGCAGCCTCATCGAGTACTACGACTTCCTGCTGTACGCCACCGCGGCGGCGATCGTGTTCAACAAGATCTTCTTCACCGGGATGGGGCCGGGGCTCGCGGCGTTCGCCTCGTTCGGGACGCTGGCGGCCGGATACGCGGCCCGGCCGCTGGGCGGTGCCATCTTCGGCCACTTCGGAGACCGGCTCGGGCGCGAGAACGTCCTGGTCATCTCCATGCTCACCATGGGGATCGCCACCTGCGTGATCGGCCTGCTGCCCACGACGGCGCAGATCGGCGCGGCGGCCCCCGTGCTGCTGATCCTGCTGCGCGTCCTGCAGGGGCTGGCCGTCGGCGGCGAATGGGGCGGCGCGATGCTGATCGGGCTGGAGCACGCCCCCGGCGGCAAGCGCGGATTCGCCGCCAGTTTCGCCAACCTCGGTGGCCCGGCCGGTGCCGTGCTGGCCACGCTGGCGGTCAGTGCCTGCACCCTGCTGCCCGACGACCGGTTCCTGTCCTGGGGCTGGCGGATCCCGTTCCTGGTCAGCGTCCTGCTCGTCATGGTCGGCCTGGTGGTCCGGCTCAAGGTCGCCGAGACCCCGCTGTTCCAGGACCTGCACGCCAAGGCCGAGACCAGGCGGATCCCGCTGGTCGAGGTGCTCACCAGGTACCCCAGGAATCTGATCCTCGGCATCCTCGCCGGAACGAGCGTCTACACGCTGGCCGGCATCGTGACGGTGTGGGCGGTCTCCTACGTGGTCGACGCCGGCGCGGACAAGACCGGCGTGCTCAACGCCAAGGCCGCCGGCGCCGCGCTGATGATCCCGGTCGTGATCATCAGCGCGCGGCTCAGCGACCGGCTCGGCCGCAGGCCGGTCATGCTCGCCGGCGTGGCCGCCGCGGCGGCCGCGGCGTTCCCGATCCTGTGGCTGGTCGAGACCGGGACCGTCTGGGGCTTCGCCGGTGCCGTGATACTCGCGCAGGCGCTCCAGGGCGTGATCTTCGGACCGTTCGGCGCCTTCACCGCGGAACTGTTCCCCACCCGGGTCCGCTACACCGGAGCCTCGCTGGCCTACCAGAGCGCCTCGACCTTCGGCGCCGGCTTCGCGCCCGCCGTCGCGGCGGCCCTCGTGGTCGCCGGCGGCGGCCTGGCACTGCTGGGCGGCGTCTGGATCCTCGCCTTCGGCGTGGCGGCCGCGGCGATCCTCCTCACCCGGGAAGGCCGTACCCAGGACCTCACCACCATGAAATGAGCACGTGACGTGTGGGGTGCCGACATGAACCGTGCGGGTACCGAGCTGGGCGCTGGGCTGCTCCGGGCGGCGGCTATGAGCGAGGCCGGTGTCAGGGGCCGTACGGTTCATAGCCGCCGCGGACGCAGGGGCGAGCGCGAGCCTGCCGGGCTGTTACTGCGTCTCTCGGATCAGGGTGGCCGCCTGGCCGGAGAACTTCACGACGGCGTTGTGCGGTGCGGCCTGGACCCAGGTCTCGAAACCGTCCATGTTGCACTTGCTGACGCCGGCGGGCTTGCTGCCGTCCGGGCAGGTGTCACCGGCGACGTAGAGGACGGTGGCGTTGGCGGTGAAGAAGGCGACGCCGTCGACGGTGAACTTGCCCGGCGCCAGGTAGCGCAGCCGTCCCCACTTCTCCTTGATCTGCTGGCCGCCCGGCGTCTCGCTCGGAGGCTCCTGGGCCTCCGGAGTGCCCGCCCCCTCAGGGGACGAGGCCTTCGGCGTGGAAGCGTCGCCGCCGCCCGGAGTGGAGCTCTCGCTCGGGGCGGGCGTGGAGGCGCCGGCCGAGGCGGGCGGCGGCGCCGCGGAGTCGCCGGTGGCGGTGCCGTCGCAGGCCGTCAGGCTGAGCGCCAGCGCCGCCGCCATGCCGGTGAACACGATCTTCCGCATAGGTGCCGCTCCCATCTCCGTGCGCAGCCCCTGTGGCCGCGTTGTAAAAGGTGAGATGCGGGTGGGGTCCGGGGAGTTGGCGCGCCGGACTGTGATCACCCCGACCCTGAATGTCATGAACTCGCGTGCCGATTCGGGCGTCTGGGACTTACCTCGGCACGAAGAAGTTCGCGCAGTTTCGAACTTTTTCGTCGTCCGAGACGATCGCGGAGGCCGAGCGGGCTTCTGCGATGACTGATTCGGGTCAGCTACATCTGCGGATGCCCATGTTCGCTCGTTTATTGCTCAGGCGCCGGTAGGGGTACGGCGGACAACGACACAGGACGGCACGTGGGTCGTACTGGAAGCGGCCCGTAGACTCGCCTGAACACCCGACCAAGGCGCCGCGCGAGCGGTTCTCCCTTGCGATAAGGGACAGTGCTGACCGCCACAAATGCGGCAGAGGTGCTTTGGTCCGTCTTTCGAGGTGTTGGTCAGGGGCAGATCTTCCGGTATTCGAGTCCGGCGGGCATGTACTGGGCCCATTCGCGACGTGTCAGCGTGCGTCCGGCCACCGCGCAGACGGAGCCGGCGAGGTCGGCGGGCATCGACACGTCCCACAGCCGCACGGTCTCGTCCTCGCTGCCCGTGGCCAGCGTGGCGCCGTCGGGGCTGAACGCCACCGAGTAGATGGAACGGGTGTGGCCGGTGAGGGGCTCGCCGATCTGGCGGCGGGCACCCGCGTCCCACAGCCGCACCGTACGGTCGGTGCTGCCGGTGGCCAGCGTGCGGCCGTCCCGGCTGAAGGCCACCGAATTGACGGCGTCGGTGTGGCCGGTGAGGGGCGTGCCGATCGCGCGGCGGGTGCGTACGTCCCACAGCCGGACCGTCTTGTCCTCACCGCCGGTGGCCAGCGTGCGGCCGTCCGGGCTGAACACCACCGAATGCACGATGCCGGTATGGCCGGTGAGGGGCGCTCCGATCGCGCGGCGCGTGCGCAGGTCCCACAGCCGCACCGCCCCGTTGACGCCGTCGCCGGTGGCCAGCGTGCGGCCATCGGGGCTGAACACCACCGAGCCGATGGTGTCGGTGTCGTCGGTGTGGAGCCTGCCGATCGCGCGGCGGGTGCGCACGCCCCAGAGCAGCACCTTCCCGGCGGCGCCGCTGCCGCTCGCGGCCAGCGTGCCGCCGTCGGGACTGAACGCCACCGAGTCGACGCCGGCGTCGTGGCCGGTGAGGGGCGCGCCGATCGGGCGGCGCGTGCGCAGGTCCCACAGCCGTACCGTGTCGTCGTCGCCGCCGGTGGCCACCGTACGGCCGTCGGGGCTGAACGCCACCGCGTTGACGGTGTTGGTGTGGCCGGTGAGTGCGCCGGTCTGTTGACGGCCGCGTGTGTCCCACAGCCGCACCAGCGTGTCGTCCCCGGTGGCCAAGGTGCGGCCGTCGGGACTGAACGCCACCGCGTTGACGGTGAGCGACCTGGCGAGCTGGACGTGGGCGCGCACGTTCCACAGCCGCACCGTCTTGTCGTCCCCGCCGGTCGTGGCGAGCGTGCGGCCGTCCGGACTGAACGCGACCGCGTTGATGGTGCCGCTGTGGCCGGTGAGGGGTGCGCCGATCGGGCGGCTCGTCAGCGGATCCCACATCCGCACGGTCGTGCCGTCGCTGGTGGCGAGGATGCGGGAGTCCGGGCTGAAGGCCACCGCGTAGACACCGGCGGTGTGGCCGGTGAGGGGGGCACCGGCCGGACGGCGGGTGCGTACATCCCACAGCCGTACCCTGCCGTCGTCCCCGCCGCCGACGGCCAGCGTACGGCCGTCCGGGCTGAAGGCGATCGAGTCGACGCTCTCGGAGTGGCCGGTGAGAGGAGCGCCCGCCGGACGTCGCGTGGCCACATCCCACAGGTGGACGGTGCCATCACCGGCGGCGGCCAGGGTACGGCCGTCCGGGCTGAAGGCCAGCGGGCCGAGACCGGTCCCGCCCGTGAGCGCCGCGCCGATCGGGCGGCGGGATCGCGCGTCCCAGAGCCGTACCGTGCCGTCGTGGCCGCTGGTCGCGAGGGTGCCGCCGTCCGGGCTGAACGCCACCGTATGGACGCCGTCCATATGGTCGGTGGAGAGGGCACCGATCCGGCGGCGGTCGTGGACGTCCCACAGCAGCACCGCGCTGTCGCCGCCGCCGGTGGCCAGCGTGCGGCCGTCCGGGCTGAAGGCGATCGAGTTGACGCTCTGGGAGTGGCCGGTGCGCAGGTCGCCGACCTGGCGGCGGGCGCGCACGTCCCACAGCTGCACCCGCGGGTCGAAGGCGCCGCCGCCGGTGGCCAGCGTACGGCCGTCGGGGCTGTAGGCCACCGAATCGACCGAGTCGGTGGGGACGGTGAGGGCGGCGCGGTCGGGCCTGGCCAGGACGGTGGCGAGGGCGGCGCGGCTTTCGGGGCCCTTCTGCAACCGCCAGGCCGCCGCGGCGAGCAGGGCCGACACCGCCGGGTCGGTGGCCTGCCGGCTCTGCGCGACCAGTTGGCTGGACAGGACGGCGTCGCGCTGGCGGTTGGCGTTGTCGCGCTGGAGGTCGGCGCTCTGCTGCGCCTGGACCGCCCATCCGGTGGCGGTGAGCGACAGGAGTGTGGTGGCGGCCAGGACCAGGGCGATGGTGCGGGTACGGCGGGTGCGGGCGGTCTGGGCGCGGGTGCTGGCGTCCAGCAGGCCGCGTTCGGTCCGGTTGGGGAACGGCCTGCGCCCGGCGGTCGCCCAGCCCATCGCCTGGTCCAGATGGGCGCCGGTCAGGACGTCGCCGCGGCGCCGCCCGTTGTCGTCCCAGATGCGGGCGGCCTGGCGGACGCGGTGGTGGACGGCCAGGTCCTCGTGCCGGTCCTCGGTCCAGTCCCGCAGCCGGGGCCAGGCCCGCAGCACCGCCGGCCGGGTCAGGACGACCCGCCGCCCCGCCGCCCGTCCCGCTGGCTCCTCCACCCGGTCCGGGTCCGGGGCATCGACGCGGGTCTCCTCCAGAGCCTGCTCTCCGGTACGGTCCTGAACCTCGGCCGGTGCCGGTTCACCGGTGAGGGCCAGCAGGGGCGCGAAGGCCCGTACGACCCGTTCCAGCGCCTCCCCCTCGGCGGGCTCGCGGCGGTCGAGAAGTTCCGCGGCCGGCACCGGACGCACCGACCAGCCTCCGTCGTCGCCGGGGACCAGGCAGCGCAGGAACACCTCCGGGACCAGGTGCCGCTCCTCCGGTGACAGGGCGGTGTAGGCGTCCTCGGCGAGCTTCCCGAGCGCCGGATCGCCCGGCGCCCACCCTGAAGGCGGCCCGGCCAGCTCGGCGCCCCGGTCGACCAGGTTCTGCAAGTCGTCGGCCCCCTCGCGGGGGTCGCCGGTCAGCGCCGCCAGGATCTGCGGCGCCGAGGGACGCCGCAGCGCGTCCTTGGACAGCGCCGCCGCGACCAGCGCGCGCAGCGGCTCGGGCAGCGCGGACAGGTCCGGGTCGGAGGTCCGCACCTGGTGCGCGATCTGCGGCAGGTCCGCGCCGGTGAAGGCGTGCCGCCCGGTGGCCGCGAACACCATGATCGCGCCCCAGGCGAACACGTCGGCCTCGGCTCCGGCCCGCTCCCCCGCGTACACCTCCGGAGGCATGTACCGCAGCGTCCCGACCAGCCCGCCGTCCCGGGTGGCCGAGCCGGTGTCCAGCATCCGCGCGATCCCGAAATCGATCAGCCGCGGCCCGTCCGGCCCCAGCATCACGTTGCCGGGCTTGAGATCGCGGTGCACCACCCTGGCCCGGTGGATCGCCGTCAGCGCGGTGGCGATCCCGATCCCGAGCCGGTGCAGATCGTCCCCGCCGAACCGGCGCGGCTCCCGCCCCCCGCCTCCGGTGACGGCCGCCTGCAGGCTGAGCCCGTCGATGTACTCGCTGACGATGTACGGCCGCGGCGGCTCCAGGTGCACCCGCAGGATCCTGGCCGTGCAGAACGAGGCCACCCGCTGCGCCGCGCGCGCCTCGGCCGCCATCCGCGCCAGCTCCTCCGGTGATTCCGACGCCCCGTGCAGCACCTTGACCGCCACCCGGCCGCCGTCGGGGCCGTACGCCTCGTACACCACCCCTTGGCCGCCGGCTCCCAGCCGCCCTGCCAGCCAGAACTCCCCGATCCGTTCCGGATCCCCCGGCTCCAGCCGATCCACCACGCGCCCATCACCCCGGGTTCTCCGCGGACCGGCCAGTCACCGGCCGGCTCACGGCACACGATCAACAGTCGATTTCTAACGCTGTGACGCCACGGACACGGACAGAGTTCACCAGGCATCGCGGACGGCCGCTCTGTGGTGCGCGTTCAGCGTGGCGTGCCGTGGCCGCTCCTGGGTGCGATCTGGATTTCCTGTATCCCGTTGATGCGGTCCAGTTCGTGTTGGCCGGGAATCGGGATCTCAGGGGCGCAGCAGGGCCTTGATGGCGCGGCGTTCGTCCATGGCCTTGTAGCCCTCGGCGGCGTCCTCTAGCGGCAGGGTGAGGTCGAAGACCTTGCCGGGGTCGATCGTCCGGTTCCAGATCAGGTCGATCAGTTCGGGCAGGAAGCGGCGCACCGGGGCGGGGCCGCCGTGCAGGTGGACGCCCGAGAAGAACAGCTCCTCGCCGGGAAGCCGCACCCCGTGGGCGACGCCGACGTAGCCGACGTGGCCGCCGGGGCGGGTGGAGCGGATGGCCTGCATCATCGACTCCTGGGTGCCGACCGCCTCGACCACCGAGTGCGCGCCCAGCCCGCCGGTCAGCTCCTTGATCTGGGCGACGCCCTCGGCGCCGCGCTCGGCGACGATGTCGGTGGCACCGAACTCGATGGCGAGCCTCTGGCGGTCGGCGTGCCGGCTGAAGATCACGATCCGCTCGGCGCCCAGCCGGCGGGCGGCCAGAACGGCCAGCAGGCCGACCGCGCCGTCACCGACCACCGCCACCGTCTTGCCGGGGCCGGCCTCGGCGGCCACCGCGCCGAACCAGCCGGTGCCGAGGACGTCCGACGCGGCCAGCAGCGACGGGATCAGTTCGGGGGCGGGCATGCCCGGTGTGGCGACGAGGGTGCCGTCGGCCAGCGGGATCCGGGCGTACTGCGCCTGGGTGCCCAGCGCCCCGATCGGCTCGGCGTGCACGCACCGCGACTGGTACCCGGCCCGGCAGATCTCGCAGGTGTTGTCGGAGGCGAAGAACGACCCGACGACGAAGTCGCCGACCTCGATCTCCCTCACCTGGTCGCCGATCCGCTCGACCACCCCGACGTACTCGTGGCCCATCGGCGCGTCCGCGACCTCCTCCACACCGCGGTACGGCCACAGATCCGACCCGCACACGCAGGCCGCCGTCACGCGGATGACCGCGTCGGTCGGCTCGACGATCCGCGGATCGTCGCGGTCCCGCACCCGGACGTCGCCGGGAGCGTGCATCACCACACCACGCATGATTTCCCCTTCTGTTCCATCGGTCCGCGCCTTCGCCGGCTGCGGTGGCACGCCGGGTGCTCCACCGCAGACGGCGCGCCGGCCTGCGAGGCCCTCAACGCCCACTACCCATCAAAGGCGCAGGCCAGCGCGCCAGGAAGGCATTGCTGAAAGGTGTACTGACAGGGCGCCCCTCCTGCACGGCCGCCAAGGACCGCGCCCCAGCGGCCGTGCCCGTGGACGCCGCGCTCAGCCGAAGGTGGCGGCGTCGATGACGAAGCGGTAGCGCACATCGGAGGCCAGGACGCGCTGGTAGGCCTCGTTGATCTGCTCGGCGGAGACGATCTCGACGTCGGCGCCGATGCCGTGCTCCGCGCAGAAGTCGAGCATCTCCTGGGTCAGGGCGATACCCCCGATCATCGAGGCGGTCAGGACGCGCCGGCCGCCCAGGAGGAGGGATCCGTCGACCGCCAGCGGGCTCGGGGCGACACCGACGTTCACCATGGCGCCGTCCACGGTCAGCAGGCCCAGGTAGGCGTTGACGTCCAGGTCTGCGCTGACGGTGTTGACGATCAGGTCGAAGCGGCCGGCGAGATCGGTGAAGGTGCCGGGGTCGCTGGTGGCGCGGTAGTCGCCGGCGCCCAGCCGCAGGCCGTCCTCCTGCTTCTTCAGCGACTGCGACAGGACGGTGACCTCGGCGCCCAGCGCGTGGGCGATCTTCACCGCCATGTGGCCGAGGCCGCCCAGGCCCACGACCGCGACCTTCCTGCCCGGCCCGGCGCCCCACCGGCGCAGCGGCGCGTAGGTGGTGATGCCCGCGCACAGCAGTGGCGCCGCCGCGGCGGCGTCCAGGCCCTCGGGCACCGACAGCACGTACTCGGCGTCCACGACGACGTGGGTGGAGTAGCCGCCCTGGGTGGTGGTGCCGTCCCTGTCGACGCCGGCGTAGGTGGGGACCATGCCCTGGCTGCAGTACTGCTCGTCGCCGCCCTGGCAGTTGGCGCATCGGCCGCAGGAGTTCACCATGCACCCCACCCCGACGCGGTCCCCCACCCGGTGGCGGGTGACGCCGGGCCCGGCCTGCTCCACGATCCCGACGATCTCGTGGCCGGGCACCAGCGGGTAGGGCTGGGGTCCCCAGTCTCCGTTGACGGTGTGGATGTCGGAATGGCAGATACCCGCGTACTCGATCCTGATGAGGACGTCGCCGGGGCCGACCTCGCGCCGTTCGATGGTCGTGGGGGCCAGCGGTTCGGCGGCGGCCGGGGCGGCATAGGCGTTCACACGCATGAAGATCACTCCTTGGTAGTCGTCGTCCATCGAACGACCAGGCCAGGGTATGGAGAAGGCACTGGTGAAAGGTGTACTGGCAGGGCACCCCAGCCGGCGGGGAGGCCGCCTAGCCTGAAGAGGTGGACCAGCGCAGCCAGATCCGTGAGTTCCTGACCTCCCGCCGAGCCAGGATCACGCCCGGTGAGGTCGGGCTGGCCTCGTACGGCGCCCGCCGCGTCCCCGGCCTGCGCCGCGCCGAGGTCGCCCAGCTCGCCGGTGTGAGCGTGGAGTACTACTCCCGGCTGGAGCGCGGCGACCTGTCCGGCGTGTCGGACCAGGTCCTGGACTCCCTGGCCCGCGCCCTGCGGCTGGACGAGGAGGAGCGCATCCACCTGGAGGACCTGGCCCGTGCCGCCGGCCCCGCCCCGCGCCGCCGGCACCGTCCCGGCACCACCACCGTCCGGCCCGGGGTGCAGCGGCTGCTGGACTCCATGACCGACGCCCCCGCCCTGGTCATGAACGGGCGCGGCGACATCCTGGCCCTCAACGCCCTGGGCCGCGTCCTGTACGCCCCCATGATCGAGGCCGCGCGCGGCGGCGTCCCCAACCACGCCCGGTTCATCTTCCTCGACTCCCGCTCCCGCACCTTCTGGGGCGATTGGGAGCGCGCCGCCGACGACACCGTCGCGCTGCTCCAGGCCGAGGCCGGCCGCGACCCGTTCAACAAGCAGCTCACCGACCTCATCGGAGAGCTGTCCACCCGCAGCGAGACCTTCCGGGCCCGGTGGGCGCGCCACGACGTGCGCCAGTACCACCAGGGCGCCAAACCGCTCCGCCATCCCGTCGTCGGCACCCTGCACCTCACCTACGAGGCCCTCGAACTGGCCGCCGACAAACTCACCCTGGTCGCCTACAGCGCCGAACCCGGCACGGATACCGAAGACAAGCTCCGCCTCCTGGCCAGCTGGGCCGCCGACCCCGCCACCCCGCACCCCACCGAGCCCGACCCCACCCGCCCCGAGGCCTGAGGCCTGGGCGGCGGTCGAGCGTGTCGGCGCGCTCTCCGGCGTGCGGAGGCCGGTACGGGCGGACGCGCGGAGTCTGCCGGTCAGTCCGGGGATGGCCGGTCAGTGCGGAGGTGGCTCGGGGCGATCGTCGAACGCGAGCGGCCTCATCGGGACCGCCGCGCGGGGGGCCTGTTTGCGGTGGTCGCTGGGGCGTGTGCCGCGTAGTCGTTTGAACGCCACGCTCAGCGCGAAGGCGTTGGCGTAGCCGACCTTCCGGGCGATGGTGTCCACCGTTTGGTCGGTCTCGCGCAGCAGGTCGGCGGCCAGGGCGATCCGCCAGCTCGCGAGGTAGGCCATCGGCGGTTCGCCGACGAGCGCGGTGAAGCGCCGGGCGAGGGCCGCCCGCGATACCCCTGTCTTGGCCGCCAGGTCCGCGACCGTCCACGGGTGGGCGGGTGCGTCGTGCAGCAGGCGCAGGGCGGTGCCCGCGACCGGGTCGTCCAGTGCGCGGCACCATGCCGGGGCGCCGGAGCCGGGTTCGTCGAACCAGGTGCGCAGCGCGGCGACCAGCATCAGGTCCAGGAGCCGGTCCAGCACCAGCTGCTGTCCCGGACGGTCCCTGGCGACCTCCGCGGCCAGTATCTCCACCGATGGATCGCGGCTTTCGCCGGCCGGCACCGTCAGCACGGCGGGCAGGACACGCAGCAGCCGGTCGCTGAGTTCTCCTCGGCGTTCAAAGGCCCCGCTGACGAGCACCGCGGCTCCGTCGGTGAGGGTTCCGCAGGTCCGGGCGGGTCCGGAGGCGTGTTCGACGCCTTCGGCGCCGGCGCAGTAATCGGCGCTGGTCACCACCAGCGAGGGGGTGGTCGCGGGGTCGTCGGCCACGGTGTAGGGCACATCACCGCGGACGACGGCGATGTCGCCGACGCCGATGCGCACCGGTTCGTGCCGGTCGGGAACGATCCAGGCGTGCCCGTGCAGCATCGTGGCCAGCGTCAGCGGGGCGCCGCCGGCCATCCGCAGTGCCCAGGGCGGCCGCATGATGGTCCGCCGGAAGACCGCGCCGCGCGCCCGTACCTCCGCCAGCAGCTCCGACACCGCGTCCATCCACCCAATGTAGACGCCTGGACATGAAGTGGAGCTTCCTGGCCATGGAACGTCTCAGCGGCAGCCGATTGGCTGGGGCCATGACTGAACATCCGATCCTGGTCACCGGGGCGACGGGGAAGTCCGGCCGCCGCGTCGTCGGCCAGCTGCGGGCCAAGGGGCTGCCGGTCCGCACGGCGGCCCGCAACGGCGAGTGCACGTTCGACTGGACCGACCGCGGCACCTGGGACGCGGCCCTGGAGGGCGTGCGCGCCGTCTACATCGTGCAGTTGGACGGCACCAAGCTCGTCCGCCCGTTCGTCGAGCGGGCGGTGGGGCATGGGGTCGGGCGGATCGTCCTGGCCTCTGGGCGCGGGATCGACGTGCCCGGCTACGCCAAGGACGGCGGCGTCCTGGAGGGCCTGGTCGACAGCGAGGCCGCCGTGCGGGAGAGCGGCGTGGAGTGGACGATCAGCAGGCCGGGCTGGTTCGCGCAGAACTTCAGCGAGGGCTTCTTCGCCGATGCCGTCCGGGCCGGTGAACTGCGGCTGCCCGCCGGCGACGGGGCGGCCGCCTTCGTCGACGCCGAGGACATCGCCGCGGTGGTGGTCGCCGCGCTGACCGAGGACGGGCACGCGGGCCGGATCTATGAGCTGTCCGGTCCCCGGGCGGTGACGCTGACCGAGGCGGTCGCCGCGATCTCCGGGGCCGCCGGCCGCGAGGTCCTCTACGTGCCGCTCTCCGTCCGGGAGTACGTCGCCGAACTCGTCCGGCAGGGCTGGCCGCCCGCGGACGCCGAAGCGTTCGCGGACATCATCGAGCCCCTCAGGGAGGGCAAGGACGCCTACGTCTCGGACGGCGTGCGGCGTGCCCTCGGCCGCCCGCCGCGGACCTTCGCCGAGTTCGCCGAATCCACTGCCGCCGCGGGCGGCTGGCAGGCCTGACCTCCTCGTCCGTGAGGACCGAACCGGCGGGCGTCCAGGGCCGGTCACCTGTACCAGTCGTCGCCTTCCGAGGCGGCGCGGCGCTCCAGGTAGTCCCGCAGGGACACCGCGACCGGCTCGCGCTCGTCGGTCTCGTGGTCCCATACGACGATCCCGCCGGGCCGGTCATCGCGGGCCTGGACGTACGCGAACTGGTCGCCGCCGCCGTTGTCCGCCATGAAGAGCAGCCGGTCGAAGGGGGCGTAGAGCTCCGCGAAGGCGGGGTTCCGCCGGAACTCCGCGTTCCCCTCGATGATCTCCTGGACCGACCAGACCAGGCCGGAGCCGTACTCGGCCCGTACGCCGTCGGTCTGCCGCAGGAGTTCCCGCAGATCGTCCGGCACGCCGCCCAGCGGCAGGATCCGGTCGATCGCCTCGTCGGCGGCGGGTGCGGCGAACTCCGCGTCGCCGTACAGGCGCCCGATCAGCTCCGTCCACATGGCCGGTCCTCCCGCCGCGAAAGCAGCGATCATGGTACGCGCTCGGCCCGGCCGAGGGTGCCGGCCGCCATGAAACGATGGTCTCCGTGTCGGGTCAGCAGGGTCTCCGCCCGTCCTCGGACATCCACGCCTATCTGGTCGAGCAGCTCAACCTGACGCTGCGCAGACCCGGCATGTACGGCGGCGAGTCCGCAGTCAGGCTGGTGATCGATCATCTGGCGTTCGTCGAGGACCTCGACGGCGTGTGGTCCGCGCATCGGGACGCGATGGAGGCGCGGGGCTCCTTCACGGTCACCGGTGTGATGGGGGCGTTCGCCCGCTTGATCCCCAAGGCTTACGAGTACGGCATGGCCTCGGTCTACGCGGAGTTCGCCCGCGACCGCGGGTGGCTCCGGACCGAGCGGGTCCTCGGCGGCGATGAGTACGCGCGGATGTCCCGAACGCTCGCCGGGTGGGTCGAGCAGGATCGGAGACTCGCGGACGTTCTCGACACCTTCGGCGACCCCTCGGTCGTTTTCGGAGGTTCCAACCCGCGCTACGGCAAGACCCTGGGTTACGTGAGCGGCGACCTCGCCGATCCGATGGTCTCGTTCCATCTCTGGAACGGCGTCGATCCGCAGGTCGACGGCGCCTGGCCGACCTATGACGAGCCGATTCTCATCGCCGCGCGGCGCGGATCGGGCCGCTTCGACCAGACCTTCGCGTTCACGCCCACAGGGAAGCGCCTGCGCCCGATCGATGACAGACCTTCCGGCTAGCTGCGCCGGTTCACCGGGTGCCGCGGCCGCTACATGACGCACCGCCACAGGCAGGCACACGAGGACATGGCCGATCTCACCCGGACCAGGTGCGGGCTTCGCGGCGCGGCTGGGCCGGGTCGAAGGCGTTGTAGGCCGGGACCAGCGAGTAGTCGGTCAGCGCCCGGACGGTCGCGGTGCCGGGTGCGACGTCGCTGATGACGCCGTACTCGATGTAGGTGTCGAGGGTCTTCTGCAGGTCCGCGTCCTTCTGCAGGCCGTACCGGCCCGCCGAGCCGGGGCCGCCGGAGATCCGCAGCCGCTGCGCGAGGATCTCGGTCGCGGTGGCGAGGTCGGCCTCCTTCCCGCCGGCCAGCTTGGACGCCGGGAAGTGCCGCCAGTGCATCTCGATGGCGGCGCGCGGGTTCTCCTGCGCGAAGACCATGCCCTTGAAGAACGCCCTGAACAGGCCGCTGATCGCCTTCGGGCGCTCCCGGACGTCGCGCTTGCGGCAGATCAGGGCCGAGGTGCCGGTCAGCCCGTCGGTCCGCGACTCGACCTCGACCAGTTCCTCGCCCAGGAGCCGCCCGACGATCAGGTTGGAGCTGTCGTAGCCGGAGTAGGCGTCGATGTCGCCGCGCTTCAGCGCCTGGGCGGCCTGCGCCCCGTAGCCGACGGCGAGGATGCGGTCCGCGTCGACGGGACGGCCCTGCGCCCTGGTCGCCCCGGTCACCAGCAGCTCGTTGATGCCGCCGCGGAGGTTGACGCCGACGGTCCTGCCGGCCAGGTCCGCCGTCGTCCGGAGCCCGGACGCGGCCGGGGCGACGGTACGGAAGATGTTGCCGTTGACGGTTCCGACGATGACCAGGCCGGGGTCCTGGCCGATGGCGGTGACGGCGTTGGCGGTCGAGCCGTACGTGCAGGTGGCGCGCTCGTTGGCGACGGCCTGGATCGCCGCGACCGCGTTCTTCACCGGCTGCATCTCCACCTTCAGGCCCTCGTCCGCGAAGTACCCCATGGTCTCCGGCACCGTGGCGTACGAGGCGGTGGCCGCGCTGAGCGTCTGGTCGGCGACGGCGAAGGTGAGTTCGGTCCGTCCGTCGCCGGTGCCGCACGCGGTGGCCGCGGCGAGCGTCGCGGCGGTGGCCAGGAGCGCGCACGCTCTCCTCATGGCGGGTCTCCCTCCTGTCGGGGTCACGCCCGGTACCGGGCCAGCAGCCGGTTGAGCAGCGCCATGGACAGCCAGATGGCGACCCCGAAGAAGCCCATGACGATCAGCAGCGCGTAGGTCGCGGCGATCGCCCCGTTCTGGGTGGCCGCCTGGATGGCGAAGCCCAGGCCCTCCCGCGCGGAGACGAACTCGGCCACGATGGCGCCGATCAGCGCGAGGACGGCGGCGGTGTTCAGCGCCGGAAGGATGTACGAGACCGCGTGCGGGATCCGCAGCTTGAACAGGATCTGCCAGCGGCCCGCCCGTACCGACCGGAACAGGTTGTACTGGTCCTCGCCGACACTGGCCAGCCCCACCATCGCGTTCACCAGCAGCGGGAAGAACGCGAGCAGCGCCGCCAGGAACGCCTTGGGGGCGAGCCCGTACCCGAAGCCCGCGATGACCATCGGGGCGATGGCCACCTTGGGGAACGTCTGGATCACCACGAGGTACGGGTAGACGGCCTTGTGGACGGCCTCGGAGAAGGTGAAGACGACCGCGAGCACGAACGCCAGCGCCGCGGCGCACACGAGCCCGACCAGCGTCTCGAAGGCCGTGGCGTAGACGTTCGGCCACAGCGCACCGGAGGTGATCATGTCCCCCAGCGCGGCGAACACCTCCCCCGGCGGTGCGATGAGCAGCGACGAGACCCATTCGTTCTCGGCCGCCAGGTACCAGAGCAGCAGGGTGCCGGCCATGATCGCGACACCGAGGACGGCGGCCTGGCCGTTGACGCCGCCGAGCGGCCTCGCCCGTCCTGGAACGTTCCGGGACGCGGTCGTCGCGGCGGGCGCGGTGGAGGTCCGGGGTACGGTCACTGGCTCTTCACCTGCTCGAGTGAGGTCCGGACGCGCTGGGTGGCCTCGAAGAACTCCGCGGTCCCGCGCGCCTCGCGCCGTCGTGGTCGGGGAAGGTCGATGTCGATCACCTCGTGGACGCCGCCCGGCCTGGCCCGCATGACCACGATCCGGTCGGACAGGTAGACCGCCTCGCTGATGCTGTGCGTGACGAACAGGACGGTCTTGGGTTCGCCGTGCCACACCCGGAGCAGCTCGTCGTTGAGGTCCTCGCGGGTGAACTCGTCCAGCGCGCCGAACGGCTCGTCCATCAGCAGCAGCCGCGGGCCGTCGATGAGGGAGCGGGCGATCGCGGCCCGCTGCTCCATGCCTCCGGACAGCTCGCGCGGGAGGCTGCCGGCGAAGTCCTGCAGCCGCATCGTGGCCAGCAGCTCGTCGGCGCGGCGGCCGGCGGCCGCGCGATCGCCGCCGCGCAGCTCCACCGGCAGCAGGATGTTCTGCCGGATCGTCCGCCAGGACAGCAGCGTCGGCTTCTGGAACGCCACGCTCACCCCGGGCGGCGGTTCGGTCACCGTGCGCCCGTCGATCTCGACGCGGCCGCCGGTGGCCGCCAGCAGGCCCGCGATGATCTTCAGTAGGGTGCTCTTGCCGCAGCCGCTGGGGCCGATGAGGGAGACGAACTCGCCCGGCCTGACGTCCAGCGTGGTCGCGGAGAGCGCGTCGACGGCGGTGCGGCCCCGCCGGTACGTCATGGCGGCGTCGCGGACGGCGATGGCCGCCCCGGTCCTCGGCTCGGTGCCCGCCTCAGCGGCGCCCACCTCACCGCCCCCCGTTCGCGAGCGCGGGCTCGCGGGTCGCGGGGCCGGCGGGCTCCGGCACGCCGAGCACCTCGTCGTAGAACCGCAGCCAGTTGCCGCCCATGAGGCCCGCCACCTCGCCGGCGGAGAAGCCGCGCGCCCGCAGCGCCTCGTCCAGGACGGGGAAGTCGCCGGGCCCGCGGAACCACGACGGCGGGCCGCTGCTCGCCGCGCCGGTGGCCAGGCCCGCGCCCTCCTGGGGGCGCCGGCTCCAGCGCCCGCTGCGCATCCAGGCCCGGTACTCGTCGGTGCCGCCGACGTTCGCGTCGGTGCCGATGCCGACGTGCGCGGCGCCCGCGATGTCGACCGTCCGCGCGACCATCTCCGACCACGCCTCGGGCGTGTCGATGAAGCCGCGGGTGAGGTTGTGGTACGTCGTCACGCCGATGACGCCGCCGGCCTCGGCCATCGCCTCCAGCACCTCACGGGGCTTGTTGCGGGGATGGTCGGTGATGTCCGAGCAGTTGGCGTGGGTGATGGCGACCGGGCGCCCGGAGGCGTGGATGGCGTCCAGGGTGGTCCGGTTCCCGACATGGGACAGGTCGATGACGATCCCGGCGCGGTTCATCCGCTCGACCACCTCGTGCCCGAAGCGGGTGAGGCCGGAGTCGACCGGCTCGTAGCAGCTGCCGCCGATGTCGTTCTGGATGTTGTAGGTGAGCTGCACGACGCGGACGCCGATCTCGGCGAAGAAGTCCACGTACGCCAGCCGGCCCTGGAGCATCGAGGAGTTCTGGAACCCCAGGATCAGGGCGGTGCGCCCCTCGGACGCCAGCCGGCGGACGTCGGCGGCCGTACGGGCGATCCCCACGAGGTCCGCGTTGTCCTCGGCGAAGTACCGCCAGGACGCGACCGCGTCCAGCGACTCCGTCGCGTCCTCCCAGAAACCGCAGGTCGTGGTGACCGCGTCGATGCGCGCCCGGCGCAGCGTCACCAACTGGTCGCGGGTCATCCGCGAGCAGTTGAGTCCGTCGATGTACACGGCGTCTCCTTTACGAGAGGGAGCGAGAGGTGGGGGTCAGAGGATCCCGGCCGGGGGCGGCGCCATCCCGGTGTGCAGCCGGGACAGGTCCGTGTCGACGCTGAGCGCCCGGTTGGAGGCGTAGTAGAGCGGCCACCAGACCTCGGCGGGCACCTCGATTCCGGTGCCGATCAGCGGCGGCGCGGGCGGCGGCGCGGCGGGCAGCACCTCCACCCGGGCGTCCGCGCCCTCGACGGCGACGTTCAGGCCGAGGCCGATCGCCGCCGCCCACAGCGACCCGGCCGCGAGCAGGTCGGCGTCGGCCAGGTCGCGGACCGTCACCGGGGCGCCGGGGCCGTCCGCGAACGCGCCCGCCAGCACGGGCGCGCCCACCAGCAGGGCGCTCCGCCCGCCGGCGTCGATGCGGCGGGGGCCGGTCCGGCGCGGCGGCGCCCAGGCGGGACGCTCCGCGCCGCCGGCGAACGCGCCGGCCAGCCGCGCCAGCGCGTCCCGGCCGAACCGGTCCACGCAGTCCACCACGAAGTCGCGGGCACCGGCGCAGGCCCCCGCCGGGACGCCCGCCAGCATCAGCAGCCGCTCGCAGACCAGCCGGAGCTCGCGGCGGTGGACGGTGAGCGTCCCGGCCATCGACTCGGGCGGGGTGACGGCGCTGATGTCGGGCCGCAGGTCCAGCCCGTGGGTGTCGTGGTCGAGGTCGAGTCTCATCCGTGCGTCCTTTCCTCGGCGATCAGCTCCGCGGAGGCGTTGCGGGCCATCTCCAGCAGCCGCCGGGTCATCTCCGCGGCGACCGTCTCGTCCACCCGGGCGGCCGGCGCGATCACGCTCAGCGCCCCCATGCAGTGCCCGCGGACCATCAGCGGGACCGCGACCGCGGTGATGTCGCTGCCCAGCCATTCGCTGCGCACCAGCGCGAAGCCCTGGTCGGCGACCTCCGCGTACACCTCCGGCGGGGCGAGCTCGGCACCGCCGGCGCGCAGCCGGTCGCGCTCGCGCTCGGAGAGGTGCGCGACGATCGCCTTGCCCGAGGCGGAGGTGGTGATGGAGATGCTCGTCTGGAACTTCTGCCGCTGGTAGATCCCCACCGGCTCGGCCCGTTCCACGATGAACAGGCCGCCCCGGTCCAGGACGGCGAACGACACCGCCTCGCCGAGGTCGACGGCGAGCCGGCGCATGCGCGGCTGGAGTATCTCGGCGATGTCGGCCTGGGCGGAGCGCATCCGGGCCAGGACCGAGACATGGTGGCTCAGGTGGTAGCGGCCCGCGTCGTCCTGGACGAACCAGCCGGCCTCCTTCGCGGTGTGCAGGTACTGGTGCATCGCACCCCGGCTCCACCCGAACCGGTCGGCCAGCTCGGCGACGGTGACCGGGCCGGAGGAGAACCCGACCGCGTCGACGATCTCCAGCATCTTGTGCGCGGTGGTGAGCACCTTCGTCCCGGTCACCGGTGGCCTCCGGCCCACCAGAAGCGGTCGCCGGGGGCGCCCAGCTCGTCGCGGGGCGGCGCGCCCTCGAAGATCAGGCCGCGCAGCGTGCGGCGCTGGACGTCCAGGGTCTTCTCCAGGCCGAAGCAGAACGCGTTCAGCACGTGGATCAGGTAGGCGGGGACCAGCTCGTCGTCGCGGTAGTCGACCCGCGCCAGCGCGTACGGGCTGTCGGTGAGGTTCTGCACGAGAGCGGTCGCGCGGAGGGCGGAGGGATGTTCGAGGAGCAGATCGCCGACCTTCCGCCCGCCGTCCGCCCCGTCCAGCAGGCCGAGCAGCGCGCCGACCTCGTCCACCGGGTTGGTCGCGAGGTCGTAGGTGTCCTCGGGGATCTCCCGCACGTGGCCGGAGCGGGGCTCCTCCGAGGCACGCGACTTGTACCAGACCCGGTTGCGGAGATCGTCGCGGTTGCGGGGGTAGTCCGCCGTCCAGGGGACCGTGGCGTGGATCGCGTCCCGCAGCCGCGACACCGGCCAGGTGGGGTCGGGCCGCATCGACTCGTCCACGACCAGTTCGCCGAGACGCGGCTCCCAGGCGTCGCGGTCCAGTTCCAGCGCGATGGACCGGAACAGCTCGGCCGCCTCGGGACCCGTCTCCGGCGACCGGGACGGCTCGACGGCGCCGAGCGCGAGCCCGGTGCCCTCGCCGCGGGCGCGGGCGCGCCGCGCCCGCAACTCCCGCCGCAGGTGGCGGAGCTCCTGCGCGACCAGCGGACCGCTCGGGAACAGGCGGTACGGGGTCGAGTCCGCCTCCTTCGCCTCGATGACGCGGCTGAGCAGATCGTCGAAGGTGTCCAGCTCGGGCGCGTCCGCCGGCCAGGTCCGGCTCAGGACGCGCGCCGTGCTCTCCTCGTACAGCCCGATCCACCGCGACACCAGCCGCGGCCGGTTCATGAAGAACAGCACCAGGCCGAGGGCCGAGCCGTTGCCGACCGCGACGCGCCGCTTCAGCTCCGGTGCCAGCCGGGCCGCGCCGGGGTTGCGCGACCGTGCCAGCGACTCGACGAGGTCGAACGAGATCTCCCGCATCATGTAGGCCGAGAGCATCTGCGCGTGGTACGGCAGCGCCAGCGGGTGGTCCGGGCCGTACGCGCTGAAGTCGACCGTGCCGAACGTGCCGTTGCCGTCCAGGCCGGTGTTGCGGAGCAGGTAGCCAGCCTCCAGCAGCCGCTCCTCGTCGGGGCTCTCACCCGCCGCCAGTGCCCGCTGGACCTCGTCGAACGCCCGCAGGCTGCGGTTGGCGCGGAACCAGATCAGCGTCCGGCCGGGCGCCCGGCCCGCGTACAGCTTGGGCATCTCGCGGCGGGTCTGCTCGATGCGCTCCTCGTCGGGCTCGCCCTCCATGAGCGCGCCCAGGACGTCCCAGCTCGACCCGATGATCCGCGGGGTCCGGTTGACCATGCGGGGCTCGCTGGAGAAGGCGACCACCGACAGCACCCGGCCGCCGGCGTCGATCCGGTAGACCAGCGTCCCGTTCCCCTCCGGGGTCAGGTCCGCCCGCACCAGGTCGATCTTCCAGCGCTCGCGGGTCATCCGGTCCATCAGCGTCCGGGTCGCGCTGAGCGGATTGGCGGGGAGCGCGGCCAGCAGGCGCGGACGCATGACCACCGATGGGGGGCGGGGCACCGCACGTTGCGTCGCCTCGAACGACATTTACCCTCGATCCATTTATATTGGACGATGTCCGATATTGATTAGGCGGCACCGTAGGCAGCCTTTCCACCGGACGTCAAGGGTCCGCTTTGCGGCACGCGCCCCGCCCCTGCGGGTTTCCATGCCCCTGTCGCGGCGTCGGATCAGATCACTACGACGCGGCGCCCGCGCGTATGACCGGCCTGGCTGTCGATGTGCGCCGCCGCGGCATCGGCGAGCGTGTACGACTTCTCGACCGGAATGTGGAGCCTCCCCCGCGAGATGAGGCCGACGGCCTCCGCGAGCGCGTCCGGCACGCTCCCGGCCACGCCGGAGAACCGCACATCGAGCTTCGGTGCGTCGAGATCGGCGATGGAGATCACCTTCCGCGGGTCCCCGGTCAGCTCGACGAGTTCGCGGATCACGCCCGAGCCGGCCAGATCGAGGGCCGCGTCGACATCGCCGAGCCGCCGTACCCGCTCGACCCAGCCCTCGCCGTACGTCGTGGCACGGGCACCCAGGCTCCGCAGGTAGTCCTGGTTCGCGGCCCCGGCGGTGCCGATCACCGCGATGCCGCGGTCGCGGGCGATCTGCAGCACCGCCGATCCGACTCCCCCGGACGCACCGCTGACCAGCAGCGTCTGCCCGGGCCGTACACCGACCTCGCGGATGATGCGCAGCGCGGTCTCCACCACGGAGGGGTACCCGGCGGCCTCTTCGAACGTCAGGCCTTCGGGCATCCGGGCCCAGGCCGACAGCACGGCGAACTCGGCATAGGTCGCGGAGCCTTCGCCGAACACGTGGTCGCCGACCTCGACCCCTTCGACGTCCTCGCCGACCTCGTCCACCACCCCGGCGGCGTCCAGTCCGAGTCCGGCGGGCAACTCGATCGGATGGGCCTTCAGGGACTGGCCTTCACGGACCCTCCAATCGACGGGGTTCACGCCCGCCGCCCGCACGGCGATGCGTACCTGGCCGGGGCCCGCGTGGGGCTTCTCGGCATCGATCAGTTGCAGAACGTCTGGACCGCCGAACTCGGCGAAGATCACCTTCTTCATGCGGCGAACCGTAGCACTAACGGTTAGTGTTTTGAACCTGTTACGGCTTCGTACCTGATAGCGTCAGGGCATGACCGTGCCCTCCGGACGCCGTGAGCGCAAGAAGGCCGCGACCCGCCAGAAGATCGCTGACACCGCGCTGTCGCTCTTCCTGGAACGCGGGTACGACGCGGTGGGCATCCGCGAAGTGGCCGCCGAGGCCGACGTGGCCGTCACCACGCTGTTCTCGCACTTCGCGTCCAAAGAGGCCCTGGTGTTCGAGCAGGACGAGGACTTCGAGCGACGCCTCACCCAGGCCGTCACCCGGGCGCCGGACGAGCCGCTCATCCCCGCGCTGCGCCGCGAGATCCACGCCCTTGTGCGGCACTGCACGGCGGACGACGCCGCCCCGATCTGGCGCATGATCGACGAATCACCCGCCCTGCGGAGGTACGAGGAGTCGATGAGGCTGCGCCACGCGGAGGCGCTGGCGACGGCCATCGCCGCCGATCCCGAACTGTCGCCGACCGCGACGGCGAGCCGGACGATCGCGAGGTTCGTGATCGATGCCTTCTCGCTGGCCCGCGAGGCGGCCGATCCGGAGGCCGCGGTGGAGGAGATCTTCCGGATGATAGAGGCGGCCTGGGAGGCCGCCTCCCCTGCTCGACGTGCGTGACGACCTGTTCAGGCCCGCGCGGAGCAGGCCGCCGGCGGGCCGGAGCCGAACGCCGCCCGCGACGACACGCTCGTCCACCCGCTGGGCGCACGGATCCGGGCTCAGTGGCTGGGGGCAGGGCCCATTGATATCTGGGCCCTGCCTTCTCGTTCAGTCTTCGCCGTTGTAGGCGCGCAGCTCGCGGCGCGCCTGGTGGCGGCTGCGGCGACGCTCTTCGCGTCGGAAGTAGTACCACTCCCGGCCGCCGCTGAGGGTGCCGCAGTCGAACAGGTAGTGGTCGGTGGCGCCCCAGTAGCAGCCGCTTCTGCCACGCCGGTTCATGGACGTACTGCCGGGGGTGATCTCCTCCGGCAGGGTGCAAGGCCCGAACCGGTGGTCATGCACGGGACGGCAGTTCACCATCGGCGCCTCGGCCATCCCCACCCACCAGGGCCGGGTCTTGTCGGTCTTGCTCATACGGTCACCTTTCGGCTCCGCGACGCCCCGGGTTGGGGCTGTCACAAGACCGGATGCACCGTGATCACCTCCAACTTCGCGCGCGATACATCGGACCGAAAAGCGTCGTTCGCCGTTCAGAGAACCTGATCCCGACCATACCGCCGGCCGGACGGGCGAGCCGAGTCGCCGGCCGTGACCCGCGTGGCGATGGCCGCGCTGCCGATCGAGGTGCACGCCGCAGCGAACGCTGCGGTGAACCCGGGGGTCGCGGTCGCGGAAGGGGAACCTCCAGGTCGTCGGCGCGCCGGGTGGGTCAACGCGACCGGCGGGGACGGCGGAAGCCGAAGGTGACGACGATCAGGCCGGCGACGATGACGACCAGGATGCCGGTGCGTCCGTCCACGAGACCGCGAAGCGTGCCGGCCGTCCGGGCCAGCAGGCCCTCGTCGCGGGGCCGGGCCGATCCGCCCAGCCAGATCGACCCGTCCGAAGCGGTCGCGGGCACGCGATGGGAGTCCCGCACGGTCCGCGGGAGCCGTGGCCGGTGCTGATCCATCTGGGCGGCACTGAGCCGGGTCGGGTCCAGCCTGCCGAAGTCGACACCGCCGTAGGTCATCTTGTAGATGGTCCCGTCGTCTCCCATCGGCTGCTCGTAGGTGAACTCCCCGTCCCGGATCGAGGCGACCAACCGGTCGAAGACCTGCCGTGGGCGCCACCTGCCCTGGA
Organism: Spirillospora sp. NPDC029432; assembly: GCF_040703975.1. NCBI lineage: Bacteria > Bacillati > Actinomycetota > Actinomycetes > Streptosporangiales > Thermomonosporaceae > Spirillospora > Spirillospora sp. NPDC029432. Next base: position 78,680 of record NZ_JBEZWH010000012.1, read on the forward strand.
GCCTGGCCGGGCCGAGGTCGCCGGTGCCGATGAGGTGGTCGAACGAGGTGCGGTGGCCGTCCTGGTGCCGCTTGCGGATCCACTGGGCGATGACGCGGGCCATGAAAGCGCGGCGCAGCGGAGCGTACTCCGGGTCCTTGTTGACCGCCTCGGTGAGCTTCGGCACGACCATCGCCTGCTCCAGCCGCTCGTTGCGGGCGTTGGCGGCCGGGTCAGGGGTGCAGGACATCCCGGCGACCCGCTCCGCCTTGGACCTGACCGCCAGCTCGGCCTTGATGACGTAGAGGGAGTCGCCGTCCTCGCGGACCCGCACGTCACCGGGCACGATCCACATCCGGGACGAGTAGCACGCCGTCTTCGTCGGGCTCAGGATCGCGCGCCAGTAGCGTGCTCCGAACTCGGTCCTGGGATCGATCATCCTGCCCACGGTGCGCTTCATGGCGAGGTCGGCCTCGAGGAGCACCCGGCCGGTGTCGGTCTGCCCGAGCCGGTCGTCCACGATCCTGTCGGGCTCGGCCGGGTTGAGGTTGACCCAGAACGTGCTCGGGTCCAGCACCAGCCAGGTCCGCAGGTCGGCCGTGGAGGCGCTGACCACGTCGAAGCCGCTCGCCGGGTCCTGGTGGGCGCCGGCCGGGGCGGGGCGTCCGGAGAAGGAGTACCGCACGCCCGACGAACCGTCCGACATGTAGCGCATTTCCAGCGTCGAGAGGTCGACGCCGCCCAGATCCCCGCCGCCGAACGCCTTCTCGATCGCGCTGGGCGCGCACGGTGCTTTGAGCCGCACCACCGTCAGAGCCGGCCCGCCCCCGCCGCGGCCGTTCAACGTGCTGGTGGCGCACTGTCCGGACGACGGGCTCAGCCCTAGGTTGCGCGCCGGCTGCGCCTGTCTCTCCCGCCGGTACTGCCGCTTCGCGTCGTTCACCGCTCTGACCAGCTCGTCCCTGGTGCGCGCGACCCTGACGTTCGCGGCCGCGAATTCTCGTCGCGTCTCCTCGGAGATCCTGTTCTCCGGTGTGAAGACGATGGCCGGCTTTCCGGTGGGATTCAGCACCGGGTGGCGCAGGAGACCAGGGCGAGAAACGTTACCGGTCGTCTCACCCAGGACTTGCTTGCGCTTAGTGTCGGCACTCGCGGTGGTCACCTCGATGAAGAACTCTTTGCCCTCGATATCCATCTCGGCGTCGAGATTGCGTCCGGCTTGCCGCTGGTCCGGCGGCTCGGCGTATCTCCTGTTGATGTCGATGACTTCCGGCCGGATCCAGTTCGCGACGACGGCTTCCCAGTAGGCGGCGTTCTGCTTTCGCGCCAGTTCGGATTTCTGCCTGGCCTGCCAGTGCACCCGCTTGGCCCTGTTGTATTCCTGTTCGGCTATCCGGACATCCCATTCCCGGACCCCGCGCTCGGGCCCGCTCGCATTGTCACGAGCCGCCCGCGCCCGGTGGAGAGCGTCTTCGGCCTGGGCGAGGGCCCTCTCGGCCGCGACTCGTTCCTTCTCCGCCGCGGTGAACGCATCGGCGCTGCGCGGCTGCCGGAGCGCGTGGCGCAACTGCGCGTCCACGAGCTTCCGTGCCAGGACGTCGACCTGGCGCCCCAGCCCGTTGGCCGCCTTCCGTTCTCTCGGTGACGCCGCGGTGGTCCGCGCTTCCTCCGCAAGTTCCCGAAGACGGGCCAGGTTGTCCCGTGCCCGGTCGAAATCGCCGGCCTGGATGGCGGCGTTGATCCGCTGGATGAACGGGCGGTGGTCGGGGGGCGCCGCGAGGACGGCGGGGGCGCAGGTGAAGGCGAGAAGGACGGCCGCCAGAACGGCGAGGAGGCGCTTCCCTCGGCTGGGACGGTCATCGCGCACTGGAGTCCCCTTGGCCGGAAGGCCCCGCGGGGGACTCTCCTGCGGCGCCGATGTAGGAGGCGAGGGCCCGGTCCGCCTGCTGCCGTCCGCCGGCCGCGGCCCGTCCCTTGCGGAAGGCGCGGGCGCCGGCCACGCCGAGGATGCCCAGTGCCGCGAGGGCGACGACGGTGACACCGACCAGGGAGTGCCGGGTCGAGCAGGCGTCGCCGCCGCCGAGCCGGAGCCCGCCGCCGCGGGAGTCGATCTTGATGTCGGGGCGGTAGGCGTAGCTGACGTGGCAGGCCGAGGCGGGCGGCGCGGCCTGCGGCAGTGCCAGGCAGGTCAGGAGGAAGGTCAGCGCGAGCGTCGCCGCGACGGCACGGGCGGCTCGGGCGGCACGGAACGGGGCGGTGCGGCTCATCGGGTCACCGCCGAGCCGACATCGGACTTCAACCGCATCACCTTCGCTCGCAGCCTCGAACCTTCCTCACCCGCCCGCGCCGCGTCCTCTCCCCGGTGCAGGTGCGAGGCCGCCAGCTCCAGTTGGGCGGACTGCAGGCGCAGCACCCTCAGTGCCGGGTCGCGGCCGTGCCTCCGCCAGATGCCCGCCAGCGCCCAGAACCGCATCGACGGGTCGATCAGGAACGGTGCCTCCGTACGGGTGATGGCGCCGCCGCCTTCGGTCGTCTCGGCCGTCACCGCCGCGCGCGCGTCGGCCGCCCGGGCGCGGCGAGCCGACCTCAGCATCAGGACGGCCAGCACGATGAACGGCGATTGCGGCAGGAGCCAGATGAACGGCGAGACCACCAGCGTGTCGAACGCGCCGCCGGTCTCGATGTGCTCGCCGATCGACCGCGACCACCAGCTCGCCAGCATCTCCGTCGCGACGGCTCCGCCGATCGCGGTCGCGAAGGCCGCCGCGACCCGCGCCCACCGCGTCGTGCGGTCGCGGGTCGCGGCGGCGAGGGCGAGACCGGCGCCGAGCAGCGCCCCGAGGGCGACCATCCCGCCGAGCAGGCCGGCCGACTGCCTGATCCAGTACTGGAAGCCGCCCGAGGTCTCGAGGATCCCGCCGAACGATCCGAACACCTTGATGGCCAGGACGCCCTCCACGAAGCAGTATCCGAGCCCGACCGCCGCCCCCAGGGTGAGACCGGTCATCGCGTCGACACCTCGCCGCCGGAGCAGCATCAGCATCACGGCGATCCCGGCTCCCGCGACCAGCACGTTCATCGCGCTGAGGTGCAGCACCACGTAGGTCACGATGCGCGAGGTGTCGAAGGCCGGGGCCGAGGGCTCGAACAGGTGGTTGAAGAGCGTTCCGAACGCCAGGTTGGTGTAGGCGCGGCCCAGGCCGAACACCACCAGCGCGCCCCAGCCGAACGCGATCAGCAGCATCGGCGCCGGGATCCGCGCGAACCGCTGCATGGCGTGCAGGAGGACGAGCACGACCGCCGTGCCGGGCACGCAGGCGAGCGCCTGCAGCGGGTACTCGATCACGACGGTCAGTCCCAGCAGCCCGAAGGGCCCCAGCATGGCCCCGATGGTCACCCAGGTCAGCCGCGCCTCCCGGCGGGCGCGCGGACGGGCGATCGCGGTGTACGCCTGGACCAGCGCGCCCACGAGGATGCCGGCCAGCACCGTCCAGAAGACGACCTCGGGCATGGCGAGCAGCCGGTCGAACGAGGCGAACGGGGAGCCCTCGACCTCGGTCAGCTCCGAATCCTGGAAGAGCGACAGCGCCGGCTCGCCGGGGAACACCTTCGGCCGCAGCAGGTTGAGCAGCAGTTGCAGCAGGTAGATCACGATCGCGATCCGGGCGAGCAGCAGCGCCCGGCGGTGCACGGTGGCGTCCGCGGCGTCGTCGCGTGCGCGTCCGGGCTCGTGGCCGGAAGGGTGCGGCATCGCGCCACCGGGCCGCGTCATGGGGCACCGCCCGGAGTGAGCGTGGGCTGCGGCATACCGGTCGGGAAGTTCGTCGGCAGGCCGGTCGGCAATTGCGTCGGGAGGTTCGTCGGAAGGCCGGTGGGAAAGTCCGAAGGCAGCCCGGTCGGGAAGTCACTGGGAAGGCCGGTCGGAAGGTTCGTCGGGAAATTCGTCGGCAGGCCGGTCGGCGCCCCGGACGGCCCTTCCCCGAATGACGGCGGCCGCGGGCGGTCGGGCTCGTTCACTCCGGCCAGATGGGCTCCGAGCGCCGTACCGAGCTGCAGCGTCCCGGCGATCGCACCGATCATCAGCAGCCGCGCCTGCCCCCGCGGCGCGTCCTTGCCCGCATCCGTCGAGTCCACCGGCCCCCGCCTTACCAGCGATTCATCCGATTGACCAGAGTTTCAGCGAGTAAATGTGGTCGGTCAATGTCATGTGCCGCATCTGGACAGCCGGGGAACCATCGCCCGGTTTCTCGCGTCCAAGGCCGCACCTATGCCTTTCTGATGATCGCCGGACGCCTTTCCGCGTGCGCCGGGATCATCGGGCGGCTCGCCGGTCGCGGGTGGCGCGCAGGGCGCGCGTGACGCGGAGGGCGGCGAAGGCGTCCGGCACCCAGTTCATCAAGTGTCCCGGGCCCATCCGGCTCATCACAGGAACGGCGATGAGCAGCGGCAGCGCGCCGGCGAGGGTCCATGCGGCGGTCGCGATCGTACGGCGCCGGGAGGAGGCGGCAGGGCGGCGGCGCAGGAGCAGGGCCGAGCGTCCGGTGGCCGTGATGAGTGCCAAGGCCAGGGCCGTGACGCCCCAGAAGGTCAGGTGGTAGGTGGAGGCGGCGGGCGTCCGGCTTCCAACGAACACCCGCCGGGCTCCTTCCTTTCGGTCCGGTGCGGGTTCGCCCCGTCAGGCCCAGTTGGTACCGGCGGGTTCCTTGATGGTGGCGTTGAGGCGGTTGAACATGTTGGTGACGCCGATCAACATGATCAGCGCGGCGATCTGCTTCTCGTCGAAGTGGTCCGCGACCTGGTCCCACAGCCGGTCGTCCACCGCCTCACCGGAGCGGTCGGCCAGCCGGGTGACCGCCTCGGCCAGCGCCAGTGCGCCCCGTTCGGAGTCGTCGAAGAACGGCGCCTCCCGCCACGCGGCGACCGCCGCGATCCGCTCGCCGCTCTCGCCGGCCTTGACCAGATTGGCGTGGTGGGCGTGCACGCACGCCGAGCAGCCGTTGATCTGGCTGACGCGCAGCCCCACGATCTCCTGCAGCTCGTGCGAGATGCCCCCGGCGTTGACCGCCTTGAAGATCGCTCCGATGCCCTTCATCCCGTCGGGCAGTACGAAGGCGGGATTGGTCATGCGCGCTTGCATCATCGTTTCCTTTCGCGGTGCGGGCTGCCACACCGGTGTGCTCGGCCCCGTCAATGCCGTGACGGGTACCGGTGTGACCAGCACCAACATTCGCCCCGGCCCACGTCTGGATCAACGTAAACTTCGCGCACGTAGCGATAACGCACGCCTTATGACCGCAGATGGGGGCGCCGGTGGAACTGCGGGACATCGAGATCTTCCTGACGCTGGCCGAGGAGTTGCACTTCGCCCGGACCGCCGCCCGGCTGCACGTTTCGCAGGCCCGGGTCAGTCAGGCGATCGGCCGGCAGGAACGCCGCCTCGGGGGCCTGCTGTTCGACCGCTCCAACCGGCGGCAGATCCGCCTCACCCCGCTCGGCCGCCAGCTCCGCGACGACCTCGGCCCGATGTACACGGGGCTGCGCGAAAGCCTGGAGCGCGCCCGCCAGACCGCCCAGGGCATCACCGCCACCCTGCGGGTCGGCATGCTGCCGTTCAACATCGCCGACCTGCACCCCTACTGGAAGACCTTCCGTTCACGGCACCCGCAGTGGCGATTGCAGATCCGCCGCGCCCCCTTCATCGACCCGTTCGCCGGACTCCGCGACGGCGGGCTCGACATTCTGGTCGTGTGGCTTCCCGTGGAAGAACCCGACCTCACCACGGGACCGGTCCTGTTCAGCGACCCGCGCCTGCTGGCGGTGTCGGCAGAGGACGAGCTGGCCACACGGACCTCGGTGTCACTGGAAGTGCTCGCCCACCGCCCGCATGCCATGGCCCCTCGCATGCCGGACTACTGGGAGGACCGGTACCTGCCCTTCCGCACCCCGCAGGGCCGCGCCATCGAACGCAGCCAGACCATCAGCAACGGCGACGACCTCATCCACCTCGTCGGCACCGGGGAGATCGTCCACAGCTTTCCGGCCCACGTCACCAAATACTGGGCGATGCCGCACATCCGATGGCTGCCCATCCGCGACATGGCTCCCCTGCCCTACGCCCTGGTGTGGCGCACCGAGAACGAAAACGAGCCCATCCGAGCACTCGCACGCATCGTCCAGGACCTCGGCCCCATGCACCCGCACGGAACCTGAGCGACCCAGGCCCCCGGGAACCAGGAGATCGAGCGGCGGACCACCGCCGCGGCCGCCGATCCCCCGATGGAATGTGCGGTCCCGCCGGCGGGTGGGATGCGGCGGGCGGCATGCCCGAGGCGGGGGCGTCCTGTCCGCGCGGGACCTGGCGGGCTCGGCGGTCCGTCGAGTCCGCCAGGCCGGTGCCGCTCCGGCGTCCGGGCCCTGTCGTCAGCGCCGGTGCGTCAGGAGTCCCGGCCGGTAGGGCAGGAGGCCGTAGTCGCCGCCGGAGCCGGGATCGCGTCCCTGGTAGAGAAACCGCAGGTTGCAGGGATCGACGGTGAACGTCTGATCGGCGCCGGCGCGGATCAGTTCGCCATGGCTGATGTCGTTCGTCCAGGTGGCGCCGCTGTTGGCCTTGCCGGCGAAGGGGTTGCCCTCCGTCGCGGCCTGCGGTGTCCACGAACCGTTCAGGCTGGTCGCCGTGAACGAGCGGAAATAGCGTCCCCTCGAACCGATCGCCTCGACGATCATGAGATAGCGGTTCTGGCCCTGGAGCCGGTAGACCTGAACGGCCTCGAACAGGTTGCTGGTCGTATCGCTCATGACCACCGTCGAGTGCGTACCGAAACTGCCCGGGAAGTTCCCGATCGGCATTCCGGCTCGGTAGATCCTGCCGTTGTCGCCGGCGAAGAAAAGGTACATGTTCGTGCCGTCACCGATGAGCGTCTGGTCGATGGGCCCTGTCCCGGAGCCGGTTATGCGTCCGGAGAAGAGCACCTGCTGTGATGACCAGCCATTCGGGTTCGTGGGGTCGCTCGACGTCCGGTAGGAGAAGGCGGTCCCGCCCCACTGGTAGGCGAGCACCCAGATCTTCTTCGGCGCGAAGTAGAAGAGCGTGGGCGCGACGGCGGCGTTCGGCATCGCGTTCTGGCCGGCCGAGGCCATATCCGACCAGTCGGTGAACGGGGCGAAGTTCATCGACCCCCACCTCGTCCCCGTATCGTGCGTCGTCGCATAGACGAGATGCCTGCCGTTATAGGGGGCGACCGTGAAGTCCTTGAGCGAGACCCATCCGGGCTTGGGCTGCGCAAGCGGCCCCGTTGACGTCCAGCGGTATGCCGTCGGAAGATCGCAGGTCGAAGTGGGAGCGCCGCTGACCTGGACGAGCTGCCACTGCTGGTTGCCGCCGCCCCAGTCGTCGTACTGGACGATGTTGGCGCCGTCGGCGGTGGAGCCGCCCTGCACTTCGAGGGCCTTGTCGCTGTGGCGCGAGATGAACCTGACGTGGCCTCCCGGGCTCTCCGCCGGCCGCCACTGCTGTTCGGCGCCGTTCAGATCGGCCCCCTGGACGATCGAGGCGCCGTTGGCGGTGGAGAGGTTGGAAACCTCCAGCACCTCGCCGGAATGGCGGGACTTGATGCGGTAGTAACCGCCGCCGGAATCGACGAACCGCCACTGCTGCCGGCTCTGGTCGTTCCTGGCCGACTGGGTGATGCGGGCGCCGTCGCCGGCCGCCGGGTCGGAGACGCTCAGGGCCTTTCCGCTGTTGCGGTTGACCAGGACATACGATTCGTTCACATCCACTGTCGCGGCCTGAACGGTCCGTACGTCCGTCACGGACAGGAGCACCGACAGCAGGAGCGATGACAGCATCGCCGCACCGGTCCTCAACATGAACCCTTCCCTTCGTCCAGCGTGAGTGATAGCGCTCACATTTCCTGGCGAGCTGAACCATCTCTCCATCGGTCGGCCGGGTGGTGGCCGGAGTAAATACGAGGCAGAACGAGATGGTCAAGTGGTCCGGGACCTTTTCCAACGGTTTCTATGAGAGCTCACAATGAATCCGCGACGCCCTGGTGGCGTGCGCATTCCTGTGGTGGAGTGTGGCGCCTGCCGCACGGCTCCGTTCCCGTGCTCCCGCCCTCGTTCACAGGAGGAACAGACGTGCGTACGAACGCCATGCCCAGGTCCCGGGTCCGCGGCCGGGCCCTCCTCGCAGGCGCTCTCGCGGTGCTCGGCACGACCGCTCCGGTGGCACCGTCTCCGGCCGCCGCCGCGGAGGACACGCTGGGCGCCGCGGCGGCGCGGAGCGGCCGCTACTTCGGTACCGCCATCGCCTCGGGCAGACTCGGCGACCCGGCGTACACCACGATCGCCGGCCGCGAGTTCGACTCGGTGACCGCCGAGAACGAAATGAAGATCGACGCCACCGAACCCCAGCCGGGCCGGTTCGACTTCACCGCCGGAGATCGCGTCTACGACTGGGCGGCCCGGAACGCCAAGCAGGTCCGCGGCCACACCCTGGCATGGCACTCGCAGCAACCCGGCTGGATGCGGAGCCTCCGCGGCGGCCCGCTGCGCCAGGCGATGATCAGGCACATCAACGGCGTCATGACCCACTACAGAGGCAAGATCGTCCAGTGGGACGTCGTGAACGAGGCCTTCGCCGACGGCGGCTCGGGCGCCCGCCGCGACTCCAACCTGCAGCGCACCGGCGACGACTGGATCGAGGTCGCCTTCCGCACCGCGCGCGCCGCCGACCCGTCCGCCAAGCTCTGCTACAACGACTACAACATCGAGAACTGGACCGCGGCCAAGACCCGGGCCGTGTACGCCATGGTCCGGGACTTCAAGCAGCGCGGCGTGCCGATCGACTGCGTCGGCTTCCAGTCCCACTTCAACAACGGCAGCCCCTACAACGGCAACTTCCGTACCACCCTGCGGAGCTTCGCCGCCCTCGGCGTCGACGTGGCCATCACCGAACTGGACGTCCAGGGCGCCTCCGCCACGACCTACGCCAACGTGACCAACGACTGCCTGGCCGTCCCGCGCTGCCTCGGCATCACCGTCTGGGGGGTGCGCGACACCGACTCCTGGCGCTCGGGGCAGACACCGCTGCTGTTCGACGGCAGCGGCGGCAAGAAGGCCGCCTACACCTCGGTCCTCAACGCCCTCAACGCCGCTTCCGAAGCTCCCACCCCCGGATAGGAAACGATCGAATCGACCGGCGCGCCGGGGCCGGGTTCCCGGCGGTGCCGCAGTGGACGGTCAGGGTGTCCGTTCGCCGTGTTCGAGGTAGCGGGTGCCGCCGTCGAGCCACGCGGCGTGGCCGTGGACGATGCGGCGGGCCAGGCGGTCGATGGTGAGTTCGTGGACGCGGCCGATGTCGTGGAAGGCGTAGCCGACCAGTTCGCCGGGGTCGAGTTCGATGGCGGCGAGCTGGTCGCCGGTCAGCGTGCCGCCGTCGAAGACGAACAGCACCTTGTCGCCCTCGGGCTGCTCGGGCGCCCAGTCCGCGACAAGCAGCCGTCCGATGGCCGGCGAGATCCCCAGCTCCTCCTGGACTTCGCGCGCCGCGGCCTCGCGCGGGGTCTCCCCGCGTTCGATGATGCCGCCGGGGATCTCCCGGTAGTCCCTGTAGGAGGGCTCGACCAGCATCACTCGGTCGCGGTCGCTGAAGAACAGAACGCCCGCAGCGGCCCGAGCGAGGGCGAAGCTCTCTGCCGGTTCGTCGGTCACGGCGTCGAGCCTAGGAGATCGACGAGATGATGTTCACGTGGTGCGTCGGATCGTCCGCGAGGTGGTGGCGGACCCGGTGCCTGTCGCGAGGTGCGCTACCGGTCGGCACGGCCCGGCCGTGGAGTGTGCTCGTGGGTTCCAGGCGGCAGAAGCCGAACGTTGATCTCAGGAGCAGGGTCAAGCCCGGCAAGGCCCGGTCCTGCAAGATCTTCCAGCCCTGCCCCCCACGTGCTCGAGGATGATTCGCCAGTGCGGGGGCGCTCGTTGCCGAGGAATGATGCGATCCTGTCGTGAGCCGGCGGAGGAGGCGGGTGTGCGGCGGCTCCTGAGATGCGTGGCGGCGGTGGGGCTGGTGTCGCTGTTCAGCGCCGCGGTGCTCGGCATGTCGTGGGCGATCTTCGACGGGCCGGACGGTGTACGGAAGTGGGCGCTGATCCTGGCGTTCGTCCTGGCCGGGCTCGTGGTGATGTGGCGGTGGACGGTCCTCATGGTCGAGGCCGGGGCGCATCCGCTCGGCATGATCTTGGCCGGGCTCGCCGCCTTGTTCTTCGCCGGTACCGTTCCGGCCTGGTTCGCTACGTCGCTGCTGGACGAGCGTGAACGCCTCACCACCTGCCGGGTCCTGACCGTGACCGAGGAGGAGGGCTTCAACGGGGCGACCGTTCACCTCCACCGGCTGGCCTGCGACGGCATCGGCTCCTCCTCGATCATGTGGTCCGGTCGCGCTCTGCGGGTGGACCGGCAGGTGCGTGTGCGGTACGACCCCGAGGGGAGGTCGGACGAGGTGAGGCTCGCCGGCGACGAGGCGGCCATGGAGCCACGGGACATCGGCTTGATCGCCGGCGCCGAACTCGGCTTGATCCTCCTTGGGTCCCTCGTTCTGGTCGCGATCGGCAGGCCGCCCTCCTCCCCCGCGGTCCCGGTCCGAGACCGTGCTCCCGAGGACGAGCTGGACGAGGTCTGAACCTCCCGTGCGGCCGCTCCCGGGACGGAGTCGGAGGAAAACGCTTTCGCGTGCCGGGAACTGCGTATTCTCCTGGTGATCTCTGGGGCACGGCGGCAGGAAGGACGCGGGGATGGCTGGGAGCGGGGCGCCGTGGAGTCCGTACGGCGGAGGGCACGCACCGCGTCCAGCGCGGCCGCCCGCACCACCGGCGCGCCCGCTGACCTTCGGACGCCTCTTCAATCCGATCGCCGTCGGGCGTGCGGTGTTCACGCCGTCGCGGCCGGACCGGGTGCACGACCCGGTCGTGAAGAAGGCGCAGGTCGTGCGGACGGTCGTCGGCCTGGTCGCCGTGACGTGGATGCTGGTGTCCTACGGAGTGGCCTCGGACGCCGATGCCGTGGTGGACGACCGCTTCGGCCAGATCCGTACCTCCCTCATCGTTCTGGGGGTGACCTTCCCGGTCGCCGTCGCCGCCTTCATCGCCGCGGCACGCCCGCCCAACCGGCGCCTGTACCTGCGCCGCGCGGGCAAGCCCGCGGGTGCGCTGCTCGCGCTGGTCGTCACGCTCGCCGTGCCGCGGCTGATCACCGGGCTGGGCTACGTGGACGAGAACACGAACTGGACGGCGTCGGCATGGCGGGTGGTGCTGCTGTTCGCCCTGGGCGCGTTCCTGTTGTGGCTCGGCCCCTTCGGCCTCTACGGCATCGCGCAGTCGCTCGTGCACGTCTTCCGTACGGCGGACCTCCACGAGACCGTTCCGCCGTTGCTCGCGACGCTGCTCGTCTGGGAGGTCGCCCTCTTCGAGCTGTTCCGGGGCACGTACGACGGTGTGCCGTTCGGGGTACGGATGGCCTTCACCCTGGGAGGCCCGCTGTCCGTCACCGCCGTGGCGATGTGGGAGTTGCGGCGGTTGCGCACAAGGCACGGCATCACCGTGCGTGGAGCGCTGCTCCGCTGAGTGCTGAATCAAGGGTGCTCGGCTGATCAGGAGCAGCAGGTGCAGCCGGGCCCGCAGGATGCGCAGCCAGCTTCGACCGTGGCGCCGCCGGGCGCGGGCGGAGGCGGGACGGCGCAGCAGGCGTCGCCGCGCCAGGCCTCGCGGCCTTCCTTGACCGCGACGGCGGCGATGACCAGCGCGGCCACCGGGTCCGCCCAGGACCAGCCGAGCAGGCTGTTGACCGCCAGCCCGATCAGCAGCACACCCGACAGGTAGGTGCACAGCAGGGTCTGCTTGGAGTCGGCGACCGCGCTGGCCGACCCGAGCTCGCGGCCGGCCCTGCGCTGGGCGTGCGACAGGAACGGCATGACGAGCAGGCTCAGGGCGGCCAGTACCAGCCCGGCCGAGGAGTGCTCGGCCTCGCCGCCGCCGGCCAGGGCGCGGACCGAGTCGGCGGTCACGTAGGCGGCCAGCGCGAAGAACGACACCGCGATGATCCGCAGCGCCTTCCGCTCGCGCCGTTCGACCAGTTCGGGGTCGCGGGCGGCGAACTGCCAGGCGACCGCGGCGGCGGAGGCGACCTCGACCACCGAGTCCAGTCCGAACGCCACCAGCGCTCCCGACGACGCCACCGTTCCGGCCGTGATCGCGACGAGGGCCTCGGCCACGTTGTAGGCGATGGTGGCCGCCACCAGCAGGCGCACCCGCCGCGCCAGCACCGCCCGCCGCCGCGGCGAGGGGCTCAGCGGAACCGTGGTCATGCCCGTGCCGCCCTGTGGGAGGTGCGGGTATCCGGCCGTTGGCTAACGGGACACAGCGCGACGGCGCGGTCGGTGACCGCCAGCAGGTGCTCGGCCGAGCGCAGCAGGTCCAGCAGTTCGGGAGTGGCGATGAAGTAGAACGACTGGCGGCCCTCGGCACGGTAGTCCACCAGCTTGCAGCCGCGCAGGCAGGCCAGATGCTTGGACACCGTGGACTGCGCCAGCCCCAGCTCGCGGGTCAGGTCCACCACCCGCGCCTCGCCGCGGGCCAGCCGCTGAACGATCGACAGCCGCACCGGGTCCGCCAGTGAGTGGAACAGCGCCGCCGCCGGCGCCAGCCCGTCCAGAGAAGTCATTCCACAATCGGAATCAATCGCCATATCGTGATGATAGCCGGGACTCCCCTCCCATCACCAGCTGATCGCGGCCATGACCGGGCGGTGGTCGCTGCCGGTGGCCGGCAGTACCCGTGAGCTTTCCGGCCGTACGCCGCGGACGAGGATCTGGTCGATGCGCGCCACGGGGAGGCTCGCCGGCCAGGTGAAGCCGAAGCCGTCCCCGGCTGTGTTCTGCACGGAGCGCAGGCGCGAGGTGATGTCGCCGAACGCGCGGTCGTCCATGGTGCCGTTCAGGTCGCCGAGCAGCACCACCCGCTCGTTCCGTTCGGCGGCGACGGCCTTGCCGAGCGCCTGCGCGTTCCTGTCCCGGTGGGCCGTCGAGAAGCCCGCCCTCGGGTTGACCCGCGCGGAGCCCAGGTGGGCCACGTACACCGCCAGCGGGCCCTGGTCCGTGGCCACGGTGGTGCGCAGCGCCCGGTTGTACGTCAGCTTGACCTCGGCCGGTTTGGTGGCCGCCAGCGGGCCGTAGTCCATCTGGATGTCGACCGGACGGGTGTCCGACAGCGGCAGCCTGCTCCACAGCCCGACCGTGCCCTGCACCGTGTGGTGCGGGTACGCCTTCGCCAGCTCCTTCTCGTACGTCCCCCTGGCCTGCCGGGTCAGCTCCTGGAGGGCCAGCACGTCCGCGCCGGTGGCGGCCAAGCGGCGGGCGGTACCGGCCGGGTCGGGGTTCGCGGCGCCTACGTTGTGGCTGGCCAGGACAAGGTCGCCGCCCGCATGGGACTTGTCGCCGAGCAGACCGCCGAAGAGGTACAGCCACACCGCGACCGGCAGCAGCAGCGCGGCCGCCGCGGAGGCGGAACGGCGCCACAGCGCCCCGGCCAGCAGCAGCGGGACGAACAGGCCGAACCACGGCAGGAAGGTCTCCACCAGGCTGCCGAGGTTCCCGATCCGGTTCGGGATGTACGTGTGCAGCAGCATGACCAGGCCGAGCAGCAGTGCGAGGGCAGCGAGCACCGGGCCGCGTCTCCAGGGCTCCGGGCGGGCGCCGGCGCGGAACCACCGCTGGACGCCCGCCCGCCGGGTCCTGGCGGCGGTGTCCCGTTCGGTTTCCGCCGTATCCGTTCGCGCCATCGTCCGTCCTTGCATGCCGGTCACTTCCGCAGCCTCATGCGGCCTTGCCAGGCGTGATGTAGAGGTTCATGCGGGTGAAGTCGAGGGTGATGTTGTAGGGCTTGTAGAAGGGGTGGAAGAAGGTGGCCAGCACGTCGAATCCGGAGCGTGGCGGCCTGCTGTTCGGGTTCGTCATGCAGTAGACGCCTCTGGCGGCGGCGTCGCCGAGGCGGATCTCCTTCGGGTAGCAGGGGTAGGTGACGGTGGGACGGCTGTGGGCGAACGTCTCCACCGGGCGGTCGTGGTCGACGCGGATCCCCAGCCGCTCGGCCGTTTCCCCGGGCACGACCGCGGCGCTCTCGCTCACCCCGCCGATGGACAGGCCCACCACCTGGGTGCCGGAGCCGTCGACGCTTCCTCTGCTGTGCAGGCCGTGTTCATGGGCCAGGTACAGCGGCAGGGGCTTGGCGCCCGCGCGGACGGCGTCGGCGCGTACCTTGGCGGCCGTTCCGGCGGTCGGGCGGCGCAGGATCAGCGATCGGCCGGCGTAATCGAAGGTGGTCAGCAGGTGGTAGAAGATCCACGTGCCGATGATGCCGTCGCTCGGCCCGGCGGGCGAGGCCTGGTCCGTCTCCGACCATTCGACGGGGATGTTGCGCAGTTCGATGTCACCGAGCCTGAAGAAGTCCAGGACCCCGAAGTACTGCCAGGCGGTGCCGTTCAGGTAGTCGATCTGCTGCTTGGCCACGGCTCTCAGCCCGGCCTCCTCGGCCACTTCCGCGGACATGCCCAGCCACGGGGCGCCGGTGTAGAACATGAAGCGCTTCGGCGGTCCGCCGTTGACCGAGGCCTCCACCTGCGGTGACGGGTCCATCTGCCGCCACGGTACGCGGGCGGTGTCGCCGTGGATCTGGTACGGCGCGCCGCTGACGGCCCCGAACCATTGGGCGTAGACGTCCTCCCCGGCCGCCTGCCAGCACGGTACGGAGCCGGCGAATTCGTCCTGCCGGATGTAGCAGTCGCCCAGGAGCTGGTTGGTCTCCTTGTCGGCGGGTGCGAGTTCGAGTGCCTGCTTGAGGTATTTCTCGGCCTCGGGGAAATCGTTGACCAGTAGCCCGACATGGCCGCGCCGGCGGGCCGCGTGCACGTTCGCCGGGTCCTTTTTCAGGATCTCCTCGTAGGCGCGGCCGGCCTGCTCGAATTCCCCGGCCTTGAACAGCGCGTCCGCGTCGCCGTCGGCCCGCGCCGTTCCCGCCCGGCCGAGCAGCGGCGCGATCACGGCGGCACCGGCCGCGACGGAGGCGCCCCTGAGCAGCGAACGCCGGTCCCATTCCCCGCCCATGGCCTTCTCCTTTTCACTCTCACCTTCCATTCGCCACTTTCTAGCCGCCGGACGGTCACAGCACGGTGCCGGAAGCTGTGACCCGGCTGTGACCGGGTCCGCGACCCAGGCAGGATCAGGCCTGGGCGAAGTCGGGGAGTTCGTCGGACAGCAGGTGCTCGGCACCGCCTTCCAGGAGCCGGGCCATCTCGGCGGAGCGGGGCAGCATGATGCTCTCGTAGGCGCGGATGGCGTCGTCGACGGTGGGGGCGCCGGCGAGGGCGAGGGCGAGGTCGCTCGCGTCGAGCATGGCGAGGTTGACGCCGACGCCCAGCGGGGGCATGAGGTGGGCGGCATCGCCGAGGAGCGTGACGGCCGGCTGGTGCTCCCAGGTGTGCGGTACGGGCAGGGCGTGGATCGGGCGGTCGACGTAGGGGCCGTCGTTGTCGCTGATCAGGCGCCGGAGGTCGGGCGACCAGTGCGCGTACTCCTCCAGGAGCAGGGCGCGGATGGCCTCGGTGTCGTCGATGGTCAGCCCGCTGCGGCCGATCCAGTCGGCGGGGGCGCGCCGGATGATGTAGACGCGGATGCGGTCGCCGCCGTTGCGCTGGGCGAACAGCCCGCGTGCACCGTCGGCCGCCGCGGCGCCGCCCTGGCCGACCAGCTCGGCGATGCCGGGGTGGCGTTCATCGACGTCGGAGAACCAGGCCTCCAGGAAACTCACCCCGCTGTAGAGGAGGACGGCCGGTGACACGGCCGGACGGACCCGGGAGAACGCGCCGTCGGCGCCGATCACCAGGTCGGTCTCGACGGTGCCGCCGTCGGCGAAGCGCAGCAGCCGGGGACCGTCGGCGGGCCCGCCGACGCCGGTGAGGGCACGGCCCCACCGCACCGTCCCGGGTTCCAGCGACTCCAGCAGCAGGCCACGCAGGCGGCCGCGGTCGATCTCCGGCTTGAACAGCTCGCCGTCGCCGGGAACGTGGTGGAACAGAAGCCGGCCGCCGATGTCCAGCTGGCGCATCTCCTGCCCTTCGGGGCGGGCGAGGTCGAAGAACGCCTCCAGCAGGCCGGCCTCGCGCAGCGCGACCTGGCCGTCGCCGGCGCGCAGGTCCAGGCTGCCGCCCTGGTCCCGGGCCTCCGGGCCGGCCTCGCGGTCGTGGACGGTGACGGTCAGGCCGTGCCGCTGCAGGATGCGGGCGCAGGTCAGGCCGCCCGGTCCGGCGCCGATGACGCTGATACGGGCGTGGGAGGGCTTGGGAGAGGCCATGGCCGGTTCCTTCGGTTCGGTGGGGTGTCTCGCCGCGAAAGGAGACTAGGTACAAAAGTGTAACGAGTCAACTAATCAACTCGTTGCACATTGTGAGTCGTGCAGCCGTCCGGTACGCTCGGCCCATGACCGTGCCTCCCGCCGGCCGCCGCGAGCGCAAGAAGGCGGCCACCCGGCAAGCGATCGCCGACGCGGCCCTGCGGCTCTTCCTCGAACGGGGCTACGACCAGGTGAGCGTCCGCGACGTCGCGGACGCGGCGGACGTGTCCACCACCACGGTGTTCAAGCACTTCACCGGCAAGGAAGCGCTGGTGTTCGACCAGGAGCAGGACCGCGAGGAACGGCTCGTCGCCGCGGTCCGGCGGCGCCCGCCCGGCCAGAGCGTCCCCGACGCCCTCCGCCGGCACATCCTCGACACCTGGCTCCCGATCGAGACCCATCCCCAGCGGGCCGAGTTCGCCCGCCTGGTGGACTCCACCCCCGAACTGAGCGCGTACGCCGGGCACATGTGGACCCGCCACGCCCGCGCCCTCGCCGCGGCCATCGCCGACGAGGTCGGCGCCGACCGCGACGACCTCGCCTGCGCCGCCCTCGCCCGCTACGCCCTGGAGGTCCCCGCCCTCGCCCGCGGCCGCGACGACCCCCGGGCCGCCGTCGAGACGGTCTTCGACCTCCTCGCCCACGGCTGGCGCCCGCCCGCCGCCCGCTGACGGCCCGCGCCGTACGACAAAGGTCGTACCGGGGCCGCGGCGAGGATCAGACCACGGTCTGTTTCCGCGATCGGGACGGATCCGTAGCGTTGTCCCGGTGATCGAAATCAGCGGATTGACCAAACGCTACGGCCGGAAGACCGCCGTAAGGGATCTGTCCTTCACCGTGCACCCCGGCCAGGTCACCGGCTTTCTCGGCCCGAACGGCGCGGGAAAGTCCACCACCATGCGAATGATCGTCGGATTGGACCGTCCCACCAGCGGAACGGCCACGGTGAACGGTCGTGAATACGTCGCGTACAGCGCGCCTTTGCAAAAAGTCGGGGTGCTGCTGGACGCCAAGTCGGTGCACCGCGGCCGGACGGCCCGTAACCACCTGCTCGCACTGGCGCGAACTCATGGGATCCCCGCCGCCCGCGTGGACGAGACGCTGAGCATGGTGGGGCTCGGTGACGCGGCGCGGCGCCGCGTCGGGGCGTTCTCGCTGGGCATGGGCCAGCGGCTGGGCCTCGCCGCCGCCCTCCTCGGGGACCCGGAGGTGATCATCCTCGACGAGCCGGTCAACGGACTGGACCCCGACGGCGTGCTGTGGACGCGCACCCTGCTCAAGGACCTCGCCGCGCGGGGACGCACCGTCCTGGTGTCGAGCCATCTGATGAGCGAGATGGCCGTCACCGCCGAGCACCTGGTCATCATCGGCCGCGGCCGGCTGCTGGCCGACACCACCGTCGAGGAGTTCATCGCCCGCGTCGACACCGGCACCGTCATCGTGCGTTCCCCGGAGGCCGGCGAGCTGCGCGAGCTGCTGATCGGAGACGGCGCGACGGTCGCCGGTACCGAACGGGGCGTCCTGCGGGTCCACGGCCTGACCGCGGAGCGGATCAGCGAACTGGCCGCCGCCGCCCGCGTCCCGCTGCACGAACTGGCCCCGAAGCGCGCATCCCTGGAGGAGGCGTACATGGAACTCACCCGAGACGCGCTGGAGTACCGGCCGGCGGAGAAGAGCGCCGCATGACCACCCTCGATACATCCGAGACGACCGCGCCCGGCACGGCCCGCCCGGTGTACCGGGTGACCCCGGCCCGGGTGTTCCGCTCCGAGCTGACGAAACTGTGCTCGCTGCGCTCCACCTGGTTCCTGCTGGCCGGTGTCGGCGCCGCCCTGGTCGGGCTGGCGGCCCTCTTCGCCGCCGCCTACGCGTCGGACGTGGACGCGGGCAGGGCCGAACCGTCCACCGCCGCCGCCATCGACACCTCGTTCGACGCCCTGCACCTGGGCTCGCTGCTCATCGTGGTCCTCGGCATGATGCAGATGACCGGCGAGTACGCCTCCGGGTCGATCCGGCCGAGCCTGACCGCGGTGCCGCGGCGGCTGCCGCTGCTGTGGGCCAAGGCGCTGGCGATCACGGCGGTGATCGCCCCGGTGATGCTGCTGGTCTGCTCGGCGTCCTTCCTGACCGGCCAGGCGGTCGCCGGCGAGCACGGGGCCGGCCTCGGTGACGGCGGCGCGCTGCGCGCCGTCATCACCGGGCCGCTGACCGTGGTGGCGCTGGCCCTGGTCGGCCTCGGGCTGGCCACCGTCATCCGGCACACCGCCGCGGCGCTGACCACCTATGTCGGCGTCATGCTGGTGGCGCCGGCGCTGCTGGCGCTGGCGGTCCCCGAGCCGGTGCGCGACGCGGTCCTCCCCTTCCACCCCGGCCTGGCCGCCGAAGCGGTCTACACGCTGGACACCGCCTCGTCCCAGACCGACCTGCTCGCGCCCGGGACGGCGGGCGCCGTACTGGCGGTCTACATCGTGCTCGCACTCGCCGCGGGCGCGGTGGTCCTGCGGGTCCGGGACGTGTGACACTCGGATGACCATGGACTCGGTCCTCTCCCTCACCGCACGGCGGCCGCGGACGGCCGACGCCGCCCTGGCCGCCGCGCTCACCGCGGTGAGCCTCGCGGTGGCGGGCGGGCAGAGCGGAGCGTTCGGCTGGCTGTGCGTCGCCGCCGTCCACGTCCCGCTGGTGTGGCGGCGCCAGGCCCCGCTGGTGGTCTTCTGGACGGTCGCCGCCCTGGCCGGGGTGTCCGCGTACCCGCTCGCCGTCGAGGGGCCCTACCTGCTGCTGGCCCCGCTGGCGGCGCTGTACACCCTCGCCCGGCACCGGCCGCGCTGGCAGTCGCTCGCGGTCGCCGGGCTGGCCGAGACCGCACTGCTGTGGGGCTGGGTCGCGGGAGAGCTGACGTGGGCGAAGATCCTCGGCCTCGCCCCGCTCACGGCCGTCACCGCGCTGGCCGGGACGAACCTGCGCAGCCGGCGCGCGTACCTCGACCAGCGGGAGGAGCGGGAACGCCAGCGCGAACGGGACCGTGAGCAGCGGGCCCTGCTGGCGGTGGCCACCGAGCGGGAGCGCATCGCCCGGGAGATGCACGACATCGTCGCCCACAACCTGGCCGTCATGGTCGCCCTCGCCGACGGCGCGGCGTTCACCGCCACCGCCGATCCGGAACGGGCGGCCACGGTGATGCACAAGGTGGCGTCGACCGGGCGGCAGGCCCTGGACGAGATGCAGCACCTGCTCGACCTGCTGCGGAACGGTACCGCCGGGCCGTCCCCCGGCCACACCCCGCAGCCCGGCCTGGCCGACCTCGACGCGCTGGTCGACCAGGTGCGCGCCGCCGGCCCGCGGGTCACCGTCACGCGGGAGGGCGTGCCCGGCCGCTGGAGCCCGGGTGCCGGGCTGGCGGTGTACCGGATCGTCCAGGAGGCGTTCACCAACACGCTGAAACACGCCGGGCCGGCCGCGCGGATCGAGCTGCGCCTGCGCTACCTGCCGCACGGTGTCGAACTGGAGGTCGTCGATGACGGGGCGCTGCGGCGGTGGACGGACGCCGACCGCGCCGGCACCGGCGGTCACGGCCTGGTGGGGATGGCGGAACGGGCCGGCGCCTACGGCGGCGGCGTCGAGGCCGGTCCGCGTCCCGCGTCCGGCTGGCGGGTCGCCGCGCGGATGACCTTCGAGCACGCCGCCGCGGCGCCCGCCGCGGAGGGCTCCGCGGGAAGGATGGCGTCCCGGTGACCACGACCGTGCTGCTGGCCGACGACCAGCCGCTGGTGCGGATGGGCTTCCGCATGGTGCTGGAGTCGCAGCCGGACCTGGCGGTCGCCGGCGAGGCAGGCGACGGCCTGGAGGCGGTGTCCATGGCCCGCGCGCTGCGGCCCGACGTGCTGCTGATGGACGTGCGGATGCCGGAGTGCGACGGCATCGAGGCCACCCGGCGGATCGTCGCCGAGGGCATCCCGACGCGGTGCCTGGTGCTGACCACCTTCGACCTGGACGAGTACGTCCACGCGGCCCTGCGCGCCGGGGCCAGCGGGTTCCTGCTGAAGAAGGCGACGCCGCAGGAGCTGATGTACGGCATCCGCGCCGTGGCCGCGGGGGACGCCGTCATCGCGCCGAACGTGACCCGCCGGCTGATCGGCGCGTTCGCCGGCCAGCTGCCCGATCCGGCGGCCGAGCCGCCCGGCCCCGACCCGCGGCTGGCGCTGCTCACCGAGCGGGAGCGGGAGGTGCTCGGACTCATCGCGGACGGGCTGTCCAACGGCGAGATCGCCGCCCGCCTGGTCATCTCCGAGGCCACGGTGAAGACGCACGGCGGGCGCATCTTCGCCAAGCTGGGCGTCCGGGACCGGGTGCAGGCGGTCATCTTCGCGTACGACAACGGCATCGCCGGCCGCGACTGACCACCGGCCGGAGGTCAGGAAACGCGGCGGGTCTAGGCGGGCTTGCCCATGTCGATCCACCGCTGGAGCCTTTCCAGTTCCGCCTCGGACCACGTGCCGTCGCACGGCATGTGCCCGCTCAGCAGGGAACCGATGATGGCGTCGGCGTGTTCGGCGACATCCGCGTGGTCGAACAGGTCGAAGTAGGCCAGCATCGCGTTCCGGTCCTTCTCCCGGAACAGGGGCTTGATGTCCCGCTCGAAGCCGAGCTTGTCGCCGCGGTCGGGTGTTGGCATGTCGCGTCCTCCTTCAGGGAACGGCGGAACCCGTCCCGTAGAAAAGACCGGACAGCCCGCCGATCGGTGACGGCTTACGCGGAACCGGCCTCGAAGGAGCCGGGGGCGGCCGCTATTCGAGCAGTTTGCCGTCGGTCGGGACGTCGTGCATCAGCTCGGCGATGTCGGTGGGGATCGGCGGGACGGGTTCGCGGCGCACTCCGGTCTCCGGCGACCAGACCAGGTTGACCCTCAGGGCCGGATCGAGGCCGGGGTGGTCGGAGCGGTGGTGGCAGCCTCGCGTCTCGCGCCGCTCCAGCGCGCATTCGAGGGTCGCGCGGGCGGCGAGGACGGCGGACCTGAGGTCGTAGGCGTGCGCGAGGTCCTCGAAGCCGCCGATGTCGACGTGCGTGCCGGCGTCCTCCATCCGGGCCTCGATCTCGTCGAGCGCGGCGAGCCCGGCGGACAGCCCGGCCTCGTCCCGCACGACGCCGGCGTGCTCGGTCATCAGGCGGCGCACCGACCGCTGCAGCGCGCGGACGTTCTGGTCGCCGTCGGCGGCCAGCAGCCGGTCCACGTCCGCCTGCGCGGCGCGGACCGATCCGAGGGAGCGCCGCTGGCCGGTGAGCCCGGCCGAGTACTCCGCCGCCGCCCGGCCGGCGACGCGGCCGTGGACGAGCAGCTCGGTCAGCGAGTTGCCCTCCAGGCGGTTCGCGCCGTGCAGGCCGCTGGCCGCCTCCCCGATCGCGAAGAGCCCGTCGATGTCGGTGCCCTGGTCCTCGGGGCGGACCCGGACGCCGCCCATGGAGTAGTGCGCGGTCGGCGCGATCTCGATCGGGTCGCGGGTGACGTCGAGCATCTGCAGGTCCAGCAGCATCCGGTGCACGCGCGGCAGCCGCGCCAGGACCGTCTCGCGCGGCAGGTGGGACAGGTCGAGCCACACGCCGCCGGCCCGGGTCCCGCGGCCCTCCCTGATCTCGGTGTACGCCGCCAGCGCGACCCTGTCCCGGCCGGCGAGTTCCATGCGCTCGGGGTCGTAGCGCTCCATGAACCGCTCGCCGAGGTTGTTGAGCAGGATCCCGCCCTCGCCGCGCGCGGCCTCGCCGACCAGGGTTCCGGCCGCGTTCTCCGGCTTGAGCAGGCCCGAGGGGTGGAACTGCACCAGCTCGGGGTCGCGCAGCCGGGCGCCGGCCTCGGCGGCGAGGCGGAGGGAGTCGCCGGTGTTCTCGTCGCGGCGGGAGGACGTGTGCCGCCAGATGCGGGTGTGGCCTCCGGTCGCGAGGATCACGGCGTCGGCGTGCACGAGGTAGCGCGAGCCGTCGGCGGTGTCGAATCCGTAGGCGCCGAACACCGTCCCGTCGTCGACCAGCAGCCGAGTGACGTACAGGCGCGGCAGAACGGGTACGGCGAGCCGCTCCGCGCGCTCGCGGAGCACGCGCTGCATCTCCCGGCCGGTGCGGTCGCCGGCGAACGCGGTGCGCCGGTACGTGTGGGCGCCGAAGTAGCGCTGGGCGATCCGGCCGTCGTCCTGGCGGTCGAAGCGCATGCCGAAGCGTTCCAGGTCGTGGATGCCCTGCGCGGCCTGCCGGGTCACGGCCAGCACGGCGCGCGGGTCGGCGAGCAGGCGGCTCTCCCGCAGCGTGTCGGCCGCGTGCTGCTCCCAGGTGTCGGCGTGGTCGGTGGTCGCCAGCGCCGCGTTGACGCCGCCGGTGGCCAGGACGGTGTGGGCGTCGCCGGACGCGCGCCTGCCCACCGCGATGACCGCGACACCGGCCTCGGCCAGCTCGATGGCCGCTCGAAGGCCGGACCCGCCGGTGCCCACCACCAGGACGGAGGTGGCGAGCCGGTGTTCGAGCGTTGACATGGGACCTCCTGCGGCGGCGGACGGACGATAGGCAGTGCTCGACCGGATAGCGGCGCCGTCTGTGACAACCCAGGGGAACTTTTTTCTTCATGCCCATGCCGTTCGGCATGCTGCCGGCGGCGGCGGCCGCATGTATCGTTTCAATGCTCGCCGCGACGAGCGTCCTGGGAGGCCGCCCAGGAGACCCCCCTAGGAGCCGTGCCGCATGATCGCCAGCCCGCTTCCCGCCCTGGTCGGCCGGCGGCAGGAGTGCGCGGCGCTCGACGACCTGCTGGCCTCGCTGCGGGACGGCGGCTCCGGGGTGTGGGTGATCCGCGGCGAGGCGGGCATCGGGAAGTCGGTGCTCCTGGAGTACGTGGCCGCCCAGGCGTCCCAGGTCACGGTGACCCGGTCGCAGGGCATCGAGGCCGACATGGAGCTGCCCTACGCGAGCCTGCACCAGCTGTGCGCGCCGTTCCTGGCCGAGGTGGACGCGCTGCCGGAACCCCAGCGGGACGCCCTGCGCGTCGCGTTCGGGATGGCGGCCGGGGACCCGCCCGACCGCTTCCTGGTGGGCCTCGCCGTGCTGACCCTGCTCACCCGGGCCTCGGAGAGCCGGCCGGTGCTCGTCGTGGTCGACGACGCCCAGTGGCTGGACCGGGTGTCCTTGCAGACACTTGAGTTCGTGGCGCGGCGGCTGCTCGCCGAGGCGGTCGCGATGGCGTTCGCGGTGCGCGACCCCGAGGGTCGGGACGCGCTGGCGGGCCTGCCGGAGATGCGGATCGGCGGGCTCGACGCCGCCGCGGCCGGCGAGCTCCTGGAGAGTTCGGTGGGCGGGCGGCTGGAGAAGCGGATCCGGGACCGGTTCGTGGCCGAGACGCACGGCAATCCGCTCGCGCTGCTGGAGTTCTCCCGCGGCCGCAGCGCCGCCGAGCTGGCGTACGGCGCGACCGCGGGCTCCCCGGCCGTCCAGGGAACGGTGTCGAGCCGCGTCGAGCGGGACTTCGCCCGCCGGCTCGGCTCGCTGCCGGCGCCGACCCGGACGCTGCTGCTGATCGCCGCGGCGGAGCCGGTCGGCGACGCGCGCCTGCTGGTCCGCGCCGCCGACGCCATGAAGATCGCTCCCGATGCCGGGCCGGCCAAGGCGGCGGGCCTGATCGAGTTCGGGGAGTCCGTCCGGTTCCGGCACCCGCTGGTCCGTTCGGCGATCTACCAGCAGGCCGACCCCGACGAGCGCCGGGCGGTGCACCGGGCGCTGGCCGCGGCCACGGACCCGGTCCTGGATCCCGACCGGTGCGCCTGGCACGCCGCGCAGGCCGCCGACGGGCCGGACGAGGAGGTCGCCGCCGGGCTGGAGCGGGCCGCCGGGCGGGCGCGGCAGCGCGGCGGCATGACCGCCGAGGCGGTGCTGCTGGAGCGCGCGGCCGAGGTGACGCCGGACTCCTGGGCGCGGGGGCGCCGGACCCTCGCGGCCGCCGAGGCGCACTTCTCCGCCGCGTCCCCCGACCGCGCCACGGAGCTGGCGACGCTGGCCGAGCTGTGCCCCCTCAGCCCCCTGGACCGGGCCCGCGTCGCGCGCCTGCGCGCCCGGATCCTCTTCGCCCGCAACCGCAGCGACGAGGCGGCGCCGCTGCTCCTCGACGCCGCCGCGCAGTTCACCGCCGCCGGGTCGCCGCAGGCGCGGGAGACCTACCTGGAGGCGATCAGCGCGACCATCTTCGCGGGCCGGGTCCACGGCCCGACGGGCGCCCGCGCCGCGGCGACCGCGGCCCGCGAGTCCGGGGCGCCCCCGTCCGGCTCCGAGGCGGCGGACCTGCTCCTGGACGGCGTGGCGGCGCTGCTCGCGGACGGCGGCGGGACCGGCGGCCCGGCGCTGCGCCGCGCGCTGGACCCGCTCGTGAACGAGGACCTCGGCACCCGCGAGGCGACGATGCGCTGGCTCCTGCTGGCCCCGGTCGCGCTGGAGTCGTTCATCCACCACGCCTGGGACCTGCCCGCCTGGGACGCGCTGGCGACGCGCGCCGTACGGCTGGCCCGCGACATCGGCGCGCTCGGCGTGCTGCCGCCGGCGCTGATCTACCTCGGCGGGGTGCGCATCCACTACGGCGACTTCGCCGAGGCGGCCCGGATGATCGACGAGGCCGACACGATCGCCGCGGCGACCGGCCACGCCCCGCACAAGTACGCGGCGCTCGTCCTGGCGGCGTGGCGCGGCGACGAGGACGCCGCCTCCGGCATCATCGCGGACGCCAAGGCGGCCGCCGAGCAGCAGGGCGAGGTGTCCCTGCTCGGCGTCACCGGCTACGTCCAGGGCGTGCTGTACAACGGCCTGGCCCGCTACGACCAGGCCCTGGCGGCGGCCCGCTCGGGCATCGAGCACGACGGGTACAACTTCACCGGCCTCTCCCTGGTCGAGCACGTCGAGGCCGCGGCGCGGTGCGGCGAACTCGACCAGGCCCGCGCCTCGCTCGACCGGCTGCTCGAACTCACCGGCGCCGCCGATTCCGGCTGGGCCCGCGGCGTCGCCGCCCGCAGCCGGGCGCTCCTCACCGAGGGCGACGAGGCGGACGGCCTGTACCTGACGGCGATCGAGGAGCTCGGCCGCGACCGCGTGGTCGTGGAGGTGGCCCGCACCCACCTGCTGTACGGCGAGTGGCTGCGCCGGACCCGGCGCCGTTCACCGGCCCGGGAGCACCTGCGCACGGCCTACGAGATGTTCGACGGGATGCGGGCCCACGCGTTCGCCGAGCGTGCCCGCCGCGAGCTGCTCGCGACCGGCGAGCACGTCCGGGCGCGGGAGACGGAGCCGGCGAGCTCCCTGACACCGCAGGAGTCGCAGATCGCGACCCTCGCCGCCGGCGGGATGACGAACCCGCAGATCGGCGCCGAGCTGTTCATCAGCCCGCACACCGTGGAGTGGCACCTGCGGAAGGTGTACACGAAGCTCGGCATCAGCTCGCGCCGCGAGCTGCCGGACGTCCTCGCGGCCTCCCCGGCCGCGGACGCGGGCAAGGAGCCGCCCGGCTGAGCCGGTGCGCGGGCCCGCCCCGGAAGCCTACGGACTCGACCACGGACCTCCGTGGCGCGGTGGGCGGTGCCGCGGACCGAGAGTGGAGTCGCCGCCCTTCGACGGGCGCCGTCCACGAAGAGGAGTCCCGATGTCCGCGCCCAGCCTGCTCACGGCGCCGGCCGAACCCCCGGTCCCCCCGCCGGCCGAGGACGATCTGGACCTCGCCCTCGACGTCTTCCTCGCCCAGCGGGCGCGGCTCTTCCGCATCGCCTACCGGGTCCTCGGGGACGTCCCGGGCGCCGAGGACGTCGTCCAGGAGATCTGGCTGCGCTGGCAGCTCACCAGCCGCGCGCGGATCGAGAACGCGGCCGCGTTCCTGACCGCGGCCACGACCCGGCTGGCGATCAACGTGATCCAGTCGGCGCGGCACCGGCACGAGAGCCCGGCCGAGCCGCGGCCGGGCGACCTCGCCGACCGGACCCACGATCCGGTGCTGCGCACCGAGCGGGCCATGGCCGCCGAGGACGCGCTGGCCCTGCTCATGGCGAGGCTGACGCCGGACGAGCTGGCCGCCTTCGTGCTGCGGAAGGGCTTCGACCACGCCTACGCCGATCTCGCGGTGCTGCTGCGGACCAGCGTTCCGAACGCGCGGCAGCTGGTGCGGCGCGCGCAGTCCCGCGCCGGCGGCGGCCGCGAGCGGCCGGTCCCCGCGGAGGCGCACCGCCGCCTCGTCGCCGCGTTCCGGACCGCGGTCGGTACCGGTGACGTCGAGGGGCTCGCGCGGCTGCTCGCCCCCGGCGGCCACGTGCACCGGCAGCTGTCGTCGGCGCCGCGTCCGTCCCGTCCCGGTCAGGCGGGTGATCCGCGGGATCAGAGCATCAGCGGCCGCCAGTCGAACGCGGTCTTCCAGCTCTCGTGGCCCTCGGCGTAGCCCTGGAAGGCGCGCACCACCTCGTCGAAGTCGTGGAGCAGTACGCGGAAATGCCGGTCGGCGCCGCCCTCCCGGTACTCCAGCCCGAAGACGCCGTCCGGGAGCCCGCCGGCGCGCTCGCCGATACCGACCTGCATGAACCAGCCAGGGCTGCGGTCCAGGGAGGCCCACCAGTTCCGTTCGGTGAGTTGGCCCAAGAGTCCGGGGAGCTCCTCGGGGCCGGGGTCGGCGGCGGCACCGCCGTCGCAGAAGTCCATGCGCGGGACGCCGGTGTCGACGATCTCCGGCGGGTTGTGGACCCGCGTCACCTGCGGGTCGTAGCAGACCAGGCCGTGCCGCATGGCCAGCTCGACGACCGCCGGGGCGACGTCGGGGGCGTCGGAGTAGCCCATCATCATGATCACGTAGAGGCCGGGGATGTGGCCGGGGGTCATGCTCCAGGGAGAGGCGTCCGCTTCGGCGGTCTCCAGCCCTTCCAGCGCGGGGTACGCGGCCAGCAGCTCACCGTGGAAGGCGTCGACCCGCTCGTCCCGCTCGACCCCGAACTCCGACTCGTCGGCGTCCGCCATGCTCTCGTCGCCGCACAGCCACCAGTAGGTGCGCAGGGCCTGCGCGGCCGTGATCGGGCGGTTCTCCCGCCACACGCAGAGATCGAAACTCATCGTCGCCGCTCCCAGTCCAGTCCGTGATCGAGCGCACATCAGACGTGCGCGGGAGGCGGGGACGTTCCCTGATCGCGGCGGTTTCAGGCGTCGACGGCGATGTCCGTGACCGGCACGGCCGAGCACAGGAGCGCGTGCCCGTCCCCGGGAGGGAGCGCGGGCGGGACGGTGTGGGCCGTCTCCCCGCGCGTGACCGGACGCCGGCACATCCGGCACGCGCCGGCGCGGCAGCCCGCCCGTACCGGGACCTGGAGGGACTCCGCGAGTTCGAGCAGCGTGCCGTCCTCAGGGCGCCAGTCGGCCGTGACGCCGCTGGCGGTGAAGTCCACCCGGAACGGGCCCGGCGCCGGCGGTCCGGACGGCTCGGCCGGCACCGCTCCCGGGGACGCGAAGACCTCGCGGTGGACGTCGGCTCCGGCCGCGGTGAGCGTCCGCTCGGCCGCGTCCATGAAGGGGAGCGGGCCGCAGAGGTACGCGACCGTTCCCGGCACGGCGGCGCCGGAGAAGTCCGGGCGGCCGGGCGTGGCGCCGAGCCGCCGCGCGGCCTCCGGCGCCTCCCCGGTCAGGAAGAGGCGGGCGCGCGCGTGCGGCATCCCGGCGATCAGCTCGGTCGCCTCGTCCCACAGGGCCAGGTCGGATCCGCGCCGGACGGTGTGGAGCAGCAGCAGCGGGCGGTCCGGCCGCCGCCGCGCGCACTCCCGGAGCATCGCCAGCGTCTGGGTGATGCCGACCCCGGCCGAGGCCAGCAGCAGCGGCCGGTCCGCCCCGGCGTCCAGGACGGTGCCGCCGTTCGGGCCGGAGATCAGTACGCGCTCGGCGGGCCCGTGCAGCAGCGCCGACATCCGCCCCACGTTCCGGACCGTGACGCGCAGCAGGTCGTCCTCGTGCGCCGACACCGTGTAGGCGCGCCAGACCGGCCCGTCCTCGTCGGAGGTGTGCACCAGGATGTGCTGCCCGGCCTCGGGCGCGCCGCGCAGGGCGGCGAGGGGGTCGGCCAGCCAGAGGCTGACGGTGTCCGGGCCGTGCGGTTCGCGCCGGACGATCCGCGCGTACCGCGGCCAGCTCGACGGCTCCGGCCCGCCCTCCGCGCGCTTCGGCCGGACCTTCGTGCCCGTACGGACGAGTCCGGCGCCCTTCGCGAGCGTCCCGCCGGTCACGACCTTGGCGCGCAGCCCGCAGTAGATGTGGCCCATGTGCGCGGCCAGCAGCGCGGGCACGTTGTGGTCGCGTACGGCGCTCGCGGGGTTGGCCGAGGTCGCGGCGCAGCGGTTGATCGGATGCAGCACCTCCAGCTCGACGTCGCCGATCGCGATCCGCTCCCCCACCAGGTCCAGCTCCGCCCAAGGCGGCAGCCCCTCCAGGTAGACGTTCCCGCGGAAGCGCAGCGGGTCGAGATCGGCCCCGGCGGCGCGGCCGAGCGCGGCGACGCTGGCCAGGTTGATGAGCGAGACGCCGCCGTCGGGGTCGTCCCAGAAGCCGTCCGCGGCCCGGTGCACCACGGCGGTCCCGCCGAACCAGCCGGCCGTCCCCTCCGGCGGCTCGACCGGCCCCGTCTTCCCGAGCGGAACGGTCAGCGTCCCGTACTCGGGATGCCGGATCCGGACGATCCCGGCGGCCTCGTCGAGCTCGACGCCGCCGCGCAGCGGGCCGGGGTCGGTGACGAGCGTGCGCCAGGTGCGCGAGGGCACCCACCCGCCCGCCTCGGGCGGCGGCAGCCGCCCGCTCGCGAACGCCACCGCGCGGTCGAAGGGCAGCCCCGCGCCCGGCCGCACGCGCCCGCGCTCCACCTCCTGACCTGGGAACCCCTTGACGGGGTAGCGGACCAGGCGGGCGATGTACGGAACGGACACGACACTCCATAACGTTCGAGAACGCCCATCCTGCGCGCGAACGATCTTCCACGTCAAACCCGGCCGCGACGACCGGCGGTCCGGTACTCCCCCGATCCTCCGGTACCCGCCATCCTGTTGATCGACGGTTGATCGGCATCGGCACCGCGGAACGGAGATCGGTCAGTGAGACTCGATGTGCAGCTGGACGGCCGGCCGGACGAGGCGGCGCACCGCGCCCGCGCGCTGATCGACGCGGGGGTGGACGGCCTGTTCACCTTCGAGGGCCCGCACGACGTGTTCCTGCCGCTGATCGTCGCGGCCGGCGCGGCGGACGTACCGCCGGTCGACCTGATGACCAACGTCGCGATCGCGATCCCCCGCAGCCCGATGAACCTCGCCAACATGGCCTATGACCTGCAACTGCTGAGCAAGGGCCGGTTCCGGCTCGGGCTGGGCTCGCAGATCAGGCCGCACATCGAGAACCGGTACGGCGCGTCCTGGAGCAGGCCGGCGGCCCGGATGCGCGAGGCCGTGCTCGCGGTGAAGGCGATCCTGAACGCCTGGCAGGACGGCACCCGGCTGGACTTCCGCGGGGAGTTCACCAGGCACACCCTGATGCCCCCGACGTTCGACCCCGGGCCGAACCCCTACGGCGTTCCGCCGGTCCTGCTCGGCGCGCTGGGCCCGGTGATGACCAGGACCGCGGCCGAGGTCGCCGACGGGCTGCTGGTGATGCCGTTCCACAGCCACCGGCACTTCCGCGAGCGCACCCTCCCGGCCGTGGCCGAGGAGCTGGAGCGGGCGGGCCGCGAGCGGATCGACGTGTACCCGCAGGCGATCGTCGCGATGGGCCGCACCCCCGAGGAGATCGCGGCGGCGACCGTGGGGGTGAAGGCGCTGCTGGCGTTCTACGGCTCCACCCCGGCGTACCGGCCCGTCCTGGAGATCGAGGGCTGGGGGGACCTGCAACCCGAGCTGAACGCCCTCTCCAAGACCGGCGACATCATGACGATGATCGGGCTGATCGACGACACGATGGTGCGGACGCTGGCGGTCGCCGGCACGCCGGCCGAGTGCGCCGCCGAGATCAGGACCCGGTTCGGCGACGTGGCCGACCGGGTCTGCGCCTACTTCCCCGGCTCGACCCACCCGAAGGAGACGATCGCCGCCCTCGCCGCCGAACTGGGCGGAACCCCATGAACGCGCCGCACGGCCGTCCGACAGCGCCGCGGACCGGCCCGCCCGCCGGCCGGGCGGGACGGCGGGCGGGCGCCGGTCAGGAGGCGTCGTACTGGGCGGCGACGTCCAAGACCCAGGTGACGCCGAAGCGGTCCTTCAGCATCCCGTACAGGGGCGCCCACTGCGCGGGGCCAAGCGGCTGCACGACGGTGGCGCCGTCGGTGAGCCTGTCCCAGTACGCCGTGATCTCCTCGGGGTCGTCGCCGCGCACCGAGACGAAGAAGGCGTTCTCGCCCTGGTTCCACGGCAGGTCGGCGGGGACGTCGTAGGCCATGACCGTGAAGCCGTTCCCGGCGGTCACCTGGCCCCACATCACCTGGTCCGCGGCGGCCGGGTCCTGGACGTTCCCGGCGTCCTTGTAGGTGACGGTGACCGTGTCGCCGCCGAAGACGGACTGGTAGAAGGCGAGCGCCGCGCGGGCGTCGCCCCTGAAGTTCAGGTGGGTGACGGTGTTGACGGACATGATCGGCTCCTTGCGTTCAGTGTCATCGTCGCGCCGGGGCGGCCGGCGCGTTCGACGATCACACTGGCAAGGGAAGCGGCCAGGGCCTGGCCGCTACCGCCGGCGGATTTCTCGCCGGGCGGTTTCAGCGGCTGAGGGCGGTCTCCCGTTCCACGTGCGACAGCTTGTCCGGGTTGCGCACGTGGTAGGCGCCGGTGACGTAGCCGTTCTCGACCCGCACCGCCACCACGCCGTCGATCTCCCCGTCGATCCGGACGAGGAGCCCCGGGCCGCCGTTGACCTGCACCGGCTCGACCGACCGCTGGGCGTCGCGCCTCCACCAGCCGACGGCGAGCAGGCGGGCCACCTGGTCCGCGCCCACGACGGGCCGCGGCAGGGCGTGCCGCACTCCGCCGCCGTCGCTCAGGGCGACGACGTCCGGCGCGAGGATGTCGAGCAGGCCCTGCAGATCGCCGGTCTCGACCGCCCGCTGGAACGCCCCGAGCGCGGCCCGGGTCTCGGCCGGGGACGCGATCCCGCGCGGCCGGCGCGCGGCGACGTGCGCCCGCGCCCGGTAGGCGAGCTGGCGGACCGCGGCCGGGCTCCTGCCGACGGCCTCGGCGATCTCGTCGTAGTCCAGGCCGAACACCTCGCGCAGCACGAACACCGCCCGCTCGACCGGCCCGAGCGTCTCCAGCACCAGCAGCATCGCCATCGAGACGCTCTCGGCCAGCTCGACGTCCTCGGCCACGTCCGGCGCGGTCAGCAGCGGCTCGGGCAGCCACGGGCCGACGTAGGACTCCTTGCGGCGGCCGAGCGCACGCAGCCGGTCCAGCGCCTGCCGGGTGACGATCCGTACCAGGTAGGCGCGCTCCTCCCGGACGGTGGCCGCATCGACGTCCACCCATCGCAGCCAGGTCTCCTGGAGGACGTCCTCGGCGTCGGCGGCCGAGCCGAGCATCTCGTAGGCGACCGTGAACAGCAGGTTGCGATGCGCCACGAACGCCTCGGTGGCCGAGTCCACGCGGCCGGCCGTGCCCGTCTTCCGCTCGCTCATGTCCGGCTCCCGCCCGTTCTGCCTCGGTACTGACACACGCACAAGACGCCGCGCCCCGCCGCCATGTAACACGCGCGTCCGGTGGGCTACGTCACACGCTCGCGGCCGTTATGGAGGCCGGGGCGCCGGCGTCTCGTGTTCGTCAGGACGGCGAACAGCGAGAAAGGCGTGAACATGAGCACCGACAGATTCGCGGTGGCGGGGGCGACCGGGCGGCTGGGACGCCACGTCGTGGACGTCCTCACCGAACGAGGGCACCAGGTCGTGCCGATGTCCCGCGCCACCGGCGTGGACATCATCACCGGCGAGGGCCTGGCCGGGGCGCTCGCCGGCGCCGGCGCCATCATCGACGTCGCGTCGTGGCCCGACTCCGACGAGGACGCCGCCGCGGAGTTCTTCCGGACGGCGACCCGGAACCTGCACGAGGCCGGCGCGGTCGCCGGGGTCGGCCGGATCACCGCCGTCTCCATCATCGGCGCCGACAAGGCCACCGCCGGTTTCATCGCCGCCCAGCAGGTGCACGAGGCGGCCGCCCTGGCCGGCCCGCTGCCCGCCCGCATCCTGCGGGCCGCGCAGTTCCACGAGTTCGTCGGCCAGCTCCTGGACTGGCGGCAGGGCGACGTCGCCTACGTCCCGGCCCTGCCCACCCAGCTCGTGGCCTGCCGTACCGTGGCCGAGGCGCTGGTCGACCTGGCCACCGACCCGGACGCGCCCGACCGGCCCGCACCCGGAACGCCGATCCCCGAGATCGCCGGCCCCCGCAGGGAGAGCATGGCGGAGGCGGCCGGGCTCCTCGGCGCCCGCCGGGGCATCGAGGTCGTCGCCGTCGACGGCTCCGGCATGCCCGACGCCGAGATCGCGGCCGCCGGCGGGTTCCTGCCCGGCCCGCACGCCCGGCTCGCCGGCCCCACGTTCCAGGAATGGCTCAACTCCCGGCCCTGAGACGCACCCGGCGGCCGAGGGGGGTCGGGCCCCAGGGCTTGGTGATCGAGAGGACGACCGCGGACACCGCGAGCGCGGGAGAGATCATGGCCAGGTACGGGGTGGCGCCGAGCATGGCGCGGATCTCGGTGACGGGGCGTCCCTCCTCGGCGAGGGCGAGGCCGTCGATCGGGACGTCCTGCCAGGCGATGACCGGCAGCACCATCAGCACGAGCATGGCGGCGAACTTGGCGGCCACCCACCATCGGCGCAGCAGGCCCCAGCGGGTGCCGGCGGCCAGCACGATCCCGGTGAACAGGGCGCAGAACGCGGCCGGGCCGAGGAAGGTCCCGTCGATGACCAGCATGGCGGTGAACAGGGCGCGCGCCGTGCCCGCGTCGCCGGCGGTCACGGCCGTGATGCCGAGCGAGCCCTGCACGGTGATGATCCCCAGCCATGCCACCGAGGTCGTCACGTGCACCACCAGCACGCTCTTGCGTACCCGCGGGGACAGCTCGCGCCTCGCGGCGCTGCGGGCGTGGGCGGTGGAGGGCGGCAGGAACGCCAGGATCGCGGCGAGGATCTGGGCGGCCGCGCAGGCCAGTGCCAGCCGTACCGCGAGGTCCGGGCGGCGCATGGGGTCCAGTTCGGACGGCTCGGCGAACACCAGGACGGGCGACAGCGGCACGGTGAGGACGGCCAGCACCGCCAGCATCGTCCGCCCCCACCGCCGATCGGCCATGGCGGCGAAGAACAGCAGGGACGCGGACCAGAACACCGGCCAGATCGCCGCCCGCACCGCCGCCCCGGCGAACTGCTCGACCAGCGCCGCGGCGAAGAGGAGCGCCGCGGCCAGAACGGATACGGCCCTCGCCGTATGGAGAGTGAAAGGCATGCCGCGACGCTATGAAGGCCGGCGTCCGGACACCTTGGAGAAATGGGACACCCGTTCAGGACGGCCGGGCCAGGACGTCCGTTCTGGTGGCGAACTCGGTCGGGGTGCAGGCGGCGAGCGCGCGGAAGTCGGCGTCGAGATGCGCATGGTCGTGGTAGCCGCAGTCGGCCGCGATGCGCGTCCAGGACCGCTCGGGCTCCATGGCGCGCAGCCGTACGGCCCGATTGAAGCGCAGCACCCGCGCCATGCTCTTGGGCGGCAGGCCCAGCTGGTGATGGAACCGGCGGCTCAGATGCCGGCGGCTCATCCCGAGTTCGGCGGCCAGCTCGGCGACCGCCACGGTGCCGCCGGACCGGTGCAGCCGCCGCCAGGCCCAGGCGACGGCCGGGTCCGGCGCGTCCGCGGCGGCCGCCCGCTCGGCCAGCACCCGGCCCAGCAGCCGGAACCGCGCGTTCCAGTCATCGGTCAGCGCCAGCCGCTCGACCAGCAGGTCCGCCGCCGGGCCGAGCACGTCGGCCAGGTCCGCCGCGGCGCCGCCGAGCGCCCGCATCGGCACGCCCAGCACCCGGTACGCGCCCAGCGGTGTCATCTCGACCTGGAGGCTGTGCACCTCGCCGGCGTGCACCGTGGACCCCGGCGTGTCCTTGACGCCCACCACGAACGCCGACGCCGTCGCGGGCACCGGCCCTGAGGTTCCGGTCGCGGACCGTACCGGATCGCCGAACCGCAGGATCACCTTCACACCGCCGCTCGGCGCCGAATGCCGCACGCGCGGCTCCGCGAAGTACGCGCGGTACCCCGAGCACCGCACCACTCCCGCCCCCGGCGGCGACCCCGGCGGGCAATGCACGACCTCCACGCGGCCACCCTACGCAGCGCGGGGCGTGCCGCGGTGAGCGTCGCCATGCCGTGGCACGTGCGGCACGATCCGGCCACCGGGGTGGGAAATGCGCGTTTTGTGATCTTCATTTCATAATGTCGGCGGCTGTGACTCAGCCATCGAACGCCGACGAGACCGCGAAGCCCTCGCCGGCCGGACCAGCCCCCGGCGACGCGCCGCGCTGGGCGCCTCCGGACGCACTTCCGGAGACCTCGGACGAGACCGCGGCACCTCCGCCCGCCAGTTCGCCCGCCAGTTCGCCCGCAGACCCGCCCGCCGGCTCGCCCGCCGACCCTCCCCCGGCGCCGCCCGCCCCGGTCCCCTGGCATCCGCCCGCGCCGGGCGGCAGGCCCCGCGCCAACCGGTACGCGCTGGTCGCGCTGCTCACCGGCCTGTTCGGGATGGTCCTGTTCGCGATCGGCTTCGGCATCGCCGCGCTCGTCCAGATCAGCCGCCGCGGCGAGCGCGGGAAGGGGATGGCGATCGGCGGTCTCGCCGCCGCCGCGGCGTGGACGGCGGGAGGCACGATCGTCGCGGCCGTGTCCTTCGGCACCGCCGTCGGCGACGCGGCGGAGGAGTCGTCCCTCGCCCTCTACCCCAAGGCGGGCCAGTGCTTCGACTTCGTCGGCGCCGACGACGCCGCCGAGCTCAAGGTCATGCCGTGCACGGAGCCGCACCAGGCCGAGATGGTCCTGCGCTTCACGATGCCCAAGGGCCCCTTCCCGGGCGACCAGGAGGTCCAGCGGCGCGGGGACGCCGAGTGCGAGCGGCGCTTCCAGGCCCGCTTCAAGACCAAGGCGCCGCTCGACAACAGCGCGGCCCACGCGGTCGTCCCGACCAGGATCGGCTGGCGGCTCGGCGACCGCGGCGTCCACTGCGCCGTCGTCGCCGCGCTGGAGACCAGCCCGCTGACGCAGCCGATCGGGTCGGGCCCCTGGAACCACCGCGCCCTGGACGAGCTGCGCGTCGGCGACTGCTTCATCAAGGCGCGGGACGAGACGTTCACGGTCGAGCTCACCGAATGCGGGGATCCGCACAACGGCCAGCTCACCCACCGGTTCGAGCTGCCGGCCGGGGCCTACCCGGGTGACCACGCGGCCGAGAAGAAGGCGGAGCAGGGCTGCGAGGCCAGGTGGAAGGAGATCAGGGCGGAGAGGAAGCCGCCGGTCCCGATCCAGCCGTGGCACTGGAATCCCACGAAGGAGACCTGGGCCGAGGGCGACCGCCTGGTGCTCTGCTACGTCACCGACGCCCGTGACCGGGACCTGACGCGGTCGGTCCTCCCGAGCTGACGCCTCGGCCGCGGCTTCCCGGAAGCCGCGGCCGAGGCCCGGGGGTCAGCGGACCCGGTAGGCGTTCATGATCCGCTGGTCGACGGCGCCGCCGCCCGCGTCGCGGGCCTCGACGCGCAGGGACACGCCCTGGCCCGCGGCCGGGACGGGCAGCGGCGCCGAGTACCGGCCGCCGCCCAGCGCCCTGACCGTCACCGGCGTCCAGGTCCCGCCGCCGTCGGTGGACGTCCACAGCCGCATGCCGGTGATCCGCGCGTCGCCGGCGCCCTTGACGCGCGCGACCGTGAACGTGGCCGGCCGCCCGGCCGGCCGGTTGCGCAGGTCGAGGCCGAGGTCATGGTCGACGGTGAGCAGCGGCAGCCGGGCGGTGCCGGTGCCGGCGGGGCCGGTGGACCTGAACGTCCAGGTCGTGTCCGTACGGTTCGACACGGGAAGCAGCGCCGAGGCGTCGGTCTCGTACCGGAGGCGGTACGTCGCCGCCGCCCTCGGAACGTCGAACCGCGCGGCCTGGACGGTGGCCTCCCCCACCTTCCGGTCCCCCGCGTGCAGGGTCATCCTCCGCTTGATCCTGCCCGGGTCGGGCAGGCCGCAGTCGAACGAGTCCGGCCGGGCCTGGAAGTCGACGAGGTGGACGGTCATCACCTCGCGGGTCCGGGCGGACGGCAGCGGCGTGCACTCGCTGACCGACACCTGGGTCGCCGAGTACGGGCCGGGTCTCATCGGCTGGCGGCCCCAGGTCTTGACGGTCCGGCTGCCGGGGGCGCGCTCGGTGAACGGCTCCTGCTCCACCCATTCCTCGATCGCGCCGGGGAACGCCGAGTCGTGCCACAGGATGCCGCGGCCGGCCGAGAGGTGGTCGGTCCTGGTCGTCCCGGCGGCGTTCGTGCCGCTTCCCTCGGCGAGCAGGAGCCCTTCCGGGGTGATGCCGTACCGCTTGTCGCCGACCCCCTTGGAGGTGTCGCCGTCGATCGCGGCGAACCGCTGGTCGACGCGCGCGAGCCGCGCCTGGACGGCCGGGGTCACCACGAACGAGGGGTCGGCGGGGAAGCGGTCGCCCAGCGGCTCCAGCAGGTCCCACACGCGCCCCGGCGCCTCCAGGCGGAACGCGCCGTACGCCGCGAACGTGCCGGTGCCGACCGGGCCGGTCGGCTGGACGTGGATCCGCTGCTCGCCCGGCCCGAACGAGTAGACGGTCTGCGCCCAGGCCATCTGCCCGTTGTCCTGGACGTACGCGGCCATCCCCGACGTGGTGCGGGTGGCCGTCCCCTGGACGCTCGCGGTGACCTCCTCGGCCGCCGCGCCGTCCAGCGTGACCGTCATGTCGCGGTCCAGCGTGAGGTCGGGGTCGCCGGCGAGCGCGGACCGCGACGCGCCTCCGGACTCGTCGGAGATCTGGCCCATCACGCTGTAGCGGCCGCGCGGCAGGCGCACCGTCGTGCCGCCGGCGCCGATCTCCACGTCCCCGAAGGTCTGCGTCACGTCGTTCAGGTCGATGATGTGGGCGTACGCGCCGAACGCTTCGCCGGCCGCCCCCGCGATGGGGGTCGCCTTGAGGGTGAGCGTGTGCGCCGGCGGCTCGATCTCGAACGTCACGAGGGTCCGCGGCCCGCCCTCGGCGGTCACCTCCGCCACGTACAGTCCGGGCGCGTCCTTGAGCTTGGCGGTGTCGACGCGCAGGGTCGCGGTGGCGGTGCCGTTCGCGGGCACGTCCACCGCCGCGGCGGAGAGTCCGGCCGCGCCTTCCACGGTGCCGCCGCGCCGCCGGGTCAGCTCGACCGACAGCGGCAGCCGCGCGCCCCGCCGCCCGGTCCAGCCCAGCTCGGTGGTGACGGGGCCGGTGACCGTGCCCAGGTCGGCCACCCCGGTCGAGGCGACCGCGGGGGCGGTGGCGGCGGCGCCGGCGTCGAGCCGGCCGGTCCCGCGCTCGAACGCGTCGCCGCCGGTGGCCGGTGCGGTCGAGCCGGTGAGCGCGGCCTCGATCCGCGCCGCGGTCCAGTCCGGGTGCCGCTGGGCCACCAGCGCGGCCGCGCCCGCGACGTGCGGTGCGGCCATGGACGTGCCGGACGCCGCGGTGTAGCGGGCGTCCACCGGCTCGCCCATCGAGGTCCCCGCCGCCCGCGCGGCGACGATCCCGACGCCGGGCGCGACGATCTCCGGCTTGAGCGCGGCCCGGCCGGGACGCGGCCCGCGCGAGGAGAACCCGGCGAGCGCGTCCGCGGCGTCGACGGCGCCCACGGTGAGCGCGGAGCCGGCCGCGGCGGGCGCGGCGATGTCGCCCAGGCCGCCGCCGTTGCCGGCGGCCACGACGAACAGCGAGCCGTGCTCCGCCGTGAGGCGGTCGAGGGCCTGCGAGACCGGGTCGGTGCCGTCGGACGGCTCCGTGCCGCCCAGGCTCAGGTTCACGACCCTGGCGCGCGGCGCGGCCCACTCGGCCCCGGCGATGACGTCGGACATCTCGCCGTAGCCCTCGTCGTCCAGGACCTTGCCGGACAGCAGCGACGCCTGCGGGGCCACGCCCTTGCGCTCCCCGGCCGCCGCCGCGCCGGTGCCCGCGACGGTCGCGGCCACATGGGTGCCGTGCCCGGCCCGGTCGGCGGTGTCCGGCGCCTGGCTGAAGTTCGCCGCCTCCGCGACGCGGCCGGCGAGGTCGGGATGGGCCGCGTCGACACCGGTGTCCAGCACGGCCACCGTGACGCCGCGCCCGGTGTACCCGGCCTCCCACGCCTTGGCCGCCCCGACCTGGGTCAGGTTCCGGTCGAGCCCGGCGGCGCGCGCGGTGGCCGCGTGGGCGGTCACGGGGGCGGCCGACGCCTTCACCTTCTGGTCCAGCCAGATCTTCTTAATCCCGCCGGACCGCGCGGACAGCGTGGCGGCGAGCCGCGTCCCCTGCCCCTTGGGCTGGCGCACCGCCACGGCCCCGATGCTGGACAGCCGCCGTTCCGTACGCGCGCCCAGTGCCCGCACGCCGGGCTCGCCGGCGACGATCAATGGCAGTTCCCGGCTGCGCGCGTCGTCGTACCCCTGCCGGATCAGCGCCGTCACGTCGAACAGCTTCGGATCCAGCACCCGCCCGACCTGGGACGCCACGTCCGACGGGATCACCGTGACGGTCCCGTCCGGCCGGATCGTCTGGTGGAAGAGCTCATCGCGGCGGTCCGCGCCCGGCCGGACCGACACCAGCGGCAGCCGTCCCTTCACCGTGCGGACCTTCACCACGTCGCCGGTCACCAGCGTGACCGTCCACGATCCGCCGGCCGGCAGCGGGCCCGCCGTCCGGCCGGGGGCGGCGTGCGCCGGGGCCGCGGGCGGCACGGCCACCGTGGCGCCCACGAGCGCCGCGCACAGCACCGCCCTTTTCGTTCGTCTCACCGGACCTCCTCGTGATCATGCGTTCGATCACTTGTGTCCGGAGGCCCGTTCCGGTTCCACGGAGATCCGCCGGAACGAGGCGCGCGCCCACGCGGCGGCGGGCGGGAGGGCGGCGGGCAGGCGGCCGAGACGGCGAAGGGCGAAATTTATCACATGGTGCACGGCGTTATCAGGAAGTCCAATGCGGCGCCTGTCGTCGGCTGATGAATATTTCCACCACCTTGCTTAAGGTGATCAAAAAGGATATTCATGAACCCGTCTTACAAACCGCCTCCTTTACCTTCAAATGGGGTCGAATGACAACGAGCTCGCCACCCTCGCCACCCTTGCCCGCCTTCCCCGCCGCCGGCGAAGCGCCGCTCGACACCTGCGTACGGCTGCGGGAGATCGCCCCCGTGGTCGAGGTGGAGTTCCCCGGGGGCGTCGCGGCCTACCTCGCGCTGACCCATGAGGCCGTACGGGAGATCCTCGCCGGGGACAACAAGACGTTCCTGCGCGATCCTCAGCACTGGCCCGCCCTGCACGACGGGACGATCCCCGAGGACTGGCCGCTGCGGGCCATCGTCCAGGGCGGGCACCTGTCCACCAAGGACGGCGGCGACCACCGGCGGCTGCGCGGGCTGGTCGTCAAGGCGTTCACGCCGGCCCGGGTGCAGATGATGGAGCCGCGCGTCCAGCAGATCGTGGACGGCCTGCTCGACGACGTGGTGGCCGCGGGTGACGGCGTGGACCTGGTCCCGGCCTTCACCGAGGCGCTGCCGATGTGGGTGATCTGCGAGCTCTTCGGCGTGCCCGCCGAGGACCGGCCGCGGATGCGCGGCTGGACCGCCGCGCTCCTGGCGCACACCACGTCGCCGGAAGAGGCGTTCGCGACGCAGAACGCCCTTCAGGCGTACCTGCACGATCTCGTGGAGCGCAAGCTCCGGGAGCCCGGCGACGACCTCACCTCCGGCCTGGTCCAGGCCCGCGACGAGGGCGACCGGCTCACCACCGAAGAGCTGGTCGGCGTGCTGTGGCTGATGCTCGTCGCCGGCCACGAGACGACCGTCCACCTGCTCGGCCACGCCATCGTGGCGCTGGCGCAGCACCCCGAGCAGCTCGCGCTCGCCCGGGCCGAGGACCGGTGGGCCGACGTGGTCGAGGAGACCCTGCGCTACCGCCACTCGGTGATGATGACCAGCTTCCGCTTCACCGCGGAGGACGTCACCATCGCGGGCGTGCCCATCCCCAAGGGGCAGGCGGTCGGCGTGGTGTACCAGGCGAGCGGCCTCGACCCGGCGGAGTTCGGCGAGAGCGCGGACCGGTTCGACATCACCCGGGAGCAGAACGCGCGCCTCGGCTTCGGCCACGGCCCCCGCTACTGCGTCGGCGCGTCGCTGGCGCGGCTGGAGGGACGGCTGGCGCTCGCCACGCTGTACCGGCGGCTGCCGGAGCTCGCCCTCGCCGTCGACCCGGGCGAAATCCCCTACTCCCCGTCGTTCTTCACGGTCGGCCCGCTCTCCCTGCCGGTCACCCTGGGCACCCCCCGCCCCTGACGCGCCGCCCGGCCCGGCGGCCCCGGCCGCCGGGCCGGTTCCGTCCGCCCTGGTCAGCGATGTGCTGATTGCCGCATCTGCGCAAGATCTGCTGTTTCTGTAACTAGCTGTGCGCACGAGCGTTATGGTGCATCCTTATCACGCCTTATTTCGTTTTGGCCGCCAGGCCGCAGGCCGACGATTCCTGCGCGCCAGTCACCGACGCTCACAAGGACACGATGGATGGCAACACGAGCGGATCGAGCGCGCGTCGAGCGCGCCGCGCTGGAACGCGCGTTCTGGATCTGGCTGGCCGCGGCGATCGTCGGCGGCGGCGCCTGGCTGGGCACGCTGCTGGCCGTTGACGAGCGGTCGCGGGCGCTGGTCGCCGCGGGCGGCGGCGCGGCGGCGCTGATCCTCAGCCTCGCGATCGGGACCGCGGCCTACCACTTCCAGGTGGCACGCGCCTCCCGGGCGAGGCTGGCCCGGATCGAGGGCGAGAGCGACCGGCTGGAAAGCCGGCTCCACGAGCTGGTCGAGGGGCCGCTGCCCGCGCTGATCGCCCGCCTCCACGAGGGGGCGGCGCCGGACGAGACCCTCGCCGAGCTGCGGACCGTCCCCGACCACCTGCTGGGCCGCCTGGTACGCGTGGTGGCGGAGGGCGTCGCGGTGAGCGAGCACCGGGCGGCACGGGCCCGCGCCGAGCTGGCCTCCCTTCAGGAGGAGGCCGCGCGGCTGGCCGACTCGACACTGCCCGTGCTGATCGACCGGGTCCGCGGCGACCGCGCCCCCGCGGCGTCCGTGCTGGCCGAGCTTCCGGCGCCCTCGAACGACGCGCTGGAGCGGCTCCTGCACCGGCTCGCCGACGACCTGGCCGCGGGCGAGCGCACCAGGGCGTCCGCCATGGCGTCCTGCGCGAGCGCGGCGGCGCGGATCCAGGCGCAGACCACCCGCATGCTGGCCCGGCTGCGGGAACTGGAGGACCAGTACCACGAGGACGAGGTCTTCGGCGACCTGCTCGACCTCGACCACCACGTCTCCCAGATGGGACGCCTCGCCGACAGCATCGCGCTGCTCAGCGGCGGGCGCACCGGGCGGCGCTGGACCAGGCCGATCGTGCTGGAGAGCATCATCCGCGGCGCCATGGGCCGGATCGCCT
Source organism: Spirillospora sp. NPDC029432 (assembly GCF_040703975.1). Classification (NCBI taxonomy): domain Bacteria; kingdom Bacillati; phylum Actinomycetota; class Actinomycetes; order Streptosporangiales; family Thermomonosporaceae; genus Spirillospora; species Spirillospora sp. NPDC029432. Next base: position 120,792 of record NZ_JBEZWH010000012.1, read on the forward strand.
CCTACCAGCGCGTCCAGTACCACTCGGTCAGCAACGCCGCCATCGCCGGGTTCGCCGCCGAGGGCGTCATGCACGTGCTGGCCGAGCTGATGGACAACGCCGCGAACTTCTCCCCGCACGGCACCGCCGTGCACGTCTACGCCGAGGAGGAGGACGCCGGCGTCGTCGTCACCATCGAGGACAGCGGCCTCGGGATGCGGCAGCGCGAGCGCGAGCGCGCCGAGCGGCTGGTCTCCGAGGCCGCCGACCTGACGTCGCTGCCCGGGACCCGGCTGGGCCTGGCGGTCGTGGGACGGCTCGCGGGCAAGCACGGCCTGCGGGTCAGCTTCCGGCCGTCCTCGCGCGGCGGCATCGGCGTGGTCGTGCTGATCCCGCGCCGGCTCGTCTCGCACTCCTCCGGCGACGCCTCTCCGGAGAGCCTGTCGGAGTCCGTGCGGAGCGCACCCAGGGGCACCGCCCTGCCCGAGCGCGTACCCGCCGCCGTCGGGGCCCCGGCGGCGGCGGACGCGGCACCGGACGCGGGCGGATCCGGCACGGAGCCGTACCTGCCCAAGCGCCGCCGCGGCGCCACGCTCGCCGGAACGGTCGGGCAGCAGGCGGCGCCGGCCCCCGGACCGCGCGATCCGGGAGCGCGGTTCGCCGCGTTCCGCGAGTCCGCCACGGGGCGCCGCCGGACGGCCGGAGGCGAGCCGGACGGCTCCGGGCACGGCGGACCCGCGTCCCCCGAAGACCCCGACCAGTAGGGCTCATGGCCGGTCCGGGCATCCGGGTCCGGACCGCAGATCGACAGATAGGAGGCAGGGGCGTGCATCCGCGCCGGACGCCGTCCCGTGATCTTGATGAGCACCGATGAGCGTCAACTCGACTGGCTGCTGGCGTCCCTCGCGGACCGGGCCCCCGGGATCCAGCACGTCCTGGTGCTGTCCAGGGACGGTCTGAAGATCTGCCACACCCGCGGCCTGGACGACGACCGGGCCGACCAGCTCGCGGCCATCGCCTCGGGAATCCAGAGCCTGTCCCTGACCGCCTCCCACGAGTTCGGCAGCGGCGCCGGCGCCGGCCAGTCGATGATGGAGTTCGCCGGCGGGCTGCTGCTGATCATTCCGGCCGGCGAGGGGGCGCACCTGGCCGTGGTGGCCCACGAGGACGCCGACGTCGGCCTGGTCGGGCACAGCATGAACGAACTCGTGGAGCAGATCGGCGGCTACCTGACCGCGGCACCGCGGACAGCCGCACCGAGATGAACCCGCGGCCCCTGGACCTCGACGGCCCGGACCGGCTCTACACCGTGACCCGCGGCCGCAGCCGCGCCGACGGCGCGGACTTCGACCTGGTCACGCTGGTCGTCGCCGAGAACGAGGCGGCGCCCGGGATGCAGTCCGAGCACGTCACGATCCTGCGGCTGTGCCGCCACGAGCCGGTGGCGGTGGTCGAGCTGTCCTCGCATTTGAGACTGCCGGTGAGCGTGGTGAAGATCCTGCTGCTCGACCTCCGCGACACCGGCCACATCACCGTCCGCCATCCGACGTCGGCCACCGCGACGACCCACCTGGCCGACCTGGAAACGTTGAAGCAGGTGCTCGTTGGACTCCAAGACCTCTGACCACGCGGCGGACCCCGGGAGCGCCGCCGCGCCGGCCGGCCCCGCGGGCGGGGTGCCGCTGCGCCGCACCGCGCGCGACGCCCTGAAGATCGTGATCGTGGGCGGGTTCGGCGTCGGGAAGACCACCATGGTCGGCTCGATCTCCGAGATCCGCCCGCTGAGCACCGAGGAGGTCATGACGAAGGCCGGCGTCGGCATCGACGACCCCAGCCGCGTCGCCGACAAGCGGACCACCACGGTCGCGTTCGACTTCGGCCGGATCTCCCTGGACGACCACCGCGTGCTGTACCTGTTCGGCGCGCCCGGCCAGAAGCGGTTCTGGTTCGTCTGGGACCAGCTGTTCTCCGGCAGCCTGGGCGCGGTGGTCCTGGTGGACACCCGCCGGCTGGAGGACTCCTTCTACCCGCTGGACCGGCTGGAGCACCACAAGATGCCGTTCGTGGTGGCGGTCAACCGGTTCGACGAGCCCGGGCCGCAGCCGTCGCTGGAGCAGGTGCGCGACGCGCTGTCGCTGACCGGGGACGTCCCGCTGGTCGAGTGCGACGCCCGGCTCCGGGACTCGTGCAAGGGCGTGCTGATCACGCTCGTCCGGCACCTCACCACCCTCCACGACTCCCCGGCATCCGCCTCACCAGCCTCACCCGCCGCATTCCAGGAGGCCGCGCAGTGACCGACGAGGCCGTCCGGCCGCACATCGACGAGGACGCCGTCCGCCTGTACGGGCCGGAGTTCGACCAGCGGCCGCGGGACTTCTTCCAGCAGATGCGCCGCGAGCACGGCCCGGTCGTGCCCGTCCTCCTCGAAGGCGACATCCCCGCCTGGTACGTGATCGGCTACCGCGAGGTCAACCACGTCACCGGCAATCCGGGCCTGTTCGCCCGCGACACCCGCCGCTGGAACGCCTGGGACCTCGTCCCGGAGAACTGGTCGCTGCTGCCGTTCGTCGGCTGGAACCCGTCGGTGATGCTCGCCGAGGGGCAGGAGCACCAGCGGCGCAGCTCCGCGATCAGCGACGCGCTGGACGCCGTCGACCGCACGGAGCTGGGCGACAGCTGCGAGCGCGTCGCCGACCGGCTGATCGACGGGTTCGCCGGGGACGGCGAGGCCGACCTGATCAGCCAGTTCGCCGACCGGCTCCCGCCGCTGGTGGTGGCCGGGCTCTTCGGCGTCCCGGACGCCGAGGTGCCCGACATGATCCGGGACGTCATGGACGTGGCGGGCTCGGACGAGAACGCCGTCCCCGCGCACCAGCGCCTCCAGGAGCGGATGCGCGCGCTGGCCGAGGCGCGCAAGGTGCGCCCCGGAGCGGACGTCACGTCCCGCATGCTGCAGCACCCCGCGGACCTCACCGTGGACGAGCTGGTCAACGACCTGATCCCGATGATGAGCGCGGGGCATCTGCCGACCGGCCACTGGATCGGGAACGCGCTGCGGCTGATGCTGGTCGACGACCAGTTCGCCGTGACGCTCCAGGGCGGCCGGGGCAGCGTCGCCCAGGCGCTCAACCAGGTGCTGTGGGAGGACACGCCGTCCCAGAACAACATCGGCCGCTTCGCCGTGCACGCCTGCGAGCTGGCCGGGCGCCGGATCCGCACGGGCGACATGCTGATCCTGGGATGGGCCGCGGCCAACGCCGACCCGCAGGTGCAGCCTCCCGCCCACGGCGAGAGCGTCGCCAACCGCGCCCACCTGTCCTTCGGGCACGGCGAGCACGGCTGCCCGTTCCCCGCGCCCGAACTCGCCGAGATCATCGCCAGGACGGCGGTCGAGGTGCTGCTCGACCGGCTGCCGGACATCGACCTCGCGGTCCGGCCGGACGAGCTGATGTGGCTCCCCTCGTTCTGGGTGCGCCGGCTGGCGGCCCTCCCGGTCACCTTCAGCCCGGCCACGGCGCTGCACCGGACCGGCTGACCGGCCGGCCGGATCCCGTTCCCGGAGGCGGGCTGTTGACCCGCCGCGCCCTCAGATCATACATTCATGCATCATCTGTATGAATGGAGGCTCCGGGATGCGCGGAGGAACGGCCGTGGTACTCGGCGGCAGCGTGGCGGGCCTGTGCGCCGCCGGAGTGCTCGCGAAGCACTTCGACCAGGTGGTCGTCCTGGAGCGGGACCGGCTGCCACCGGACGCCGAGCACCGCCGCGGCGTGCCGCAGAGCAAGCACCCGCACTTCCTCCTCAACTCCGGCCGCCGCGCGATCGGCCAGATCTTCCCCGGGTTCGAGGAGGCGCTCATCGCCGCGGGCGGGATGCGCCTGATGCCGTCGATGGACGCCGCCTACTGCGAGAACGACGGCTGGGCGCCGCGCAAGTCCGGCTCCATGACGATGGTCTACAGCTCCCGCGTCCTCATCGAACGGGTCCTGCGCGACAAGGTCCGCGAGTCGCCGGCCATCGAGATCCGCGAGGGCGTGACCGTCACCGGGCTCCGGTCCACCGCCGGCGGCACCGCGCGCGGGCGCGTCGAGGGCGTCGAGTTCCGCACGGACGGCGGCGACGAGGGCCGGCTGGACGCCGACCTGGTCGTCGACGCGCTCGGCCGCGGCTCCTCGGTCGTCGACTGGCTCACCGCGGCCGGCTGGACGGCCCCGCCGGAGCGGACCCTCGACGCCAAGGTCACCTACACCTCGCGCTGGTACGACCTGCCGCCCGCCGACCGGCGCCCCGGCACGTGGTGGTGGAAGCACCTGGTCATCACCCCGACCCAGGACACCGGCGACCATCCCGCCGAGCACGAGTTCCTCAGCAACTTCTTCCCGATCGAGGGCGACCGCGCCATCGTGTGCATGGGGTCGTGGGGCATCCCGATGCCGCGCAAGGCCGACGCGTTCGAGGCCGCCGTGGACCGGGTGCGGGCCAGGACGTTCGGGGAGGCGGCGCGCGCCTGCACCCCGATCTCCGAGGTGCACCTGACCCGCTCGACCGGCAACAAGTGGCGCCGCTTCGACCTGCTCGGCACGCCCCCGGTCGGGCTGGTCTGCGTCGGCGACTCGATCTGCGCGTTCAACCCGTTCTACGCCCAGGGGATGAGCTCGGCCGCCCGCTCGGCGCTCATCCTCGGCGCGATGCTGCGGGTGCGCGGCGCCATCGACGCCGCGTTCACCCGCGAGTTCCTGGCCCGGCAGAAGAAGTCCCTGGACGTGCCCTGGATGCTCGCGATGGCGCGCGACCAGGCGTACGACTTCGCGACCGGCAGCGAGGTCGCGCCGCGCTGGCGGCGCCGGCTGGCCGCCCGCCTCAGCTGGCCGATCTTCAACGCGATCAACGCCGCGAGCCGCGAGGACGCCTACGTCGAGCAAACATTCGCCAAGGTGTTCAACCTCGACCGGTCCCTCCGGGAGATGGCCACCGATCCGCGGTTCTGGTTCGGCATCGCGCGGTACAAGGTGCGCGAGCGGCTCGGCCGTACGGTCGTGCCCGGCGGGTTCGACGACCAGAAGGACCCGCCGGGGACCGACTTCACCGGCTACACGCGCGCCGCGCGGTCCTCGTCCGCCGAAGCCGGCCGCGTCGGCGCCTGACCCGGGAGCGAACGATGGACCACACCTGTGAAGCGGCCGCCGAACGCCTCGCCGAAGGGCTCGGCTACTCCTGCCGGGACGCCGAACCCGTGATGGACCTGCGCGGCCCGTTCGGCCTGGAGAACGGCACCATGCCGGTCCTCGAACTGCTCATCGTCGGCGGCGCGGTGTTCGCCCTCGTGCACGCGTGGCGCCGGTGGCGGCGCGACGGGGACCCGGTCAACATCTCGCTGTGGTTCGCCTCGGTCGTCTACCTCGCCGTGATCGAGCCGCCGCTGTACTTCCCGGGCTGGTTCGGCCTGGAGGAGCACGTCGGGTTCATCTTCTCCCACAACGTGTTCACGGTGCAGTTCATGTACGACCGGCTGCCGCTCTACATCGTGGCCTTCTACCCCGCGCTGTCGCAGCTCGCGTACGAGCTGGTGCGGGCGCTGGGCGTCTTCGCGCGGCGCGGCCCGCTGCTCGGCTCGGCGGCGGTCGCGTTCGCCTGCCAGGTCTTCTACGAGATCTTCGACCACCTCGGCCCGCAGCTGAAGTGGTGGGCCTGGAACCCCGACAACCGGATGATCAACCAGCCGGCCCTCGGGTCGGTGCCGATGAACAGCATGCTGCTGTTCGCCTCGGTCTCGTTCGGCGCGATGACGTACCTCGTCGTACGCCTGGTCGGGCGGGCGGACCGCGGCGCGCTCACCGGCCCGGGGATCGCCTGGCGGACGGCCGTCGCCGGCGCCGTGACACCGCTGGCGATGATCATCGTGAGCGCGCCCAGCGGCGCGTTCCGCGGGGAGGACCAGCTGGGCGTCCAGAGGGCCATCCTCAGCGTCGAGCTCGCCGCGGTCTGGCTCGTCGGCCTCTACCTGCTCGCGGACGCCTGGCGGGCGCGGCGCGCCGGCGCGGCGGAGCCGATGGCCTCGCCGCTGTTCGCCCGCGTCTACCCGGCGGTCTACCTCGGCGTCCACGCCGTCCTGTGGCTGGTCGCGCTGCCCGCGTACCTCTCGGCGACCGGCGGCGTCACCGAGCAGGGCACCCCCGTCGGCAGCCTCTGGTACGTCGTGCTCTGCGCCGCCGCCGCGACCGCGCTCATCGCGGCCGCGACCCGCGCGTCCGCGGCACGGGCGGCCCCTGAGCCTGTGAGATCCTAGGGCGATGGCGCGCCACGGCTGGGGAGGACGGCCTCCCGCATCGGATGCCGAGGCGCGCCAGCGCATCATCGACGCGACCGCCCGCTGCGTCGACCGGCACGGCGTCGCCAAGACGACCCTCTCCGACGTGGCCGGCGAGCTCGGCGTCACCCGCCAGACCGTCTACCGCCACTTCGCCCGGATCAGCGACATCATCGGCGAGGTCGCGGCGCAGGGCGCGGAGTCGTTCGTCGACCGGCTGGTCGCCCACCTCCAGGGGATCGGCGATCCGGCCGAGGCCGTCGTGGAGGGCATGGTGTTCTGCGTGCGCGCCATCCCGACCGAGCCGCATCTGAGCCTGCTGCTCCAGCTCGGCGACTCCACGGCGTTCGGCCGCGGGGCCACCACCGCGGACGCCATCGGCTACGGCGCCCGGATGCTGCGGAGGTTCCCCGTGGACTGGGCCGCCGCCGGCGTCGGCGAGGACGACCTCAACGGGCTCGCCGAGATCATCATGCGGCTGCTGTCGTCGTTCCTGCAGCATCCGAGCGAGCCGCCGCGTGAGGAGGCCGCGCTCCGCGCCCTCCTGCACCGCTGGCTGGGCCCGGCGCTGCGGCGGCCGGTCACGGCGGGAGACCGGCCGCCGTCGTAGGCTGGGTCCGCACGCGACGGACGGGAGGCCGCGATGGCCGGGACGGCGCCGACCGGGACGACGGTGGCCGAGGTGATGGCCGAGCTGGCCGCCCTCGAAGACCCCAAGGCACGCGCGGTGAACGAGCGGCACGGTGACGATCACGGCGTGAACCTCGGGAAGCTGCGAGCGGTGGCGAAGCGGCTGAAGACGCAGCAGGAACTCGCGCGCCGGCTCTGGGAGACCGGCGACACCGCGGCGCGGCTGCTGGCGCTCCTGATCTGCCGCCCCAAGGCGTTCGAGCGCGCCGAGCTGGACGCCATGCTGCGCGAGGCGCGCGCGCCGAAGGTGCACGACTGGCTCGTCAACTACGTGGTGAAGAAGGGCCCGCACGCCGAGGAGCTGCGCCGGGCCTGGACCGCCGACCCGGACCCGGTGGTCGCGAGCGCCGGCTGGGCGCTGACCGCCGAACGCGTGGCGAAGAGGCCCGAGGGCCTCGACCTCCCGGGCCTGCTCGACGTCATCGAGGCGCGGATGAAGGACGCCCCCGACCGCCTCCAGTGGGCGATGAACACCTGCCTGGCCCAGATCGGGATCGAGCACGCCGAGCACCGCGCCCGCGCCGTCGCCATCGGCGAGCGCCTGGAAGTGCTCAAGGACTACCCGACCTCACCGGGCTGCACGTCCCCGTACGCGCCCGTCTGGATCGCCGAGATGGTGCGCCGGCGGGACGGCGGGTAGGGCATCGATCAGGAATCGAGAAGCGCCGGTGACCGGGCCGTACATAGCGTGATCCCCATGAACGCCGCCGCGCGCGGCACGCATCTCGAAACAGGGAGACACGCTATGAAGGCGCACGTCAGCGCGATCCTGCTGGCCGTACAGGACATGGAACGGTCGAAGCGGTTCTACGCCGAGGGGCTCGGCTGGAAGATCAAGAACGACTGGGGCGTCTCGGTGTTCTTCGAGTCGGACGGGGCCTCGCCCGTCGGCTTCTACGGCCGCGAGGGCCTGGCCGACCAGGTGGGCACCAGCCCCGAGGGCAGCGGCTTCAGCGGGCTCGTCCTCAACTACGTCGTCCGGAGCGAGTCGCGCGTCGACGAGATCATCGAGGAGGCCGAGAAGGCCGGCGCCACGATCCTCAAGCGCCCGGCCGCCCTGCCGTGGGGCGGGTACGGCGCCACCTTCGCGGACCCGGACGGCTACATCTGGAGCCTCGGCTACAGCGCCGAGGGCGAGGACCAGCCGTACGCCGAGTAGCCGTGCGCGAGTAGCCGCCGCCTGGACCCTCCCACGGTGGGAGAGTCCACAATGATGTCGTCCAGCCGATCACTCCTAGCCGGGACGGCATCACATGACCACGGTGGCCGACATCGACGCCCGAGGCGGGCTGCACTGCGAGACGACGGCGCTCGGCGTGCTGCTGCGGCAGCAGGGGCTCGACCTTTCCGAGCCCATGCTCTTCGGCCTCGGCTCCGGCCTGTCCTTCGTCTACTGGGACGCCAAGAACATGGGCTTCCCCTTCCTCGGAGGGCGGGTCAAGCCGTTCGAGCTCACCCGCAACCTGGCGGCGGCGCTCGGGCTGGAACTCGCGGTCCAGGAGACCGCCTCGCCCCGCAAGGCCTGGGCGAACGTGGCGGCCTCCATCGACGCCGGCAGGCCCGTCGGGCTGCAGCTCGACAGCCACTACCTGGACTACTTCGGGTCGGACGCGCACTTCGGCGGTCACGTCGTCGCCATGTACGGCTACGACGACCGCGACGCCCATCTCGTGGACACCGCCCAGCAGGGCGGGGCGGTGTCCACGAGCCTGGCCGGCCTCGCCCGCGCCAGGGCGGCGCGCGGCCCGATGACCGCCCGGCACCGCTCCTTCACGCTCACCGTTCCGCCGGACCTGGCCGACCCGCGGGAGCGGATCGTTCCCGCCATCACCGCCTGCGCCGGCGCCTTCCTCGCCCCGCCCATCGCCAATCTCGGGCACCGCGGCATCGCCAAGGCGGGCAAGCTGGTGCCCGGCTGGCTCCAGCGGACCGACGTCCCGGAACGGGACCTGCCGCAGGCCGCCCTCCTCATGGAGAAGGCCGGCACGGGCGGCGCCCTGTTCCGCAACCTCTACCGCGACTTCCTCGCCGAAAGCGCCGAATTCGTCGGCGGCGGCCGCCTGCGCACCGGCCACCGGCTGTACACCGAGGCCGCCGTCCTGTGGACGGAGGTCGCGGCGCTGATCACGAAGGCCGGCGAATCGGCCGACGCGCGGCACCTCGTCCAGGCGGGCGCCGTCCTGCACGATCTCTCCCGTCTCGAACGCGAGGCCATGGAGGCGCTCGGCGCCCTCGGCGACGCGGTCTGAACCGGTTCCGCCCGCCGGCCGTCACACCATTCGGCCGCCTCATCGGCCGGGTCTCGCGCCCGGCCGGCGGCCCACCCTTACGGGAGGGCGAGAAATGCGCTGGAGAATGGTGTCCGCGGTCGTGCTGCTGCCGGTTGTCGGACTCACCGCGTCGTGCACGACGGAGAACACCGCCCTCAGGCAGATCCAGCCGGACATGACGGTCTACATCGACGGCTGGGACGAGGACGCCGACGCGGGGGACCGGGCCATGGTGGAGCGGAAGCCCTCGGGAATGTGGGTCGTCCCCGCGAACGCGCCTTTCCGTACCCGCCGTGTCGGCGGCTTCACGGTGCGCGTGACTTTGGACGCCAAGCGCGGATTCGTCGTCACCGATCTGGGCGGTACCGCGGTCGGCAAGGACCACGACAACTGCCTTGAGAACGGCGAGACCTATGCGTTCGTCACCGTTCCGGCGAACTCTCTGCGGTGGGAGTCCGTGAACTCCGACTCGGCCGGCAGCAATGACGACTGCCAGGTCCTTCCCGAGGACTGATCCGGCCGGGAAGGCGACGGCTCCGGCCTCTGGCTCCCGCCGACCGGGGACTCTAGTATCGATCGGTACCTCGGTACCTCGGTACCGGTCCGGGAGGTCGGATGCTCGCCGCTTTCACCACGGCCTCGGGGGTCGAGGTCGGGGAGGTGCCGGAGCCCGCCGCGGGCGCGGGGCAGGTGCTGGTCGCGCCGCTCGCCGCCGGGATCTGCGGCTCGGACCTCCATCTGGTCGACGAGCTCGCGGCGTTCGGCGACGAGGCGCCGCGGATCGTCCTCGGGCACGAGTTCTGCGCGGAGATCCTCGAACGGGGGCCGGAGACCTCCGGGCGGTTCCGTCCGGGCGACCGCGTGGTGTCGGTCCCGTACGCCGACGGGCCCTCGGGCCCCGAGGGGCTCGGGCTGTCCCCGGTGCTCCCGGGCGGGTTCGCGCAGCGGACCGTGATGCAGGAGTCGCTGCTGCTGCGCGTGCCGGACGGCATGCCGGACGACCACGCCGCGCTGACCGAGCCCCTCGCGGTGGGCGTCCACGCCGTCCGCGCCGCCCGGCCCGCCGCCGGGGACGTCGCGCTCGTGGTCGGGTGCGGGCCGATCGGGCTCGCGGTGATCGCGGTTCTCAAGGCCGAGGGGCACGGGCCGGTGGTCGCCGCGGACTTCTCTCCGGCACGCCGGGCCCTGGCGGAGCGGCTGGGCGCCGACATCGTGGTGGATCCCGCCGAGTCGTCCCCGTACGAGCGGTGGGCGGAGCTGGGGGTCGTCGAGCAACCGCCCTCGCCGCTGCTCGGTGAAGGGGTCCCGGCAGGGAACGTCGTCGCGTTCGAGTGCGTCGGCGCTCCCGGGCTGATCCAGCGGCTCGTCGACGGCGTACCGCGGCACACCAGGATCGTCGGCGTGGGCGTCGCCATGAAGCCCGACACGATCACGCCGGTGACGGCGATCCTGAAGGAAGTGTCGATCACGTTCGTGTACGCCTACCGGCAGGAGGAGTTCGCGCACGCGCTCGGGCTCCTGGCCGGCGGCCGGGTGGACGCGGCGGCCTTCGTCACCGGGGGCGTCGGGCTCGGCGGGGTCGCGGGCGCGTTCGCCGACCTGCGCGTCCCCGACCGGCATGTGAAGATCCTCGTGCACCCCCGGTGAGGGGGACCGCGATACTGGCCGCATGTCCTCATCGCATCCGGCACCGACGCTGCGCCAGCGCAAGCGGCAGCGGGCGCGGGACGGGCTCTACGCCGCCGCCCTGGAGCTGCTGGCCGACCGGCCGTACGAGGAGATCACGATCGATGAGATCTGCGAGCGGGCGGAGGTCGGCCGGGCGTCCTTCTACCGGATCTACGGGGCGAAGGCGGGGCTGCTGCTGGAGTTCAACCACCGGCTGGCCCGGGACGCCCGCGAGGCGATGCCCGCGCACGACTCCGCGAGCGCCGTCGAGCGGCTCCGGGCCGTCCAGCGCACGCTCGTGGCGAACTGGACCGCGACCGGCCCGGCGCTGCGGGAGATGCTGCGCGCGTTCCTGACCGAGGCCGGGCCCGCGCTGTTCTCCGCGGCCACCGAGGCGCCCCCGCATCCGGAACTGCTGTCGCTGGTGGCACAGATCGTCGAACGCGGCCAGCGCACCGGGGAGCTGGACGCCCGGCTGGAACCGTCGTTCGTCTCCTGGCTCGTCGTGACGGGGATGGCGACCGCCACCGGACAGTGGATCACCGGCGGGGAGCGGACGGATCTGGAGCGGGCCACCGGCGACGTGCTGGAGGTGCTGCTCGCCGGGCTGGTCCGGCCGGTCCCGTAGGACCCTTGCCGCCCAACTGAAACTCAAGTATCAATTGAGATCTGAGTCTCATCCCGAGGAGGAGACGCGTGGATCTCAACGGCGGCACTCTCCTGGCGAAGACCCTGGCCGGGACGGCCCCCGTCGTGTTCACCCTCCACGGCGGGCATCTCGACTCCTTCTACCGAGGCTGCGCCGACGAGGGCATCGAGCTGCTCGACTTCCGGCACGAGGCCGCCGCGGTCAACGCCGCCGACGGGTACGCCCGGGTGACCGGCGGCCTCGGCGTCGCCGCCGTCACCAGCGGTCCCGGCTTCGCGAACGGCTTCGCCGGGATCACCAACGCCTACGCCGACGACGTCCCCCTCCTGGTCATCGTCGCCGCTCCCCCGCTGCGCGAGGTCGAGACCCGCGAGCTCCAGGGCGGGATCGACCAGATCGCCGCCCTCACGCCGGTCACCAAGTGGGCGCACCGCATCACCACCCCCGAACGCATCCCCGACCTGGTCGGCCTCGCCGTCCGCCGCGCCCTGTCCGGCCGTCCCGGCCCGGTCGCGCTGGAGCTCCCGATCGACGTGGCGTTCCGCCCGGTGAACCCGGCGCACGTCCGGCCCGCCGGTGCCCCGCGGATCGGCGCCCGCCCCGGTCCCGGCCGCCGGGCGCTCGCCGAAGCCCTGGAGGCCCTCGAAGGCGCGGAACGTCCCGTCGTCCTGGTGGGCGAGGGGGCACGCTGGGCGCGGGACGGCGGGACGCTCGTCGAGTTCGCCGAGACCACCGGCATCCCGGTCCTGTACGGCGGCCCCGCCTCGCGCGGCCTCCCGCCCCGGCACCCGCTGAACGGCCACGGCGTCGGCTCCCTCGTCGCGCTCGCGATGTCGGGCGGCGGCTCCCCGGACGTGGTGGCGCTGCTCGGCTTCACCCCCGGCCTGTCGTCGGGCGGGCGGCCCGGCGCGGTCATCCCCGCCGACGCGAAGATCGTCCAGGTGGACGCCGACGCGGGCGAGATCGGGCGCCTCGGGCCCGTCCACGTCGCGGTGCAGGCCGACCCCGTGGAGACCATGGCCGCCCTGCTCGCCGCGCACGAGGGCCGCCCCTGGCGCGACCGCCGCGAGTGGGCGGAGAAGGTCGTGAACGCGCACCGCCTCATGGACCTGATGTACGCCGACGCCCCGGACGAGGTCGGCGGCCGGCTCCACCCGTACCACGCGGCCAGGAACGCCCTCGCCGCCCTCGATCCCGGCGCGATCGTCATCGCCGACGGCGGGGAGACCGCCGGCTGGGTGAGCTCGGCCATCACCGCCACCGAACCCGAACTGCTCCTCAACCACGGCCACCAGGGGCATCTGGGCATCGGGCACGGCATGGCCATCGGCGCGCAGCGCGCCGAGCCCGGCCGCCGCGTCGTCCAGATCACCGGGGACGGCGCGGTCGGCTTCCACATCCAGGAGTTCGACACGATGGTCCGGCACGGGCTGCCGATCGTCACCGTCGTGCTGTCCAACGACACCTGGGGCATGTCGGTCCACGGCCAGGACGTCGTCCTCGGCGCGGGGAACGACCTCATCAGCCGGCTGGCGCCCACCCCGTACGAGAAGGTCGCCCAGGCGTTCGGCGCCCACGGGGAGCACGTCACCGAGATGGGCGAGGTCGGCCCCGCCGTCCGCCGCGCCCTCGACTCCGGCCGGCCCGCCCTCGTCAACCTCGCCGTCTCCAACGAGGTCGTCCATCCGATGACCACGGCGATGCTCGGCGACGTCACCGCGGCCGACGAGATCGTCATCCCCTACTACGAGAACATCCCGCTCAAGTAGCGCACGGAGGAGCCGATGGCCGACGATCTGGCGGGCAGGCACGCCCTCGTCACGGGTGCGGCGTCCGGGATCGGGCTGGGGTGCGCCCGCGCGCTCCACGGCGCCGGCGCCCGGGTCACGCTGCTGGACGTCTCCGCGGAGGCGGTGGCGGGGCGCGCGGCCGAACTCGGCGCCGGAGCCCAGGCCCTCGGGGCGGACGTGACCGACGAGGCGGGGGTCGAGGAGGCCGTCCGCGCCGCCGTCGAGGCGTTCGGGCCGCTGCACGTCGCGGTGAACTCCGCCGGCTCGGGGACGTTCGGATCGGTGACCGACCTGCCGGTGTCCGAATGGCGCAGGGTGCTGGACCTGAACCTGACCGGGGTGTTCCTGTCGGTCAAGCACGAGGCGCGCGCCATGGCCGGCGGCGGCTCGATCATCAACATCGCGTCGCTCAACGCCCGGCAGCCCGCGATGGGGTTCGCCGCGTACTGCGCCAGCAAGGCCGGCGTCGAGATGCTGACCAAGGTCGCCGCCATGGACCTGGGGGCGCGCGGCATCCGGGTGAACGCGATCGCCCCCGGCCTGGTCGACACGCCGCTCACCGCCGGGATCAAGGGCACCGAGGTCGAGGAGGAGTACCTGGACAACATCCCGCTCGGCCGGACCGGCACCCCGGACGACATCGCCCCGGTGGTGCTCTTCCTCGCCTCCGAGGCCAGCGCATGGATGAGCGGGGACCTGCTCCTGGTGGACGGCGGCGCGCACACCATGCGCTACCCGCGCCTCGCGTGAGGGGAGAATGCCGAGCATGACTCGCACTGTGAATCTGCCCGGCGGCGGCACGCTGCCCCTGATCGGCTTCGGGACCTGGCAACTGCGGTCCAGGACGGCGTACGAGTCGGTGCGTGCCGCGCTCGAGATCGGTTACCGGCATGTCGACACCGCGACGCTGTACAAGAACGAGTCGGACGTCGGCAGGGCGGTCAAGGACAGCGGGGTGGACCGGGAGCAGGTCTTCATCACCACGAAGCTGCGCCCGCAGGACGCCCGGCACGCCCGCCGCACCCTGGAGTCGAGCCTCCGGCAGCTCGGCACCGGCTACGTGGACCTGTGGCTGATCCACTGGCCGACCGGCGCGGACGCGCTCGTCCCGACGTGGGAGGAGCTGCTGGCGGCCGAGGACGCGGGGCTGGCGCGCACCGTCGGGGTCAGCAATTTCGACCCGGACCAGATCGATCTGCTGGCCGAGGCCACCGGGCGCCGGCCGACGGTCAACCAGATCCCGTGGAGCCCGGCGCAGCACGATCCGGATTTGCTGGACGAGCACCGCCGCCGCGGCGTGGTCACCGAGGGCTACAGCGGCCTCAAGAACACCGACCTGGACGATCCCGTCCTCACCGGGATCGCGCGGCGGCATGGCGTCACGCCCGCGCAGGTCGTGCTGCGCTGGCATCTGGAGCACGGCATCGTGATCCTCCCCCGGTCCTCGCGCCCGGAGCGCATCGCCGCCAACTTCGACCTGGACGGCATCGGTCTCACCGCCGAGGACGTCGCCGCGATCGACGCCCTCGCCCGGACCCGGTGACCCGGGCGCGTTCGCTCCGCCGAGGCGGCGGCCGCTACGCGAGCAGGTCGACGGAGAGCCGTTCCCGCAGCTCGCCGACCGTGATGCCGTAGGTCTCCAGGACGCGCACGCCGTCCGGGCCGGGGACGAAGACGCCGTGGTCGGTGTAGAGGGCGCTGACGCAGGCGGTGCCGGTGAGCGGATAGGTGCAGGCGGGGAGGAGCTTGGGGGCGCCGTCCCGGGTGAACAGCTTCATCATCACCAGCACCTTCCGCGCCCCGACGGCGAGGTCCATCGCGCCGCCCACGGCCGGGATCGCGTCCGGGTCGCCGGTGTGCCAGTTGGCCAGGTCGCCGCCCGCCGAGACCTCGAACGCCCCGAGGACGCACACGTCCAGGTGGCCGCCGCGCATCATCGCGAACGAGTCGGCGTGGTGGAAGTACGCCGCCCCGGGCAGCTCGGTGACCGGGACCTTGCCGGCGTTGGTGAGGTCGGGGTCCACCTCGTCGCCCGCCGCGGCCGGGCCCATGCCGAGCATGCCGTTCTCGGTGTGCAGCACGATCCCCGCGTCCGCCGGCAGGTGCTCGGCGATCCGGGTCGGCTGCCCGATGCCGAGGTTGACGTACGAGCCGGGCGGGATGTCGCGGGCGATGCGGGCCGCGAGCTCGTCGGTGGACAGCGGGCCCCGGCCGGTGTGCTCCACGGGACCCGTGCCGGGTGCGGTGTTCGCGGCGGTCATCAGCGGGCTCCTTGCACGGTGAGCCGGCGGGCCTCGGCCCGTACGAGGCGGTCGACGTAGATGCCCGGGGTCACGACCGTCTCCGGATCGATCTCCCCGGCGGGCACGATCGCGGTGACCTGGGCGATGACCGTGGTGGCCGCGGTGGCCATGACGGGGCCGAAGTTGCGGGCGGTCTTGCGGTAGACGAGGTTGCCCATGGTGTCCGCCCGGTACGCGGAGATCAGGGCCACGTCCCCCTTGATCGGGTACTCCAGGACGTAGCGGCGCCCGTCGATCTCCCGGGTCTCCCTGCCCTCCGCCAGCGGGGTGCCGACGCCGACGGGAGAGTAGAAGGCGCCGATCCCCGCGCCGCCCGCCCGCATCCGCTCGGCGAGCGTGCCCTGCGGCACCACCTCCAGCTCCACCCGGCCGGACCGGTACAGCTCGTCGAACACGTACGAGTCGCTCTGCCGCGGGAACGAGCAGATCATCTTGCGGACCCGGCCCGCCTTGAGCAGCGCGGCCAGGCCCACGTCCCCGTTCCCGGCGTTGTTGGACACCACGGTCAGGTCGCCGGCGCCCTGCCCGATCAGCGCGTCGATCAGCTCGAACGGCATGCCCGCCAGGCCGAACCCGCCCACCAGGACCGTGGAGCCGTCCTCGATTCCCGCCACGGCCTCCCCGGCCGTGGCGGCGACGATCGTGGTCATCCCCGACCCACCTCCTCCGCGACGTCCCCGACGGCCGCCGAGGATAGCGGGATCGGCGTGAACATGGGGGGCAGCTCGTCGGGCGTCAGGGCGGTCGGGCCGTACACCCACTCGGTGAACGAGTAGTCGTAGGTGTCCCGCGCCCGCAGGAGGACGTTGCGCTGGAGCCGGGGCGTCCCGTCGAGGTGCCACAGCTCGCCCCAGGCGCGGGCGGTCGTCTGCACCCGGCGGCAGTGCTCCACCCGTACCGCCTGGTACGCGGCCAGCGCGGCGTCCCAGTCCGGCGCGGACCCGGCCGGGGCGGCCGCGGCCCGCCGGGCGAGGTGGCGGGCGAGCACCCAGCCGTCCTCGATCGCCATGATCGCGCCCTGCGCCATGTACTGGAGCGGCGGGTGCGCGGCGTCGCCGAGCAGGGCGACGCGCCCGTGCACCCACGTGTCGATCGGGTCGCGGTCGAGCATCTGCCACCAGCGGTCCCGCCACATCAGCGGGATGCCCTTGCGGACCGTGTCGCAGGTGGCCTCGAACGCGGCGTCCAGCTCGTCCGGGGTGCCCCAGTCGGCCTCGCCGGCCAGCGCCTTGGGCGACTCGAACACGGCGACCTGGTTGAACATCTCGCCGCCGCGCAGGGCGTACTGGACGAAGTGGCAGCGCGGGCCGACGTAGACGGTCACGTCCCGCTCGGCGACGCCGTTGCCGCGGACCCGGTCGATCGGGACGGCCGCGCGGTACGCGACGTAGTCGGAGCTGACCACGTCGTCGCCGACCAGCGCGCGGCGGGCCACCGAGTGGAGCCCGTCGGCCGCGACGACCAGCGGCGCCTCCTCGGCCGTCCCGTCCGCCAGGAGGACGCGGGCGCCCTCTCCGGTGTTCTCGTAGCCGGTGACGTTCCGGTCGGTGAGCAGCTCGACGCCGGCGCGCTCGCAGGCGCGCAGGAAGATGCCGTGCAGGTCGCTGCGGTGGATGACCATGTACGGGAAGCCGTAGCGGCGTTCGAGGTCGGCCAGGTCCAGCCGGGTCAGCTCGCGGGAGTCGAGCGCGTCGCGCATCACCATGTTCCGCGGCAGCACGCCGAGGGACTTGGCCTCGTCCAGGAGCCCGTACTCGGCGAGGATGCGGGTGCAGTTCGGCGCGATCTGCAGGCCGGCGCCCACCTCGCCGAACTCCTTGGCCCGCTCCAGTACGCGCACGCGCAGCCCTTGGCGGGCGAGGGCGAACGCGGAGCTGAGGCCACCGATGCCGCCGCCGACCACCAGGACGTCGGGCGGCCCGCCGGGGCCGGGTTCGGGCTTCATGATCTGCTCCTTCACAGCCAGGCGCCGAGCGCGGGAGCGGCCGCGGTGAGCGGGCCGGCGTCCCGTCCGGTCAGGTACGCGGCGATCTCGTGCGGCTCGCCGGCGACCAGGGCGGGCTCGCCGTCGCCCGGCAGCTCCCAGGTGCCGCCGCCGGACGCCCGCAGGACCACGGCCGGGCCCGGGGACGCGGCGCGCTTGGCCACCACGTCGTCGCACAGGGCGGTGAGGAAGTCCGGCGGGAGGTCGGCGAAGGACGTGCCGTTCGCCAGGTCGACGGCGTGCACGTACACCTCGCGGGAGCGCATCCACGGCACCTCGGCGGCCGGTACGGTCCGGCCCTGCGCGGTGACGACCTCCGCGTTCCACCGCTCCGCGCCGAGCGCGGCCATCGCCTCCTCCAGCGCGTCCGCCGAGCGGCGCAGCCAGGCGGCCAGCTCGGCGGCGGGCAGGGCACGGCCCCGTTCGATGCCGGCGGCGCGCTCCTCGGGCGAGGCGTACATCGGGGTGGGCTCGCCGGTGGCGGCCCAGTGCACCAGGTTGGACAGCGCCTCGGCGTTGGCGGCGACGTGCGCCGCCACGTGCGCCCTGCTCCAGCCGGGCAGGGCGCTCGGCGCGGCGTACCCGCCGGCGTCGAGGCCGGCGGCCGTCCCGAGCAGCAGCTCGGTGCCGTGCGCGGCCCAGCGGCGGGCGTCGGCGAGCGTGCGGCGCATCAGGACGCCCTCTCCCCGTTCTCCCCGGCCTCCTTGACGACCCGGTTCTCCAGCCGGCCGATGCCCTCGATCTCGGTGACGACGGTCTCGCCGCCGAGGAGGTAGCGCTCGGGCTTGCGGGCGTGGCCGACGCCGCCGGGGGTGCCGGTGGCGATGATGTCGCCCGGGTTCAGGCGGACGATCGTGGAGACGTACTCGACCAGGTCGACCGGGTCGAACAGCAGGTCGCCGGTGGAGTCGGACTGCATCTCCTCGCCGTCCACGGTCAGCCGCACGTCCAGCGCCGGCCGGACCCCGCCGGGCAGCTCGTCGGGGGTGACGAGGTACGGGCCGACGGGCGTGGTGGAGTCCCACATCTTGCCCTGGAGCCACTCGCGGGTGCGGAACTGCCAGTCCCGGCAGGTGATGTCGTTCAGGACGGTGAAGCCCGCGATGGCCCGCTCGGCGTCCGCGCCGCGGGCCCGGCGCGCGGGCGCGCCGATGACGGCGGCCAGCTCGACCTCCCAGTCGAAGCGGTCGGTCTCCGCGGGCCGCACGATGTCGTCGCCCGCGCCGATCAGGGCGTCGGCGAACTTGGCGAACAGCGTGGGGTGCTCCGGCAGGTCCCGGCCCATCTCCTGGATGTGGTTGCGGTAGTTGAGGCCGACGCACACCACCTTGGACGGGGCGGGCACCACGGGCGCGAAGTCGGCCCCGTCCACCGGGTACGTCGCCGCGTCCGCCGGGGTGGCGGCCGCCGCCCGCCCGGCCCATCCCTCCTCGGCGAGCAGGGCCCCCAGGTCGGGGACGCCGAGGTCGACCAGGACGTCACCGTCGAGCCGTACGGCCCGGGTGGTGCCGCCGATACGGAGGGTGGCGAGCTTCATCGGGTGGTTCCTTCCACATGCGTGCGGTCGAGCCGCAGGGCTTCGAAGACGGGGGCGTCGCTGAACCGGAACAGGTCCAGGGCGCCGGAGTCGGAGTCGCTACCGCCGGCCTCGGAACGGACCGACAGCGGCTGCCAGGAGGGGACGGCGAACAGGTCGCCGCGCGTCACCGACCAGCTGGTCTCGCCGACCGTGACGCGGCCGGAGCCGTCGAAGACCTGGTAGACGGACGAGCCCGTCTCGCGTACCGGCGCGGCCTCGGCGCCGCGCGCGATCCGGTGCATCTCGGCGCGGACGGTCGGCAGCACGTCGGCGCCGGTCGCCGGGTCGGTGAACCGCACGGCGGCGTGGCCGGGCTCCACGGTGCCGGCGTACCCCTCGGCCTCCAAGGCGAGCTGGTCGGCGAGGGCGCGGTCGGTGTGCTCCCAGCGGTACGCGAGCAGCGGCGAGCCGGGGCCGGTCGCGCCGGCGGACACCGGCCGCAGGCCGGGGTGGCCCCAGAGGCGCTCGGCGCGCGAGCGGTCCGGGGTGGTCCGCTCGGCGTCGCTGATCTCGTCCCGGCCGAACTCGAAGAACTGCGCTTCGGTGGCGTACTGGAACGGGATGTCCAGCCCGTCGATCCAGGCCATCGGCTCGGCGGTGGCGTTGTGGTGGGCGTGCCAGTTCCAGCCCGCCTGCGGGAGGAAGTCGCCGCGCCGCATCGCGACCGGGTCGCGGCCGACGACCGTCCACACGCCCTCGCCCTCGACGACGAAGCGGAAGGCGTGCTGGGTGTGGCGGTGCTCCGGGGCGTCCTCGCCGGGCATGAGGTACTGGATGGCCGCCCACAGCGTCGGGGTGGCGAACGGCCGGCCGCCGAGCGAGGGGTTGGCGAGCGCGATGGCCCGGCGCTCGCCGCCGCGGCCGACGGGGACCAGCTCGCCGGCCTCGGCCGCCAGCTCCCGCAGCCGGTCCCAGCGCCACAGGTGCGGTACGGCGCGCGAGCGCGGGTGGGCCGGCATCAGGTCGCCGATCTCGGTCCACAGCGGGACGAGCAGCTCCCGTTCGAAGCCCCGGTAGAGCCGTTCGAGGGCCGGGGTGACCTCGGGCTGCCCCGCCGCGGCGACGGCCTGGAGCCGGACCGGGGAACCCGTGGCGACGTCTTGGGCGATGGAGGACTGAGTCACACCCCACACTCTGCCCCGTGTCCCCCAGGGAGAACATGTAGATTCTGGAGAGCAGAACCGAGGGGGCACCACCATGGACAAGCCGCTCAAGACGCCGCCGCCCTACCCGATCGCCAGCGTGGACCACGCGCTGCGTACGGCGACCATCCTGCAGATGGAGGGCGGCGCGACCGTGTCGCAGATCGCCGAGCGGCTGGGCGTCGCCAGATCGACCGCCCACCGGCTCCTGGCGATGCTCGTCTACCGCGACTTCGCCGTACAGGACGACGACCGCGTCTACCGCGCCGGGCCGGTGCTGGAACTCGCCGCGCACTCCCAGTCCCTCGTGTCGCGGCTGCGCGCGGCGGCCCTCCCCCACCTGCACCGGCTCGTCGATCTGCTGGACGAGACCGCGAACCTGACCGTGCGCACCGGGGACACCGCCCGGTTCATCGCCAGCGTCGAGTGCCGGCAGGCCCTGCGGGTCGGCTCCCGGGAGGGCATGGTGTTCCCGGCCCACCGCACGACGGCGGGCCTCCTCCTGCTCGCCGACCTCACCGGTGACGAGCTGGAGGAGGTCTACGCCGCCGAGCGCTACCTCGACCGCCCGGCCGACCGGCCCGACCTCGACCGGCTGCGGGCGGAGCTGAAGCGGCTGCGCCGCAACGGGTTCGCCGTCAACAAGGAGCGTTCGGAACGCGGCCTCGTCGCCGTCGGCGTCCCCGTACGCGACCGGGACGGCACCGCGCTCGCCGGGCTGTCGGTCTCGATGCCCAGCGTGCGCTACGACCCGCACCGCCTCCGGTCCCTGGTCGCGGCCCTGAACGCCACCGCACGCGCCCTGGAGGAGGACCTCGCCGGCCGCGGGTCCTAGCCGGCCTGGGCGGCGATCTGGATCAGGTTGCCGCAGGTGTCGTCGAGCACGGCCGCGGTCACCGGGCCCATCTCCACGGGCTCCTGGGTGAAGCGGACGCCGAGGCCGCGCAGCCGGTCGTACTCGGCCTTGACGTCGTCGACGGCGAACGAGGCGGCCGGGATGCCGTCGGCGACCAGCGCCTCCTTGAACGGCTTCACCGCCGGGTGCCCGCTGGGTTCGAGCAGCAGCTCGGTGCCGTCGGGGTCCTGCGCGGAGACGACGGTCAGCCACCGGTCCTCACCGACCGGGACGTCGTGCTTCTTCACGAATCCCAGCACGTCGGTGTAGAACCGCTCCGCCTTCGCCTGGTCGTCGACGAACACGCTCGTCAGGTGGATCCTCATGTCGGACTCTCGTCTCTGTCGGGTTCACCGGGTCGCTCGGGCTCACCGGACCTGGTGAGCCACCGCTCGACGATCGGTTCGAGCGGACCGGTGTCGATGTAATGGAACTTGTAGCGGCCCTCGCGCCTGGTCTCGATCAGGCCGGCGCTCTCCAGGACGTCGAGGTGCTGCGAGATCGCCTGCCGCGACGAGCCGAGCCCGTGCCTGGTCGTCAGGCGGGTGCAGATCTCGAAGAGCGTCTGGCCGTTCCGGTCGGTCAGCTCGTCCAGGATGGTGCGCCGCGTGGGGTCGGCCAGGGCCTTGAACACGTCTCCCACGTACGCAACGTTATGCAAGTCGCCGCTTGCCTGTCAAGCAAGGTCGAGGTGCGGGCCGGGATCACCGGTCGCGTGGCCGCCCCCGGCCCGGGCGGTCACCGGGGCGGACCAGGGTGTCTCCCTGGTGCGGTACGGCGGCCGTCCGGGCGAGTCTGGGCGCGTCGGCATCCACGCCCATGACGAGGTGTTCCCTGTGAACGAGGCAGCCAAATCCGATCGGCCGCTCGACGGAGCCGTCGCGCTCGTCACCGGCGCCGGCGGCGGGATCGGCGCCGCGGCCGCGCGCCGCCTGGCCCGCGAGGGCGCGGCGGTCGCCCTGGTCGCCCGCCGCCGCGACCGCCTGGACCGGGTCGCGGACGGCATCGCGCGGTCGGGCGGGTACGCCGTCGCGGTGGAGGCCGACCTCACCGAGCCGGAACGCGCCGACGACGCGGTGCAGGACGCGCTGGACCGGCTCGGGCGCCTGGACATCCTGGTCAACAGTGCGGGGATCATGCTGCTCAACCCGGCGCTGCACGCCACCGTCGAGGAGTGGGACCGGATGGTGTCGCTCAACGTGTCGGCGCTGCTGCACGTCACGCACGCCGCCGTCCCGCACCTGATCTACGCGGCGTCGACCTCGCCGCGGCAGGTGGCGGATCTGGTGAACGTCGGCTCCCCGGACGGGCGGGCCGCCCGGCCGGGCGGAAGCGTGCACAGTCTGACCAATTCGGGCCTGAACGCGTTCACCGAATCGCTCCGGCAGGAATTGCTCGGAGAAGGGGTCCGGGTGAGCATCGTGCAATCCGGAAACGTGGACACCGAACCAGCGAACATCGAACCGGCGAACATCGAACCGGCGAACCGCATCGGTGAGTTCACCCGCGAAACGGCACGCCCGCAGATCACCGGAATGGAATCGCTGCGGCCGGAGGACATCGCGGACGCCATCGGCTACATCGTCACCCGGGAACGGCGGATCGCCGTCGGCGAGATGCTGGTGCGCGCCGGCGGCGAGACCCGATAGCCGCGCCGCCGCGCGTTCTCAGGCGCCGGCCCGCGAATCCCCGTCCGGCCGGAGGCGCATCCGGTACCACCGCGGCGAGGACCTGTTCATCGGCCAGCCCAGCCCGGCGGTCTCCGCGGGCCGGACGTCGAGCATCTCCCAGTCCGGGAACGCGGCCTCGACCTCCGCCTGGGACACCCCGCCCATCCGGGCGCGCAGCCGGGTGACGCCGAAGGCGAGCATGAGCAGCGTCGCGCCGGGGTTGGCCAGCGCGGACACGCTCCGCCCCTCGCCCCGCTGCCGCTCGGTGTCGAAACCCTGGAAACAGCCGATGTCGACGAAGAGGTCGAACGTTCCCAGGTCGGCCGGGGACAGGTCCGTCACGTCGCCCACGACATAGGTGACCCCTTCCCCGCCCTTGCGCCGGGCCGCCTCGATCGCGGCCGGCACGTAGTCGACGCCCACCGCCTCCCAGCCCCGGCGGCCGAGTTCCGGGGTGAACTGGCCGCGGCCGCAGCCGAGGTCCAGGGCCCGGCCGAGCGGGCGGGAGCGCTCGGCCTCTTCCCGATCCAGCACGGCGGCGATACTGGGCGCCGCCGCCTTTCCGTAGCGCTCCCAAGGGGTAACGCCGAAGCGATACATACGCGCATAGTTCGTCATTTGCTAAAACCCTCTCATGGCACTTCCCGGATGCCGCACCGGGGTCGGTGAAAGGGAATGCGAACGTCCCGTCCGAAGTGAATCCGCAGGTTGGCATACCCGGCGCGGCCGGGCCCATGAGGCGCTAGCTCGTCCTGTAGTGGTCGGCCACGGCGGTGAAGGCGGCCTTCGGGTCCCAGGGCATGCCGGGATAGGCGGTTCCGCGGCGATCCTCGTGGACCTTGACGATGCCGTAGCTGGCGAGGTCCAGGTCGTCGCGGGGGTCGCCGTCCGGGCGGTGCGGGTGGTCGTAGAGGGCGAACGTGAACACGAACGCGGCGTCCACGCCGCCGGCGTCGAAGACCTCCAGCAGCTCGCGGACGTACGCGGCCTGGCCGGCCTCGTCGCGCGCGTACTCGCCGTCGAGGCGGAGCGGGGCACGGGTGTCCGCGTCGTACTCGACGATCTCCAGGCCGCGGGCGCCCATGTCGGCGGCGCCCCGGAAGCAGGCGGCGCCGAACTCGGTGATCGCGACCGGCCTGCCCTGCGCGACCAGGTCCCGTACCCCGTCGGCGAAGCGGCCGGCGACCTCCGGCGTGCGGTAGAGGTCCACGGAGACGATGTCGAAGAGCGTCCAGTCGACCCGCTCCAGCGGGACCGAGGCGTACGTGACCCTGCCGCCGAACCGCTCGCGGACCAGCGGGACGGCCTTGCCGAGGAAGTCGTTGACGCGCGCGCCGACCTCGGCGACGCGCTCGGGAAGGCCGTCCGGCCGCAGTAGCGCCGCGACCCGTTCGGCGGTGCCCGCGCCGGGCAGGAAGCCCGGCGCCATGAGGCTGAGCTCGGCGCCGGTGACGAACACGACCTCGGCCCCGCTGCGCCGGATCCGTTCGGCGCGCTCGGCGCAGTCGGCGAACAGCGCCAGCATCTCCTCGCCGGTCAGCTCCAGCGGGTAGGGCGAGACCCAGACCTCCAGCCCCAGGCCGGCGGCGCACGCCGCCGCGAACTCGATGCGCTCCGGGTCGCCGCCCATCACGCGGACCGCGGTGCAGTGCAGGTCGTCGCGAATGATCCGCAGCTCCTCCTCGACCGTCTCCGGCTCCCAGGGCTCGTGGCCGATGACTCCCTTGTAGACGAAGCCGGTGTCGTAGCTGATGCCTTTGGCGCGCATGTCCCACCTTCCATTTAAGGTACTTGGCGTACCCTAGTTGCATGCGGGCTAGGGCTGCAAGGAGGATGGGGAGGTACCAGCCGTACCGAAGACGGGATGGGGCGATGGCAGCGGAGCCGGGCAGGACGGCGGGCGGCGGGCAGACGCGGCGGCGCGGGGCGGCCCTCGAAGACGCGATCCTGAGCGCGGCGGTGGACGAGCTCACCGAGTCCGGGTTCGCCGGGCTGACCATGGACCGGGTCGCCGCCCGCGCCGGCACCAACAAGAACGCGATCTACCGCCGCTGGCCCGGCCGCCTCGAACTGGGCATCGCCGCCTACCGCCGGATGGCCACCACGGCGCGGCCGCCCGACACCGGCGAGCTGCGCGGCGACGCCCTGGAGCTGCTGCGCGGCGCCAACCGCCACTGGAGCTCCCCGCTCGGCGCGATCCTGCGCGAGCTGCTCGCCGCGGCCGGCGGCGCCCCGGAACTGCTGGCGCGGCTCCAGGACCAGTCCGGCGACGCCGTGGCCGCCCCCTGGCTGACCATCCTGGGACGCGCCGTCGCGCGCGGCGAGGCGGCCCCCGAAGCGCTGCACCCGCGGGTCGCGACCGTGGCCGTCGTGCTGCTCCGCAACGAGTTCGTCGTGCGCGGCGTCCCCACCGCCCCCGACGACGTCCTGGTCGAGATCGTCGACGAGGTGTACCTGCCCCTGGTACGGCGGCGCGGCCCGGCGGAGGACTGATCGGCGGAGATGGGAACCACCGGGCGGCGTGCCCCGTCTCTCCGTCCATGAACTTCCCGGACGAGGACATCATGACGATCCCGGACACGTGGGCGGAGCACCTGCATCCGCGCCGCGACCTCGGCCCCGTACCGGCGGCCGAGCCCGGCGCGGAGGCCCTCCCCCGCTGGCGGTCCCGGCTGCGCGACGGCCGCGCCGAGATCGAGAAGGTCCTCGCCGTGGTGAAGGACGCCGGGACCGCCGCCGCGGCCCGCGCCTACCTGGACGGCGCCGCCGACCCCCTGGGCGCGGCGGTCGTCGCGCTCGCCGTCCTCTGGCACGACGGTGCCGTGACGGACCCGGACGAGGAGAGGGCCACCGCGCGGTACGCGGAGGTGGTCGACGCGTGGGCGGCGGAGCGCGGCGTCCCCTTCGCCGCGTGCGCGTTCACCGAGCTGCAGGGCATCGCCGTACGGCGCGCCCTTCCGGGCAAGCAGTGGCGGCATGCGCTGCGCGAGGGCCGGGCCGGGGAGATCACCGCCCTGTGGACCGAGGGGCCGCGGGACAAGCCGGACCGGTACCTGCCCGGCTGGCGGGCGGGGCGCCGGATGCGCGCCCTGCTCGCCGCCGCGTCCGACGGCGACTACGCGGCGGCGGTCGAGCGGCTCGCCGCGCTCCGCGCCACCCCGGTCCGGCGGGCGACGGCCGCCTACCTCGTCCCGACCGAGCGGGACTGGGTGGAGCAGTGGTGCCGGGAGCGCCCGAACGACCGCGGCTACGCGGGGAGCGTGTGGGCCATGCGGTTCTGCGCCCTGAGCACTCCGGAGCAGCTCGCGGCGCTGGGCGACGCGGCGGTCCTGACCGGCCAGGCCCTCGAACGCCCGGTGCTGGCCACGATGGCCGTGGCGCTGGGGGACGCGCTCGCCCCGCTGGTCGCCGGGGCGCTCGAAGGCCATGAGGACGTCCCCTTCGACGTGCTGGCCGCGATCCCCGGCGACGCGTCGTTCCGCCTGCTGCTGGAGATCGGCGAGCGGCGCCCCGTGGCGGAGCCGCTACGGGACGCGCTGCGCCGCTACCCGGTGCGGACGCTGCGCCACACCACCCGGCTGTGCTCCAAGGGAGGCCGCGCGGGCGTCACCGCGTACGGCGTGCTCGACGGCTGGGCCCGTACCGAGCCGGACCTGCTCCGCTCCACCGCTCCCGCGCTCACCGCCGGAGGACGGGACCTCGTCGCCGCCGCCCTGGAGAGGGCACGGCCCTTCCCCGAGGCCGCCGCGGACACCCTGCCCAAGGTGCTCGTCGCGCCCGCCTGGACGCGCCGTTCGGAGATCGCCGAGCCGGTCACCGTCCCGGGTCTGAAGGCCCCCGAGGAGGTCGCGATCCACTGGACGGACGGCGCGCACAAGGCCTGGGCCGAGGCCGACATCAGGGAGTGGGTGGGCCACTACGGCGTCAAGCCGGACTGGGACCGGATCTGGCGGCCCGGCGACTGGCGCGACAGCGGGATCGTCCTGCCCCTGGTGTTCGCGCAGGCCCCGCTCGACGTGGCGGAGCCGCTGCTCCCCGACTGGGACACCACCGAGACGCACCGGGTCCCCGGGGCGATCAAACGGACGGTGGCGCGGTTCGGGATGGAGGTCTACCCGCACGTGCTGCGGGGGGCGCGGAACAACTCCCGCATGTTCGGCGAGTTCCTGCTGCCGTACTGCGGCACCGAGGTCGCCGCGCTCATGGCGGACTGGCTCGTGCGGCTCAAGGCCGTCCGGCGGACCGCCGCCGCCTGGCTCGAATGGCACGGCACCGCCGCCGCCCGGATGCTGGTCCCCGCCGCGCTCGGCAAGGCCGGGCCCGCCCGCCAGGCGGCCGAGGCCGCGCTGCGCCACATCGCCTCCGTCCACGGCGACGGGGCGGTGCTGTCCGCCGCCGGCGAGTACGGCGAGCGCGCCGCCGGCGGGCTCCGGACGCTCCTGGCCACCGACCCGCTGGACGTCGTCCCGCCCACCGTCCCGGCCGTACCCGACTGGCTCGACCCCGCCGCGCTCCCCCAGGTGCTGCTGCGCGGCGGGCGGACCCGGCTGCCCGGCGAATCGGTCGTCCACCTGCTCACGATCCTGGCCCTCTCACCGCTCGACCGCCCGCATCCCGGCCTGCGGATCGTGCGCGAGACGTGCGACCCGGCGTCCCTGGCCGCGTTCTCCTGGGCCGTGTTCGCCGCCTGGCGGTCCAACGGCATGCCGTCGCGGAACGGCTGGGCGTTCACCCAGCTGGGCCTGATCGGCGACGACGACGCCGCGCGCCGCCTCACCCCGCTCCTGCGGGAGTGGCCGGGCGAGGGCGGGCACGCCCGCGCCGTCACCGGCCTGGACGTGCTCGCCGCCCTCGGCACCGACACCGCGCTGATGTGCCTCAACCAGATCGCGCAGCGGGTCCGGTACAAGGGGCTGAAGGCCAAGGCCCTCGAACGGATCGGGCAGATCGCCGAGCGGCTCGGCCTCACCACCGACCAGCTCGCGGACCGCCTCGTCCCCACGCTCGACCTGGACGCCGCCGGCGCCCTCACCCTGGACTACGGGCCCCGGACGTTCACCATCACGTTCGACGAGGCGCTCAAGCCGCAGGTGATCGACCAGAACGGCAAGCTCCGCAAGTCGCTCCCCAAGCCCGGCGCGAAGGACGACGCGCAGCTCGCCCCGGCCGCGTACCAGCGGTTCTCCCAGCTCAAGAAGGACGTCCGCGGCATCGCGTCCCACCTCGTCCACCGGCTCGAACGCGCCATGGCCGACCGGCGCCGCTGGACCGCCGGGGAGTTCACCGAGCTGTTCGCCCGGCACCCGCTGACCCGGCAGGTCGCCCGCCGCCTCGTCTGGCTCGCCGACACCGGCGCCGGCACCCGCGCGTTCCGGCTCGCCGAGGACCTCACCCTCGCCGACGCCGCCGACGACGCCTTCGCCCTCCCCGCGGACGCCCGGGTCGGCATCGCGCACCCGCTCGACCTCGGCGACGACCTCGCGGCCTGGGGGCAGGTCTTCGCCGACTACGAGATCGCCCAGCCGTTCCCGCAGCTCACCCGCGAGGCGCACCGCCTCACCGCGGCGGAGCGCGCGGGTTCCCGGCTCGAACGGTTCGAGGGCCTGACCGTGCCGGCCGGCGTGATCCTCGGCCTGACCGGCCGGGGCTGGGAACGCGGCGTTCCGCAGGACGCGGGCATCGAGCACGCCTTCCTGCGCCCCCTGCCCGGCGACCGGTACGCGATCCTCAACCTGGACCCCGGCTTCGTCGCGGCCGACGTCCACGCGTTCGAGGAGCACACCGTCGTCAACGCCTTCGTGTCCGGCGACCGGCACGGCTCGGGCGCCGACGGCACCGCACGGCTCGGCGACCTCGACGAGATCACCGCGTCCGAGCTGCTCCGCGACCTGACCGTCCTCCAGGAGGCCGCCGCCCGGACCTGAACGCGCGCCGTGCGAGCCCGCTACAGCCAGTCGTGGTCGCGGGCGTAGCGGGCCGCATCGTGGCGCGTGCGGGTCTGGGTCTTCTGCATCGCGTTGGAGAGGTAGTTGCGGACGGTGCCCTCCGCCAGGTGGAGCTGGGCGGCGATGTCGGCGACCGAGTAGCCCTCGCGGGTCGCGCGGAGCACGTCGGCCTCGCGGTCGGTGAGCGGGTTGTCGTCGACGAGGGCGAGCGCCGACACGTCCGGGTCGATCCACCGCCGGCCCTCGTGCAGCATCCGGATGACCGACGTGATGTGCGCCGGATCCGCGGACTTGCTGACGAAGCCCTGGACGCCCAGCTTCAGGGCCTTGCGGAGCACTCCGGGCCGGGCGTGCCGGGTCAGCATGAGGACGACCTGGTCCGGCAGGGTACCGCGGATCGCCGCGACGGCGCCGAGACCGTCCACGTCCGGCATCTCCAGGTCGATGACCAGCACGTCGGGCCGGTGCCGCAGGGTGGCTTCGACGGCCTCCGCGCCGTCCGCCGCCTCGGCGAGCACGGTGATCTCGCCTTCGAGCGGCAGCAGCGCCGCCATCGCCTTGCGGAGCAGGGCCTCGTCGTCGGCGAGCACCACGGTGGTCACCGGCCCTCCCCCGCTCCGGTACGGCCGTGCGGGAACGCCGCGGCGGTCAGGAAGCTCCCGCCCTTCTGCTCGACCGTCAGCTCGCCCCCGGCGTCCGCGATCCGCTCCCTGAGGTTGGCGAGGCCCCGGAGCTCCGGGAGCGGGGCCTCCTGGGCGCCGTCGTTGACGATGGTGATGCCCTCCTTCGTGAGCGTGATCCGTACCCGCCCGGCCTGCGCGTGCCGCAGGATGTTGGTCGTCGTCTCCCGGAGGACCTGGCCGAGCAGCTCGTCGGCGCCGCCGCCGGCGCCGGCCTCGCGGTCCACGCGGACGCGGATGCCCGCCGCCTCGAAGAGGTTCTTGGCGTTCTCCAGCTCCGCGGAGAGGTTGAGCCGCCGCTGCGCGTAGGCGAGTTCCTTGGTCCGCGCGATGGTCTCGCCGACGAGGGCGTGGATCTCCCCGAGCTCCTCCTCCGCCCGGCCCGGGTCGGCGCGGACCAGCTTCCGGGCCAGTGCGGCCTTCAGCTTCACCACGTGCAAAGTGTGGCCCTGGATGTCGTGCAGGTCGCCGGCGAAGCGCACGCGCTCGCGGACGACGGCCAGCTCGGCCTGGCGCTCCCGGGACTCCGCCAGCTCCTCGACGAGGTCGTAGTACCACTGGCCGGCGAACATGCCGGCGGTCGACACCGCGGCGACGCCCGCCGGGATGAGGACGTACGAGACCAGGTCGTCGGGCACGTCCTCCCGCGCCACCACCAGCCGCATGGCCCCCACCAGGGGGATGAAGACGATCAGCGCGGCGGCGGCCAAGGCGCGGTGGCGCGGCAGCTTCGGGGCGTAGACGGAGCCCACGACGGAGATGCCGTAGAACGCCGTGAACCCGCCCACCGCCAGCGCACCGGCGACCCACACCGCCGCGGCGACGATCGTGCAGGGCAGGACGACCCGGGAGAAGCCGGTGGGCGTCCAGCACACCACGGCCACCAGCCCCGCGGCCACGCCGAGGCTCAGGACGGCGGCCTCCCACCACGCCCGCGCGTCGATCGCCACCAGCATCGCCCCCACCGGGCCGATGGCCACGACCATCGTGGCGATGTTCAGCGTCTTCAGCCGGCCCCGCACCTCCTCGTAGTGCCCGGACGCCATGCGGGCGCGCGGGCGCGAAGGGCTGGGATCCATATGGTCTCCGGGTGCGAACGGCAGGATGCGGCAAGGTGCGGCAGGATGCGGCAAGGTCGCCTTCCAGTATTCTTCCCGCTCCGCGGCGTCACCAGTGACGCCGTGTCATGCCTTCGCCCAGCGGAACGTCATGCCGAGGTGATGACGTGGCCCCACTGCCGGGCGGGCGCGGCGGCGGCTGGAATCGGTGCCATGTCCTCCACACCCGTCATCGACGTCGATCGTCTGAATCTGAAGTACGGCGACTTCCACGCCGTCCGGGACCTGTCCTTCCAGGTGCGGCCCGGCGAGCTGTACGCGCTCCTCGGCACGAACGGGGCGGGCAAGACCTCGACCCTGGAGACCGTCGAGGGCCACCGCGCGGCCACCTCGGGCACCGTCCGGGTGTTCGGGCGGAGCCCGCGCGACCGCCGCTCCGTCCGGCCCCGGATGGGCGTCATGCTGCAGGAGAGCGGGTTCTCCCCCGACCTGACGGTGCGGGAGTCCGTCCGGCTGATCGGGAAGCTCACCCGGCGCGCCGACACGGTGGAGCGCGTGCTCGGCGTCGTCGATCTCACCCGCAAGGCCGGGACGAGGGTGTCGCAGCTCTCCGGCGGCGAGAAGCGGCGCCTGGACTTCGCCACCGCCGTGTACGGAGCACCCGAGCTGATCTTCCTGGACGAGCCGACCACCGGCCTGGACATCCAGTCCCGTGACCATCTCTGGGACGCCGTCGGCCGGCTGCGCGAGGACGGCTCCACCATCGTCCTCACCACGCACTACCTGGAAGAGGCGCAGCAGCACGCCGACCGCATCGGGCTCATGCACCGGGGCGTCCTCCACCGGGAGGGGACCGTCTCGGAGCTGACGCGGACGCTTCCCGCCACCATCCGCTTCTCCCTCCCGGCGGACGCGCCGGCACCGCCGCTGCGGGCCGCGCGCGAGAGCGACGGGCGCTTCCTCATCGAGACGTTCGACCTGCCGGGGGATCTGTACACCCTCCTCCACTGGGCGCGGCACCACGCCGTGGAACCGGGGGACCTCGAAGCCGGGCCGACCCGGCTCGACGACGTCTTCCGCTCCATCGGCAACGAGTGAACGCCCCTCCTCCTCCAGGAAAGGACTCCCCGTGCTCCCCATCGCTCTCGGCGAGCTGATCCAGATCTTCCGGAACCGGCTGGTGCTGGTCACCAGTCTCGTCATGCCCGCGGCCGTCAGCGCGTACTTCATCTACCAGCACGAGGTCTTCGCGAAGATGGCCAGCCTCGGCTACATCGCGGCGATCATGGTGTTCACGGTGGGGGCGTTCGGGCTCTACGCCACCTCGGTGACGACCCTGGCCTCGCGCCGGCAGAACCTCTTCCTCAAGCGGCTGCGCTCCACCGCGGCCGGCGACGCCGGCATCCTGTCCGGGCTGCTGCTCCCGGTCACCGTCCTCTCGCTGGTGCAGGCGGCCGTGCTGCTGGCCGTGCTGGCCGCGGTCGCCGGCGGGCCGGCCGACGTCGCGCTCCTGGCGGCGGCCGTCCTGTCGATGACGGTCATGATGCTCGGCCTGGGGCTGGCGACGGCGGGGCTGACCAACTCCCCCGAGCACGCGCAGGTGACCACGCTGCCCGTCAGCCTCGGCACCATCGCCGTGGCGAGCTGGGTGGGGATCAGCGGGACGGAGGAACTCGCCCTGCTCAAGCGGCTGCTGCCCGGCGGCTCGGCCACCGAGCTGGCCGTCAACGCCTGGAACGGCGGCGTGCCCGTGGCGGACTCGCTGCCCCTGCTGGCGCCCACGCTCGCCTGGGTCGCCGTCTCCGTCGCGCTGGCCTCCCGGCTCTTCCGCTGGGAACCGCGCCGGTGACGCTTCCCCCGGCCCCGTCCCCGGCGGCCCGGCCCGAGCGGGGGCGGGCCGGCGCCGCCGCCCCGGGACGCCGGCCGCGCGCCCGGTCACGCCGGGCGGCGGTCGAGGGAGTCCTCGGCGGCGTCCCGGGACTCCGCGGTGCCCTCTGAGACCTCTGCGCCCCCGGTGTCCCCGCTGTCCCCGGAATCCTCGGTGTCCTCGGTGAGGAAGCCGCCGGACTGGTGGTGCCAGAGCCGGGCGTAGGGGCCCCCGGCCTTGAGAAGCTCCCGGTGGGGGCCCTGTTCGAGGACGCGGCCACGGTCGAGGACGATCAGCCGGTCCATCCGGACGACCGTGCTCAGCCGGTGCGCGACGACCAGGGCGGTGCGGTCGCGCATCAGGTGCCACAGCGCCTCCTGGACGAGCAGCTCGCTCTCGGAGTCCAGGGCGCTGGTCGCCTCGTCGAGCAGCAGGACCGGGGCGTCCCGGAGGATGGCGCGGGCGAGCGCGACGCGCTGCCGCTGGCCGCCGGACAGCTTGACGCCCCGCTCGCCGACCAGCGTGCCGAAGCCGTCCGGAAGGCCCTCGGCGAACTCGGTGACGTGCGCCGCCCGCGCGGCCCGCAGCACGTCGGCCTCGGTGGCGCCGGGCCTGGCGAAGGCGATGTTGTCGTACACCGACCGGTGGAACATCGCGGGCTCCTGCGGAACGTACGCGATCAGGCCGCGCAGGTCGCGCTGGCGCAGCCGGGCGATGTCCTGGCCGCCGATGAGGACGCGGCCGCCGTCGACGTCCATGAGCCGCAGCAGCAGCCGGGTGAGGGTGGTCTTGCCGCCGCCGGACCGGCCCACCAGGCCGACCCTGGCACCGCTGGGGATCTCCAGGTCCAGCCCGTCGAACAGGGGCGCGCCGCCGCCGTGCGCGAAGCGCACCCGCTCGAAGCGGACCGCCGCGCCGTCCGGGCGCAGCGGCTCCGGATCGGGTGGGTCCACGACGGTCGGCGGCTCCAGGAGCAGCTCGGTGTACTGCGCGGCCTCGGTCAGCGTGCTCTCCAGGCGCCGGTAGACCTGGTTGAACTCGAACATGATCCGGGTCGCGTTGGTGTAGTACGAGAACGTCACCACGATGGCCTCCACCCCGAGCCCGCCGCGCAGCGCGACCGCGGCGAGCAGTCCCAGCGCGCTGGTCAGGATGGACATCGGCGCCACGATCATGTCGACCCGGAGGTTGGCGTAGTCCCAGGACCGCAGCGACAGCCGGGCCTGCTCGGCGATCCGGCCGCGGAACTCGGCGCCCTCCCGCTCCTCGGCGGCGAACGCGCGGACCGTCTCCATGTTGGTCATCACGTCGGCGACATGGCCCGACACCCGCACCTTGGCGGCCTCGCGCTCGTCCACCAGCGCCTGCCGGCGGCGGATGAACGGCGCGATGAGGAACCCGGTGACGATGATCAGCCCCACCAGCACGAGGACCAGCACCGGGTGGTACCGCCACAGGACCACCGAGGCGAAGGCCAGCGGGACCACGTTCGCGATGACGGAGAAAGTGAGCGTGTCGGCGAAGCTCTCGAAACCGCCGGAGAAATTCAGTATCCGTTTGGTCAGCGCGCCGGCGAAGTTGTCCTGGAAAAAGGAGGCGTCTTTGGCGAGCAGTTCGTCCATGCCGATGACGCCGAGCCGTTCGACGCCCCGGGCGTCCACCCGGTTGAGGAAGTGGATGCCCGCCCGCCACAGCCCCTCGCCCGCCAGCATCAGCCCGGCGAAGCCGAGGACGTAGGGCATGAGCGCGGCGAGCGTGCCCTCCCCGCCGCCGGCCAGGTGCCCCACCAGGGCGGCGACCATCAGCGGTGTCAGGTAGAACAGGCAGGTGTTGCCGAGCGCCGGCAGGGTCATCGCCGGGACCGAGATCCGCCACTGGCGGCGCAGTATGTCGCAGTAGTGGCTCAGGGCCAGCAGGACCGCCCGTTTCCGGGGCGACCGTTCTTCCCGGGAGCCACCCCGTACACCGAGCACTGGAATCCCCCGCCCTTCCCACGCCGCCGGCCCTCCATGGTGCCCCGGGCCGCCCGCGCAGGCGAATGGTTTTTCATTGGCGATCACGGCAATCGCGCGACATCTCGTAAATTGCGCACATAGGACCGGAAATACTTGCACGTGGCGGCCGTACATGACGCGGGGCCGCGCGGAGCCGGCCGCTTGGAGGGGCGCGATGACCGATGAAGGACCGGCCGGGAACGAGCGGCGGATCGCGGCGGCGGTCGCCGCCGGCGACCCGGTCGACCTCGGCGGCGGCGATCCCGCCCGCCGGACGCTGCGGGGCGGGTGGCTCGGCGAGGTGCTCACCGCGGCACCGCCGGACGGCGGCGGCCGGGTACGGCCGGTCAGGATCCGGGGCGCGCTCATCACCGGCCCGCTGGATCTGGAGGCGTGCACGCTCACCCGCCCCCTGCACCTGGACGGCTGCCGCTTCGACGGCCCGGTGATCCTGGACGACGCCACCGCCCTGACCGTCCGCCTGCGCGGATGCCGGATGCCCGGCCTGCTCGCCCGCGGCCTGCGCACCACCGGCGACCTGGAGATCAACGACGGATCCGCCGTCGAGGGGACCG
This sequence comes from Spirillospora sp. NPDC029432, assembly GCF_040703975.1. Taxonomy (NCBI): domain Bacteria; kingdom Bacillati; phylum Actinomycetota; class Actinomycetes; order Streptosporangiales; family Thermomonosporaceae; genus Spirillospora; species Spirillospora sp. NPDC029432. The sequence goes on from NZ_JBEZWH010000012.1 coordinate 155,837, forward strand.
TCGACCTGCTGGGCGCCGGCATCGGCGGGAAGCTGTCCTTCCGCCGCGCCCGCCTGGCCGATCCCGGCGGCCGTGCCCTGAACGCGGACCGGCTCGTCGTCGAGCAGGGCCTGTTCTGCGGCGGCGGGTTCGCGGCGGAGGGCGAGGTCCGCCTGCTCGGCGCCCGCGTCGGCGGACGCTTCGAGCTGCAGGACGCCCGGCTGTCCAATCCGGGGGCGACGGCGCTCCAGGCGAGCTGGCTCACCGTCGGGCAGCACATGCTGTGCGAGGGCCTCCGCGCAGAGGGGAGGGTGAACGTGTCGGCCGCCCGCATCTCCCACCTCGACATGTCGCGGGCCGTCCTGAACGCCCCGGGCGGCACCGCGCTGGACGGCTACGGCGTCATCGTGGAGCACGACATCCTGTGCCGCGGCCTCAGCGCCCAAGGAGAGGTGAACCTGTCCCGCGTGCAGATCGACGGCCAGCTCCATCTCGACGGGGCGCGCCTGTCGGATCCCGGCGGCCGGGCCCTGAACGCCGACGCGCTCACCACCAGGCAGTCGCTGTTCTGCCGGAACGGCTTCACCGCCGAGGGCGAGGTCCGCGCCATCGGCGCCCGGATCGGCGGGGTCTGCGACCTCACCGGCGCCCGGCTGCACAACCCCGGCGGCCGGGCCGTCTACGCGGTCCGGATCCGCGTCGAGGGCGATCTCCTGTGCCGCAATGGCTTCACCGCCGACGGCCAGATGCAGCTGGGCGGCGCCATCGTGGACGGTCAGCTCGACCTGCGCGACTCCCGGCTGCGCAACCCCGGACGGCAGGCCCTCGATCTGGAGGCGGCCCGGGCCGGCGAGCTGGTCCTGCTGCCCCGCGAGGCCCCGGACGGAGCGGTGAACCTCACCGGCGCGCGCGTCGGGACCCTCCATGACGAGCCGCGGACGTGGCCCGCCGTCCTCCACCTGGACGGCTTCGCGTACGACGCCCTCACCGACGACTCGGCGGACGGCCGGGAACGGCTGCGCTGGCTGGCCCGCGACGGCGGCGGCTACAAGCCCCAGGCGTACGACCAGCTGGCCGCCGCGTACCGGCGGGCCGGGCAGGAGGAGGCGGCGCGCCGGGTCTCCATCGCCAAGCAGCGGCACCGCAGGCAGGTCCTCGGCCTCGGCGGCCGGCTGGCCAACCGGCTGCTGGAGGTGACCGTCGGCTACGGCTACCGGACCCGGCTCGCCGCCGCCTGGCTGGCCGGGCTGCTCGCCGCCGGCACATGGGTGTTCGCCCGCGCGCACCCCGGCGCCATGACGCGGACCAACCCGAACGGGCCCGCCTTCAACGCGTTCGCGTACACGCTGGACGTGCTGCTGCCGGTCGTCGACCTGGGGCAGCAGAAGGCGTGGCAGCCCCAGGGCGCGGCCACGTACTGCACTTGGGTGCTCATCGCCGCCGGGTGGATCCTCACCACGGCCGTGGTGGCGGGCCTCACCGGTGTCGTGAAGCGGAACTGACCGGCCGCCCGCCGGTTCAGGACGCCAGGCCGGTCAGGGCCGGGTCCGGCCCTCGCACGCGGGCGGAGGCGTCGACGACGTCCGCGGCGAAGAGGTCCTCCAGGGCCGTCACGTTCCCCTCCTGCGCGGCGTCGAGGAAGGTGGCCAGGAGTCGCCGGTGCTCGACGGCGTCGATGGGCTCGTGCCGGTCGGTGTTCAGGTGCTTGCGGGCGCGGCTCACCAGCTGGCGGACGTTGGCCGGGCTGAGCTGGATGATCTCGGCGATCTGCTCGTACGGGTAGACGAAGGCCTCGCGGAGGATGTACGCGGCCCGCTGGGCCGGGGTGAGCCTCTCCAGCAGGAGCAGCAGCGCGAACTCGACCGCCTCGCCCCGCTCGGCCCCGGCGGCGGGGTCGGCGCCGGTGTCGATGGGCTCGGGCAGCCAGGGCCCGATGTAGGTCTCGCGGCGGGCGCGGGCGGACCGCGCGGCGTTGATGGACAGCCGCGTCGTGATCAGGGTCAGGAACGCGGCCGGGTTGGCGACGGCCGAGCGCTCGGCGCCCTGCCAGCGCAGCCACGTCTCCTGGACGATGTCCTCGGCCTCCGCGGAGCTGGCGAGCATCCGGTAGGCGATGCCGAAGAGGCGCGAGCGCACTTCGGTGAAGACGGCGGCGGCCTGGTCGAGGGAACTCGTCTGGTCTCGTGGTCCGGGATGTGCGCTCGCTCGCGATTTCGACGCGATCCTCGCCTCGACCGCCATGGCCCCTCCGTTCGTCCCGCCGGCGGACGCCCGCCGCCGAACACGACTCACTCTCGCCGCGCGAGAACCCGGGTCGCATCAGGGAGAGCCTGGCCCCGGTCCCTAGGGAACGGGGGCCGATCCCTAGGCGACCCCCGGGGGCACCCCAGGGGGTACGGGGCCGACCACGGGGCCAGGGACCTGAGCACGGGGGCCACCTGCGGGGGAAGCCGTACCCGCGCCCCACGCCCAGGCCCACCCCGGCCCGCCGGCGTCGCACGCGCACGGGAGGCGCTTCGAGACCGGGTGTGAGCCAATACGGAACAGCGTTCCCCCGCCTGCACCCCCTCCGCATCCGTGACTCCCTAGCGCGGACTGCGCGTCAGGGGGATGCCCGCTGGGGCGCGGGGATGCGCGGGCGGTGCCCGGAGGGGCGGGCGGTAATACTCTGGGGCGGTGTTCTCGCCTCAAGGTCCGTCCCTGCGCGAGCTGGCGATCCAGGCGCTGTCCTCGGTCGAGCGCGGGTACGACCTGCTCGCGCCGAAGTTCGACCGGACGCCGTTCCGTACCCCCGGCGGCGTGCTGGACGCCACCGCCGCCGCGCTGGGCCCGTTCGGCCCGTTCGACCATGGGCTGGACGTGTGCTGCGGGACCGGTGCGGGCATGGGCGTCCTCGAACCGCTCTGCCGGGAGCGGGTCACGGGCGTCGACTTCAGCGCCGGCATGCTCGCGCAGGCGCGGGAGGCGCACCCGGACGCCGCGTGGGTGCGGGCCGACGTCCGCGCGCTGCCGTTCACCCAGGGGTTCGACCTCGCGGTCACGTTCGGTGCGCTGGGACACTTCCTGCCCGCCGAACGGCCCGCGCTCTTCCGCGGTGTGTACCGGGCGCTGCGGCCCGGCGGGCTCTTCGCCTTCCCGATCGGCGCGCCGCCGCCCGTCACGTCGGGCCTGTACTGGGCGCTGCTCGGGTTCGACGCGGCGATGCGGGTCCGGAACGCCGTGTGGCGCCCTCCGTTCGTCATGTACTACCGCACGTGCCCGCTGGGCGCGGTCCGCGCCGACCTGGCGGCGGCGGGTTTCTCGGTGACCACGGTCCCGCTGGACGGCCTGGGTGAACGCCCGGACGGCAGCCCGCGCCACCGTCTGGTTCTCGCACGCAGGCCGTAGGCCCTCACGGCAGGTCGTCGCGGCCCTGCGCGGGCTTGCGGTTCGTGATGCGAACTATTATCGTTCGTGGCACGAACTTAAACTCTTGAGAGGCAGCACAATGTCCGCACAGGAAGTCGTCTTCGGTTTCGGCGCGCACAGCGGCATCGACGACGCGCCGGCGCTGCTCCGCATGGTCCGGCAGGCCGACCGGGAAGGGCTCGACCACTTCTCGCTGTCCGACCACCCCTACTTCGGCGGGCGCCTGGACGCCTACGCCGCGCTCGGCTTCCTCTTGGGACGCACCGAGCGCATCGCGGGCCTCGCCAACGTCACCAACCTGCCGACCCGGCCCGCGCCCATGCTCGCGCGTACGGTGACGTCGCTGTCGGCGCTGTCGGATGGCCGCGTGGTGCTCGGCATGGGCGCGGGCGGCCTATGGGACCGCATCGCCGACATGGGCGTGCCGCGGTTGTCGCCCGCCGAGGCCGTTGAGGCGTTCGAGGAGGCGATCACCCTGGTCAAGAAGCTGTCGGGCGGGGGCTCGCCGGTGACCTTCGAGGGGCGCCACTACCGGGTGAACGGGATCGAGCCGGCGCCGGTGGCCGCGCCGCCGGTGTGGACCGGGTCGGTCGGGCCGAAGTCGCTCGCCGCGACCGGCCGGGTGGCCGACGGCTGGATCCCCGGCCACGCCGCCGACTGGCTCAGCGAGCGGTACCGGACCTCGCGCCCGGTCATCGACGAGGCGGCGGCGGAGGCGGGCCGCGATCCGCGCGAGATCCGCACGGTCTTCAACCTCCCCGGGCTGATCACCGAGCGGCCGCTGGCCGCCACGCGCGACGAGGACGGCCGCTGGATCGGCGGTTCCGCCGGCCAGTGGATCGAGGAGCTGACCGGTGCCGTCCTGCGGCACGGCGCCGCCGGGTTCACGCTCTTCGCGCCCGACGGCGGCACCCAGGACGCCGCCTCGCTCGGCCGCTGGGCCGCCGAGATCGCCCCCGCCGTGCGCGAGGCGGCCGTGAAGGCGGGCGTCTGACCGCGTCCCGCCCGGAGCGGGCGGCAAGACCGTGACTTGGGCCACACTGCCGGCCGGAGGCGCCCCGGGCGGCGGTGGCCGGACCGCCAGGTCACCGTCCGGACCGGTGGCCGCCGGGGGTCCGGGACGGAAAGTCCGGCCATTGTTTCCGGGGGCGACTGTGCTAAGAAACCGTCGTGGGGACCGCCGCACGGCCGGCGGGACCGCAGGACGCAGGCAGCGTGGCCTGTTCGCGGATCGAGGGTCTTGACGGCGGGCGGCTCCTGCACCGGGACGCCCAGGTGGAGAGGATCTTCATGGGCATGCCCGGGGCTCGGGACGTCGAACAGGTGGTGGACACCGGCCGCTATCCGCTGGCGGAACCGGGCGGCGCCGCCTGGCGCGCTCTGGTGGAGCACACCCGCCGGGAACTGCGGGAAAGCGGATGCAGCGTGCTGCCGGACTTCGTCCGGCCGGAACTCCAGGACGCGCTCCGGGCCGAATGCGCCGCCATCGCGCCGCGGGCGCACTTCGAGGTCGAGACCGTCAACGCCTACAACATCGAGGTGGACGCGTCGCTGCCGGCCGACCATCCCGGCCGCGTCCCGATCGAGCGCGGCAACGCGTTCGTCGCGCGCGACCTCATCCCCGCGGGCCACCTCGTCCAGCGGCTCTACACGAGCCGGCCGTTCCAGCGTTTCGTCGCCGACTGCTTCGGGCTGGACCGCGTGCACGAGCTGGCCGACCCGCTCTCGGGGCTGTGCCTGAACGTCGTCCGCCCCGGCATGGAGCACCCCTGGCACTTCGACACCAACGAGTTCACGGTCAGCATGCTCACGCAGCCGGCCGAGGACGGCGGGATCTTCGAATACTGCCCGAACATCAGGACGGCCGAAGCGGAGAACTTCGCCGACGTGCGCGCCGTCCTGGACGGCCGCGGCGACCGGCTGGTCCGGCGGCTGGAGCTGCGCCCCGGCGACCTCCAGCTCTTCAAGGGCCGCTACTCGCTGCACCGGGTCAGCCCCGTCCGGGGCGGCACCGCCCGGCACACGGCGATCTTCGCCTACAGCGAGCGGCCGGGCGTCATCGGCAGCGTGGCGCGGACCCGGCAGCTGTTCGGCCGCGTGCTGCCCGAGCACCTGGCCGCCGAAGGCCGCGCCGTACGGGTCGACTCCCTCCTCGACTGATCCTCGCGACCACCCAGCGCTCTCCCCCGCTCGTCACGCCGCGACGCCCCGAGAGGAACGAGACCGTGCGCGCCGACACCACCGGCAAGATCTGCCTGGACGACATCTACACCCGGCCCGATCCCCGCGCCTATTTCAGCACCCTCCGCGAACTCGACTACTACATCCCGCAACTCGCCAAGCCGCATTTCCGCGCCCTCATCCGGGAGTACCGCGACGCCACCGGGGTCCGGAACCCGACCGTTCTCGACATCGGCTGCTCGTACGGCATCAACGCCGCCCTGCTGAAGTGCGACGCGACCATGGACGAGCTGTACGAGCGCTACAGCGGCCCCGGCGCCGCCGAGCTGAGCGTGGCCGCACTGCTGGAGCGCGACCGCGAGCTGGTGCGTTCGAGGGCCGGTACGGCCGACGGCGTCCGGTTCATCGGTCTCGACTCCTCCGGCCCGGCCCTCGCGTACGCGACCGGGGCCGGGTTCGTCGACGGCGCCGTCCACGCCGACCTGGAGGAGAACGAGCCGGACCCGGCGCAGCGCGAGCTGCTCGCCGCCGCCGATCTGGTGATCTCCACCGGCTGCGTCGGCTACGTCACCGAGCGGACGCTGGGACGGATCGTCGACGCGGCCCCGGCGGGCCGCCTGCCGTGGATGGCGCATTTCGTGCTGCGGATGTTCCCGTTCGATCCGGTCGAGAAGATCCTGGACGCGGCCGGCTACGAGACCGTCCACCCGGCGGAGACGTTCCGGCAGCGCCGGTTCGCGAACGCCGGCGAGCAGGCGCAGGTGCTGGAGACGCTGTCCGCCGCCGGCGTGGACCCCGGCGGCCCGGAACGCGACGGCTGGCTTTCCGCATGCCTGCACGTATCCCGCCCGGCCGCGCGATGATGGACCGCGGCAGCCCGACAACGCCCACCCGGACCGAGGGACCGTCGAATTGAACAGTAGTCACGAGCCGCCCGCCCGCACCTTCGGCGCCGAGGACGGCCTGCCCCGCGTGCCGCTGCCCGCCCTGGACGACAGCTGCGCCCGGCTGCTCGAATGGTGCGCGCCGCTGCTGGACGAGGCCCAGCTGGCCGAGACGAGGGCGGCGGTGGAGGAGTTCCGGCGCCCCGGCGGGCCCGGCCCCGTCCTGCACGCCGCGCTGGAGCGCTACGACGCGGAAGAGGGCGTGCACAGCTGGCTCGACACGTTCTGGCCGTACCGCTACCTGGGGCGGCGCGACCGGATCGCGCTGAACGCCAACTTCTTCTTCCTCTTCGGCGACGCGCCCGGGACCGGGCAGGCGGAGCGCGCCGCCGGCCTGATCGCCGGGGCGCTGGACCACAAGCTGCGGGTGGACGCCGAGCGCGTCCCGCCGGCGACGCAGCGCGGCCGGCCGCTGTCGATGGTGCAGCAGCGGTTCCTGTTCTCCACCACCCGGATCCCGGGCGAGGTGCAGGACACCGTCCGCGCGCCGTACTCCGAGGAGTGGCCGGGACCGTCCGACGCCCGGCACATCGTGGTGTTCTTCCGGGGGACGATGTTCCGGATGGACGTGCTCTGCCCCGGCGGCCGCCCGTACACGCTGGACGAGCTCGCCGCCGCCCTCCAGACGATCATGAAGTCGGACGCGAGCCCGGACGCGCCGGCCGGGCACCTCACCACCATGGCGCGGGCGGAGTGGGCGCGGGCCCGCCGCGCGCTCATCGAGCACCATCCCCGCAACGCCGCGTCGCTCGACGAGGTGGAGACCGCGCTGTTCTGCGTCTGCCTGGAGGACTTCGTCCCCGCCGGCGAGCACGACGCGTGCGACCACCTGCTGCACGGCGAGAGCGCGAACCGCTGGTTCGACAAGGCGGTCTCGCTGATCGTCTTCGCCGACGGCACGGCGGGCATCAACGTGGAGCACTGCGAGCTGGACGGCACCACCATCCTCGCCTTCGTGGACGCGCTCCTCGGCGCCCCCGCCGAGGAGCTGTCGGCCCGTTCCGGCGCCGTCTCCCAGGGTGAACCGCCCGTCGAGCGCGTCGAGTTCGTGCTGGACGACGAGCTGCGGCGGACCGTGCGCGCCGCGGGCGAGGCGTTCGCGGCGTACGGCGCGGCCACCGCGACCGCGACGGTGTCGTTCGACGACTTCGGCGGCGACCGCGCCAAGAGCCTGCGCGTCTCGCCGGACGCGTTCGTGCAGATGGCCTACCAGCTCGCCCACAAGCGGGCGAAGGGCTTCACCGGCGCCACGTACGAGTCGATCGCGACCCGGCACTTCCGGCACGGCCGTACCGAGGCGATGCGCGTGGTCACGCCCGAGGTGCTGCGCTTCGTGGCGGCGATGGACGATCCCGCCGCCGCTCCGGACGACCGCCGCGCGGCGTTCCGGGCCGCGGCGGAGGCGCACGTGCGGCGGGCGAAGGAGTGCCAGGCCGGGCAGGCGCCGGAGCAGCACCTGTGGGAGCTCCAGCTGATCCAGAAGCGGCGCGGCGCGGAACTCGGCGTCACGGAGGAGCCGCCGCTGTTCGCGTCGCCGGGCTGGCTGGTGATGCGGGACGACTACCTCAGCACCAGCTCCGCGCCGTCCACGAGCATCCGGTTCTTCGGCTTCGGGTCGACGAGCGAGCACTGCATCGGCGTCGCGTACGTGCTGCTGCCGGACCGCTTCAACGTCTACCTGAGCACGCCTCGGCCGGTCGCCGGCGCGATGTACGCGTTCGCCGACCGGCTGCGGGAGGCCGTCGCGGAGCTCCAGGAGCTGCTCTCGGCCGAGTGATCCGGTCCGCCCTCAGCGGGTGAGGGCGGGCTCGATCCAGTCGGCGGAGCGTTCGAGGAGCAGCCGGCCCGCGCCGAGGATGCTGGCGTCCGGGCCCGCCCGGGACGTGGCGATCTCCAGGTTGCGGGTGGCCAGCGGCAGGCAGCGCTCGTAGATGACGCCCCGGATGGTGGCGACGAGCGGCTCGGCGCCCGACAGGCTGCCGCCGATGACGAGCGCGTCGGGGTTGAAGAAGTTCACCAGCGCGGTGAGCACCTCGCCGATGAGGCGGCCCGCGGTGCGCACCGCGCTGGTGGCCTGCGGGACGCCGTCGGCCACCAGGTCGGCGATCTGGCCGGGCTGCCCGACCGCGATGCCCTGCGCGCGCAGCCCCGCCGCGAGCGCGGCGCCGCTCGCGTGCGCCTCCAGGCAGTCGGGGTGGCCGCACGAGCAGTCGGCGCTCGCCTCCGCCAGGATCCGGACGTGGCTGATGTCGCCGGCGGCGCCGCGGCCGCGGTGCAGCCGGCCGGCGACGATGACGCCGCAGCCGATACCGCTGCCCAGCTTGATGACCATGAGGTTGTCGAGGCCGGGCCAGGAGTGGCGGTGCTCGCCGACGGCCATCAGGTTGGCGTCGTTCTCCACCAGCGCCGGAAGGCCGGCGTGCTCGGCGACGAAGTCGCGGACGGGGAAGTCGTTCCAGCCCGGCATGCGGGACGGTGACACGACCTGCCCGGTGTGCGGGTCGACGGGGCCGGGGAGGCCGACGCCGATGCCGCGTGCCGGCACGTCCCCCAGGCCGTGCTCGCGCGCCAGTTCGCGGAGGCTGCCGATGACCGCGGCGAGCGTCCGCTCGGGGCCGACCGAGATGTCGCACGCGAGGTCGGCGAGGGCGAGCGGGGTGCCGGCGAGGTCCACGACGGCGAGCCGGGCGTGGTGCGCGCCGAGGTCGGCGACCAGGAAGACGCCGGCCTCGGGCGCCAGCCGCAGCCGCCGCGGGCGCCGCCCGCCGCGCGACGCGCCCGCGCCCTCCTCGGTGAACAGTCCCGCCTCGATGAGCTGCTCGACGCGCAGCGAGACGCTGGAGGCGGCCAGCCCGGAGAGCCGGGCGAGCTCGGCCCTGGACTCGGCCTGACCGGTCGCCACGAGCCGGACGAGCGCTGCCGGTCCGTCGTCTCTGTTGTTGCGCACCCCGAATGTCTAGCACGACCCACTTCCTCCATCAACACATTGACTTGTTGCGATGTCGGCCCTTATCGTCCTCCTCGACTTCGATTTCGAAGGAAGTTCGAGCAGGGATGGACGAATGATCGAAGTGCGCGGCCTGCACAAGCGGTTCGGCGGCCACACCGCGCTGCGCGACGTGGATCTGGACGTCGCGAAGGGCGAGGTGGTCGTGGTCATCGGCCCGTCCGGATCGGGCAAGTCCACGCTGTGCCGGTGCCTGAACCGGCTGGAGTCGCCGGACGCCGGAACGATCCGCGTGGACGGCGAGCCGCTGCCCGTCGAGGGCCGGGCGCTCGCCCGGCTGCGCGCCGACGTGGGCATGGTGTTCCAGTCGTTCAACCTGTTCCAGCACAAGACCGTCCTGGAGAACCTCACGCTCGCGCCGACGCGGGTGCGCGGCCTGTCCCGTACCGAGGCGGAGCAGCGCGCCCGCGAGCTGCTCGACCGCGTCGGCATCGGCGAGCAGGCGGGCAAGCTGCCCGCGCAGCTGTCGGGCGGGCAGCAGCAGCGCGCGGCGATCGCCCGCGCGCTGGCCATGCGGCCGAAGGCGATGCTGTTCGACGAGCCGACCTCCGCGCTCGACCCCGAGATGGTCGGCGAGGTGCTGGAGGTCATGACCGGGCTCGCCCGCGACGGCATGACCATGGTGGTCGTCACCCACGAGATGGGCTTCGCCCGCAAGGTCGCCGACCGCGTCGTGTTCATGGCCGACGGCGAGGTCGTCGAGAGCGGCGAGCCGGCGGCCTTCTTCGACTCACCCGCGAGCGACCGGGCCCGGGACTTCCTGGCCAAGGTCCTCAGCCACTAGCCGGCCGCCGCCGCGGGGACGCGGCGGCCGGCGGGCGGCATGGCGTACCCGGCAGGTGTCCGCGGTGCGCGACTTCGAGAAAGGTTGATGATCATGGTGCGTACCTCCGCGAGGACGCGGCGGACGGCGGCGACCGCGATCGCGGCGCTGTCGCTGGCGGGCCTGGCCGCCTGCTCCGGCGGCGACGCCGCGGTGCCCGGCGCGGACAAGGGCGAGCAGGACGACCTGCTCGCCGCGGCGCCGGTCGCGTCGAGCCTGCCGGCCGGCTCGACCATGGAGAAGATCAAGCAGCGCGGCGAGCTGATCGTGGGCGGCTCGCTGGACGCCCCGCTGCTGTCGCAGCAGAACCCCGCCACCAAGAAGGTCGAGGGGCTGGACGCCGACTTCGGCCGGCTGCTGGCCAAGTACATCATCGGCAAGCCGAACGTGAAGATCGTCAACTCGGCGTCGGAGACCCGCGAGGCGCTGCTGTCGAACGGCACCGTGGACGTGGTGCTGCAGACGTACAGCATCAACCCCGAGCGCGCCAAGCAGGTCGCGTTCGCGGGCCCGTACTACACGTCCGGCCTGGTCATCGCCACGAAGAAGGACGAGACCGGGATCAAGGCCCCGGCCGACCTCAAGGGCAAGACGGTCATCGCGGGCGCCAACACGCCGGCCATCCCGGCCATCAAGAAGGCCGCCCCGGACGCGAAGATCATCACGTTCGGCAGCGACCCCGAGTGCGTGCAGGCGCTCAAGCAGGGCCGCGGCCAGGCGTACGTGCAGGACGAGGCCGTGCTGCTGGCCACCGCCAAGCAGGACCCGTCCGTCCGGATCCAGGGCCGCCCGTTCACGAGCGACCCGTACGGCATCGGGCTCAAGCACGGCGACACGCAGATGAAGCGGTTCGTCAACGACTGGCTCAAGCAGATCCAGGCGTCCGGCCTCTGGGCGAAGGTCTGGAAGAACTCGATCGGCACGGTCGCGGAGGGCGCGGCGCCGCAGCCGCCCGCGATCGGTTCCGCGCCGGGCTCGGAGTGAACGGGACCCCAGTGGACGGGACCCTGGTGACGAGGGCGTCATGAACGTCATCACCGACCATCTCGCGGAGTTCGGCGAGGGCCTGCGGCTGACCGTCGTGCTCACGCTGCTCTCCCTCGCGGGCGCGCTCGCGGCCGGCGTGATCGTGGCCGCGATGCGCGTCAGCCCGGTACGGGTGCTGCGCGCGGCGGGCATGGCCTACGTCGAGGTGCTGCAGAACATCCCGCTGCTGGTCTGGCTCGTGCTCGCCGTGTTTGGCCTGCCCGAGATCGGGGTCATGGCCGGGCTGTTCACCACCGCGGTCGTGGTCATCGCCCTGTACCAGGGGGCGTACATGGCCGAGGCGATCCGGTCGGGGATCAACGCGGTGCCGGCCGGGCAGGGCGAGGCGGCCCGGGCGCTCGGGCTGACGTTCACGCAGTCGCTGCGGCTGGTGATCCTGCCGCAGGCGCTGCGGACGGTCGTCCAGCCGCTCGGCAACATCGCGATCATGACGCTGATGAACACCGCGCTGGCGGCGGCGGTCGGGCTGGTCGAGCTGACCGCCGCGGCCAACCGGGTGAACCTGGCCGAGGCGCAGCCGATCTGGATCTTCGTCGGCGCGGGCCTGGCCTACATGGCGCTGTCGGCGGTCTTCGGCCTGGTGACGGGCACGCTCGAACGGAAGCTGGCGATCCTGCGGTGAAGACCGGAAGCAAGCAGACCACCGGAAGCAGGCGGCCGGGATCGGCGCGGCTGCTGTTCGACGAGCCGGGCCCGCGGGCGCGGACCCGCATCCGCGCCGCGACCGTGCTCACCGTCCTGGCCGGGCTCGCGCTGGCGGCGCTGGCGCTGAAGCAGTTCGGCGACAACGGGCAGCTCGCCGCCGACCGGTGGCGGCCGTTCGGCACCTGGCCGATGTGGCGGTACCTGCTGGAGGGGCTGCGCTCGACCGCGCTGGCCGCGGTGGTCGCGATCGCGCTGTCGATGGCGGCGGGCGTGCTGCTCGCGCTGGGCCGGCTGTCGCCCTCGCGGTGGCTGCGCCTGCCGTGCGCCGCGTACATAGAGGTCGTCCGGACGATCCCGGCGCTCCTGCTGGTGTACGTGGTGCTGTTCGCGCTCCCCCGGTACGGGCTGGACCTGCCGCTGTTCTGGAAGCTGGTCGTCCCGCTGTCGGTGTCGAACGCCGCCGCGTTCGCGGAGATCTTCCGGGCCGGGATCGCGTCGGTGGAGCGCGGCCAGCTGGAGGCGGGCCTCGCGGTCGGCCTGACGCGCGGCCGCGCGATGCGGCTGATCGTGCTGCCGCAGGCGGCGCGGCGGGTGCTGCCGTCGCTGGTCAGCCAGTCCGCCGGGCTGCTGAAGGACACCTCGCTCGGCTACGTCGTCAGCTACGCCGAGCTTCTCTACAGCGGCAAGGTGCTGGCGAACTACAACCACCTGCTCATCCAGACGTACCTGGTGGTCGCGCTGATCTACCTGGTGGTCAACGCGACGCTCGCCAAGGTCGCGCGGACGCTGGAGCAGCGGACCATGGAGGGACGAGATGTACGACGTGCTGGCCGAGGTCGTCCGCAACGGCTTCGCCGAGAGCGTCCACTACGGCAGCGTGGCGGGGCTGGCGCCTGACGGGACGCTCGCGTACGAGCGCGGCGACGTCCGCGCGACCGTGCTGCCGCGGTCGACGACCAAGCCGTTCCAGGCGCTGGCGTGCCTGGCGGCGGGCGCGCCGCTGGCCGGCGAGCGGCTGGCGATCGCGGCGGGCAGCCACACCGGCGAGGACTTCCACGTCGCGGCCGTCGAGGCGATCCTGTCCGATGCCGGCCTGGACACCGGCGCGCTGCGCTGCCCGCCGTCCTGGCCGGAGGACGAGCCCACGAAGGCCGCCTTGATCCGGGCCGGGAAGGGCGAGACGCGCGAGCACATGAACTGCTCGGGCAAGCACGCCGCCATGCTCGCCGCGTGCGCCGCCAACGGGTGGCCGCTGGAGACGTACCTCGATCCCGGGCACCCGTTGCAGCAGGGCGTGCGCGCCGCGCTGGCGGACGGCTCGGGCGAGGCGCCGTCGCCGGTGGCGGTGGACGGGTGCGGCGCGCCGCTGTTCGGGCTCACGCTCGCGGGCCTGGCGCGCGCCGCGCGGTCGCTCGCCCTCGCCGCGAGCGGCCCGTCCCGCGCGGTCGCCGACGCCATGCGGGCCCATCCCGAGTACGTCGGCGGCACCGGGCACGCCAACACCGAGCTGATGCGGGCGCTGCCCGGCTCGGTGGTGAAGGGCGGCGCCGAGGGCGTGCTCATCGCCGCCACCGCCGCCGGCCACGCCGTCGCGGTGAAGGTCATCGACGGCAGCCCCCGCGCCACCACCGCCATCGCGCTGCGCGCGCTCGCCGCGCTCGGCGCCGACACCACCGCCGCGGCGAAGCTGGGGGCCGTCCCGGTCCTGGGCGGCGGCCGCCCGGTGGGCGAGATCCGCATCATCGAAGGGAAGTAAGAAGTAAGTGAGCCTCACCTACGAGATCTGCATCGACAGCGTCGCCGGCGCCATCGCCGCCGAACGGGCCGGCGCCCACCGCGTGGAGCTGTGCGCCGCGCTGTTCGACGGAGGGCTCACCCCTAGTTTGGGCACGGTACGGGCGGCGCTGGCGGCGGTGTCGTCCATCCGGGTGCACGTCATCATCCGCCCGCGCGGCGGCGACTTCATCTTCGACGAGCACGAGATCGCCGCGATGGAGCACGACACCGCGCTGGCCCGCGAGGCCGGGGCGCACGGCGTCGTCATCGGCGCCCTCACCCCGGACGGCGAGATCGACCGGCCCGTCACCGAGCGGCTCATCGCCGCGGCCGGCGGCCTGCCGGTGACGTTCCACCGCGCGTTCGACATGACCGCCGACCCGTACGCGGCCCTGGAGACCCTGGTCGAGCTGGGCGTGGACCGCGTGCTCACGTCCGGGCAGGACGTCAGCGTGCTGGAGGGCGCGCCGCTGATCGCCGACCTGGTCCGGCGCGCGGGCGACCGCATCGTGGTGATGCCGGGCGGCGGCATCACCGCCCGGAACGCCGCCCGGGTGGTGGCCGCCACCGGCGCCCGCGAGATCCACTTCGCCGCGCTGAGCGAGGAGGCGAGCCCGGCGGTGCACCGCAACCCGTACCCGTTCATGGGCGGCGAGCTGCGCCGTCCCGAGTACCAGCGCCTGGTCACCACCTCCGGCGGCATCTCCTCGGTGATCAGCGCCGCGGCCCGGTAGCGCGGCGTTCAGGCGGGCGAGGCGGCGACCTCGACACGGTCCGTCTCACCGTCGGACAGGAACGCCGCCAGCGCCCGCCCCTCCTCGGCGACGGCGGCACGATCGGACCGGGAGAGGCGGCGCAGCGGCGTGACGGTCACGGCGCCGTCCTTGTCGTTCCAGGTGGCGGCGGCCCGGCCGTCGACCAGGACCACCCGCTCGCCGGCGACCGACAGGCCGCGGTGCTCGTCGTCGATGATCCGGCCGCGGTCCTGGTAGCCGAGGATCGCGTTGTCGAACGCGGGCAGGAAGCGCACCGGCACGGGCAGGTCCGGGTCGGGGCGCGGCGCGCCGGGCAGGTCCAGCAGCTCGCGGCCCCGCTCGTCGCGGAAGGACACCAGCTCGTCCCGGATCGCGGCCACCGCGCCCGGCAGCCCGGCGGCGCCGGACCAGGCGCGCACGTCGGCCGTGGCGGCGGGACCGTACGCGGCCAGGTAGCGCCGCACCAGCTCCCGCCCCACGGGATCGGTCCCGTCGGGGGCCGGCGGGTCGATCTCGCGGCCGAGCCAGGAGGAGAGCGGGACGTAGCGCGCCCCGCCCTTCGCGCGCCACAGCCCGCGCGGCGGCACCTGGACCGTCGGGACGAGGCCCGCGACCAGCATCTCGCCCAGCGCCCGCGGGCCGGCCGCCGGCCACCGCTCGGCGAGTGCCCGGCCGAGCTCGGCCATCGTGCGGGGCTCGCCGCCGTCCGCCAGCTCCCGGCCCGCCGCCGCGAGCTCGCCGAGGTCGGTCGCGGCGAGGTCGGCGCGGTAGACCCCGAGGACCTTCTGGCGCAGCATGGCGTCGTGGCGGGCCCGCCAGGCCAGCGCGTCGGCGGCGGTGACGAGGTGCATGGTGCGGCGCATCAGGTGGGTCCGCACCACCTGCCGCCGGACGAGCAGGTCCGACAGCACCGCGGGGTCGAACGCGCGCAGCCGCGACCAGAGCCCGGTGAACGGCTCCTGCGGTTCCTGCGCCTGGAGGCCGCACAGGTGCGCGACGGCGTCCAGGACCGGTACGTCGGCGCGTTCGAGCAGCATCTGCCGGGCCAGCGTCGCGCGGTTCAGCGCCCGGGTGGTCAGAACGGTCATCAGCGCCCTTCGGGTCGTCGTCGTTGCCCCCGCACGACAACCTCTCAGGAGAAGCGGCCAGGATGTGACCGCTATTGGCGCCAATATAGGGACCATGCCGAAGACATCCGCGCGGCTGCTGGCGCTGCTCTCGCTGCTCCAGGCGCGCCGCGACTGGCCCGGGGCCCTGCTCGCCGAACGGCTCGGGGTCAGCCCGCGCACCGTGCGCCGCGACGTCGACCGGCTGCGCGAGCTCGGCTACCCGATCGCGGCCTTCAAGGGGCCCGACGGCGGGTACCGGCTCGACGCCGGGACGGAGCTGCCGCCGCTGCTGTTCGACGACGAGCAGGCCGTCGCCCTCGCCGTCGCGCTCCAGATCGCCACCGCCTCCGGGGCCGGGATCGAGGAGGCCGCGGCGCGCGCGCTGAACACCGTCCGGCAGGTCATGCCCTCCCGGCTGCGCCACCGGATCGACACCTTCCAGGTCACCGCCGTCGAACGGCCCGCGGCGCGGGCGAACCCGCGGGTCGACGGCGGTGTGCTGATGGCGGTCAGCGCCGCCGTCCACGCCCGCGAGGTGCTGCGCTTCGATTACCCGCCCGCGTCACCGGCCGGAGCGGACGGCGGCGGCGCTCCCGTCCCGCCACGCCGGGTCGAGCCCCACCACCTCGTCACCTGGGGCGGCCGCTGGTACCTCGTCGCCTGGGACCTCGACCGCGCGGACTGGCGCACCTTCCGCGCCGACCGGATCACCCCGCGCACCCCGACCGGACCGCGCTTCACGCCCCGGGAGCTGCCCGGAGGCGACGTGGCCGCGTTCGTGGCCGACCGGTTCATGGGCGCGGGCGGCGGCGACTGGCCCTGCCGCGGCGAGGTGATCCTCGCCCTTCCCGCCGCCGCCGTGTCCCGCTACACCGGCGACGGGCTCGTCGAGGAGCTCGGCCCGGACCGCTGCCGGCTCGTCCTGGGCTCGTGGTCGTGGCCCGGCCTGGCCGCCGCCATCGGCCGCTTCGACGCCGACTTCGAGATCGTCGGGCCACCCGAGCTCAGGGACGCCTTCGCGCACCTGGCCCGTCGCTACACGGCCGCCGCGGCCGGCTAGCGGTCCGGGCCTGCCGGCTCCCCGGCACCGCGGTTCACCTGCTCGCGGGACGCCCCCGCGACCCGGGCGTAGCCGTTCACGATCGCTTCGAGCGCCGCGGTGTCGATCACGTCCTCGATGCGGTCGAAGCCGTCGGGCGCGCGGCGCTCGACCTCGTCGATGGCGTTCTCCGGCCCGCCCTTCCGGTTGCGCAGCACCACCTCGCTGGTCGTCGGCAGCCGATCGCGCTCGTACGCCAGCAGCGCCTCGGCGGGGTCGGCGTGCCGGGCCAGGTGGCGGCTGAGGCTGGTGGCGTCCAGGATGGCCTGGCCCGCGCCGTTCGACCCCATCGGGTACATCGGGTGGGCGGCGTCCCCCAGCAGGGTCACCCGGCCGCGCGTCCAGTACGGCAGCGGGTCGCGGTCGCACATCGGGAACTCGTAGCAGTCCCGGGTGGCCGCGACGAGCCCGGCGTGGTCGAGGAGCTCCGTGCGGAAGCGGGCGGCCCGCGCGCCCAGGCCGGACGGGTCGGCGTGGCGGGACCAGTCCTGGCGCTGCGGCGGCGGGTCGCCCGGCCGGCCGGTCTGCTCGCAGATCGCCCAGTTGGTCAGCTTCGTTCCGGGCAGCCGGCCCGCCGCGATCGGGTAGATCACCAGCTTGGCCCGGGTGCCGCCCGCGATGATCATCGACCGGCCGGTGCCGAACTCCGGCCACTCGGCGGCCCCGCGCCACATCATCACGCCGTTCCACAGGGGCGGCCCCTCCTCGGGGAACAGCAGGGACCGCACGGTCGAGTGGATCCCGTCCGCCGCCACCAGCGCGTCGCCGTACGCCGGGGGCAGCGCCCCGCCGTCGCGGCCGGCGAAATCGGCCCGCACCCCCGTCGCGTCCTGATCGAACCCGACCAGCCGGTGCCCGGTCCGCACCGCCTCCGGGCCGAGCCGCTCGCGCACCGCCTGGAGCAGCACCCCCTGGAGCCGGCCGCGGTGGACGCTGACCTGCGGGAAGGCGAAGCCGGCGTTCCGGCCGCACGGCCGGCGCATGATCTCGTGCCCGAGCCGGTGGGTGTAGATCAGCTCGTGGGTGCGGACGCCCGCCCCCTCCAGCCGGTCGAGCAGCCCGATCCCGGCCAGCTCCTTGACCGCGTTCGGCAGCGTGTTGACCCCGACGCCCAGCTCGCGGATCCGCTCGCTCTGCTCGTAGACCTCGCAGGCGATGCCCTCGTGATGCAGCCTCAGAGCCGTGACCAGGCCCCCGATTCCCGCCCCTACGACGACGACCTTCATGCTGCGAGCGTGCCATCCGGACCGGCGTCCCGATAGGCCCGGACCGATGAGAACGGGGGCCGGACCCGGTCTGCCTTTTCGACGGCTCATCCGAGGGAAAGGCGCAGTCATGACCGATCGCGACCCGGTCGAGGCAGTGGACCTCGACATCTACGACTCGGGCCCGCTGCCGTGGAGCCGCGTCCACGAGCGGCTCCCGGTGGACCTGGCCAAGGCCGAGACAGCGGTGTTCCTCGGTACGGTCCGTCCGGACGGGCGCCCGCACTCGGCCGGCGTCGGCGCGCTGTGGCACGACGGCGACCTCTATCTGACCAGCGGCCCGGCGACCCGCAAGTCCCGCAACCTCGCGGCCAACCCGGCGTGCACGCTCTCCATCCGGCTGACCGGCGTGGACCTCGTCCTGGAGGGCGAGGCCGCCCGCACCGTCGAACCGGACGTGCTGGCCCGGGTGGCGGCCGGCTACCGGGAGGGCGGCTGGCCGGCGGAGGTGGACGGCGACGCACTCACCGCCCCGTTCAGCGCGCAGAGCGCGGGCCCGCCGCCCTGGCACCTCTACCGCTTCACCTTCCACACCGCCTTCGGGGTGGCCACCGCGGAGCCGTTCGGCGCGACGCGCTGGCGCTTCGAGCGCTGAGGCGGCCGCCGGCGCGGCCGCCCCGTCCGAAGGCCCCGGGCCCGGAGCGCGCGTTCCGAGCCCGGGAGGCGGGTCAGTAGTCCGGGTTGTTGGTGACCGGGATCTCGATGCTGATCGGCAGGTCCCCGCCGGACAGCACGAGCAGGGCCGCCAGGCGGAGGATCTCGTCGAAGGCCCAGTAGAACTTCTGCAGGGCGCCCGGCGCGTCCTCCATCGCGAGGATGCCCTCGCGGACGGCGACGAAGGGCTCCCAGAGCGTCTCGAAGACGCCGTCCCACAGCGGGTCCCGCCGGATCCGCAGCCAGTCGGCGATCTCGTCGCCGAGCACGTAGCGGGTGAGCGAGCCGAGGATGGGCTTGGTGATGTACTTGAGGGGGCCGCCCGGGACGATCGTGGCGAGGTTGAGCAGCATGTCGGCCAGCTTGATGCCCTCGGGCGTCGGCGCCAGGATCGGGTCCAGGACCTGCTTGGCCTGCGAGTTGGCCTCGTCCCACGACTTGGGGATGTACTCGTCCTTGATACCGAGCATGTGGGCGCACAGCTGCCACGAGTGCAGGAACGCCTCGGACTCGGCGGCGGGGATCGGGACCTTCCACTTGACCAGGTTCTGCATGACGGTCGTGGGCAGGCTGTGCCAGGTGACCATCATGTCCGCCTGGCTGATCGGGATCTCCTCGTCCGCGACCTTGTTCCAGTACGCCGACTTCGGCAGCAGGTGGCGCACGCCCGCGTGCGCCAGCCGGGTCTTGACGCAGGTCACGACCATCTCGCCGTCGGCCGCGTAGGCGTTCGACGTCCCGATGTCGTAGCCGAGCTTGGCGGTCTTGGTGATGCGGTCCCGCATGTCCGCACCGCCCTTGGAGTAGTAGACGGCGCGCGCCTCCCTGGGGATGACGGTGCTCATCATCCCGCTGGCGAACCCGTAGGTGACGCCGAGGTAGAGCCCGCGCTTCTCGTTGAAGCCGACGGCGGTCTCGAGCTTGCCCTGGTCGGCCCAGGACGGCAGCCGCCTGGCCCGTTCCATGAAGTCGCGCAGGTCCGCGGGGAGCCCGCTCGGGAGCGCCTGGCCGTTCTTGGTCCAGGTCCGCAGCTTCTTGTTCACGTCGGGGACGGCGCCCCGGTCGAGCAGCGAGGCGACCAGCTGGTCGGCCTCCGGGTCCCACACGCCGCGCGGGTCGGCCCCCGCCCCCGCGCCGGCGATCGATCCTTCGGGTGACCACGTCCACAGCCGGGACGCGTGGGCGGGCGTCGCGGCGCTCAGCGCACCGACGGCGCCCAACGCTCCACCCGTCATCAGCACGTTGCGTCTGCTGGGCTTGTCCATGCTTCGTTCCTCCTCGGGGCCGAGAGCGCCGTGCGATACGGTGAAACGCATCCTGCATCCGCGTATCATCGACGGCAGTCCAATGACAGCACACTGTGTCGGCCGCCACAAGACCTGATCTTGACGGCGGCCGCGGAAGGGTGCGGCAGAATGGATGGGGCCGTCCCAGGAGGAGAACGTGGAACCTGTGCTGTCCTTCCTCACGGCGACCTCGGGGGACGAGTCGCTGCTGGAACGCGCGTACAGCGAGGCCGTAGACCAGGTCGACGAGAACGGCGAGACCGACCCCGCCCGCGCGCGCGTCCTCGACGCGGCGTACGAGCAGTTCTGCCGGATGGGCATCCAGCGGTCCACCATGGAGGACGTGGCCCGCCGGGCCGGGGTATCCCGGATCACGGTCTACCGCCGGTTCGCGACCAAGGACGCGCTGGTCGAGCAGGTCGTCCGCCGCGAGTTCCGCCGCTACTTCGACCGGTTCCTCACCGACATACAGCGGGCCGAGACCGCCGCCGACCGGGTGGTGCTGGGCTTCGTCAGCTCGCTGCGCGCCATCCGCGGCAACCCGCTGATCGGCGGCCTGATCGACGCCGAGACCGACCTGCTCGTCTCCGCGATGATCAGCGACGGCGGCCACACCCTCGCCACCGTGCGGCGGTTCGTCGCGGGCCAGCTCCGCCAGGAGCAGCGCGCCGGGAACGTGCCGGACGGCCTGGACGTGGACCACGTGGCCGAGATGATGGTCCGCGTCTCCGCGTCCTTCCTGGCCATCCCCAGTCGGCTCGTGGACCTCGACGACGACGAGCAGCTCGCCGCCCTCGCCCGCCGCTTCCTCGTCCCCATGCTCGAACCGCCCGCCCCGCCCGGCTAGCGCGTACGGCGGCGGTAGGTGAGGCGGCGCAGGAGCGCCTCGGCGGGGCCGCGCCGGCCGGTCCTCGCGGCCAGGCCCGCGGCGAGCACCGTGGCCAGCCAGGTGAGCGCGGCCGCCGCGGCCATCGCGGCGGTCCCGAGATCGTCGCCGAGCCCGCCCGCGTACGGCGCGAACAGGGCGACGAACACCACCGACTGGGCCAGGTAGCACGACAGCGAACGCCGGCCGGTCGCCGTCAGCGCCCGCGCCACCGGCCCGCCCCGGCCCGCCCGGCCGGCGGCCGCCAGGGCGAAAGCGGCGCCGGCGCCCAGCGCCGCCGCGAACCCGGTGAGGACGTGCAGGACCGAGGCCAGGAACGTCGCCCACGTTCCGGCGCTCCAGAGCCCGGCGGCGATGAGGCCGAGGGGGACGCCGCCGGCCGCCCCGGCGGGGATCCCGATCAGGGCGGTGCGCCGGAGGAGGGAGCGGTGGCGGTTCGGGTCGTCCAGGACGCCGCGCCGGGCCGCCCACACGCCCAGCAGCATCGGCGCGAACGCGGACAGCGAGAGCAGGACGACGTCCAGCGGCCAGGCCGCGGCGCGCAGGACGAGCGCCTCCCAGGGATCACCGGTGAGCAGCGACGGGATGCCGTTGCGCACGGCCGTACCGAACGGAGGCATGCCCACCAGCGCGGCCAGCGGTACGGCGGCGACGAGGGCGGCCCCGGCCGAGGCGAGCAGGGTCCGGTCCCGGGCCCGCAGCATGAGCAGGAGCCCGAAGCCCAGGATGCCGTAGATGGCGAGGATGTCCCCGCCGAAGAGCAGGAGCAGGTGGGCGAGGCCGAACGCGGTGAGCCACCCGAAGCGCCGCCGTTGCAGCCGGCGCACGGCCTTGAGGTCGTGTCCCGACGCGGACTGGCGGCGCGTCATCTGCACGGCGCCGTACCCGAACAGCGCGGCGAACAGGGGCAGCCACCTGCCGTCCACGAGCGCCACCAGGAGCAGGTCGGCCGCGCCGTCCAGCGGGGATCCGCCGACCGGGCGGGAGCGGGCCCCGTACTCCGGGGCGTTCACGTAGTAGACGGAGTTCGCCAGGGCGATGCCCAGGAGCGCGGCTCCGCGCGCCAGGTCGGGGGCCAGCGAGCGTTCCGCCTCGGGTGTCGGCGCGCCGGCCGGCGCGCGGTGCGATGTGGTCTCGTCCATGACGGCGAGTCTCGGCAGGGTCCCCGCGGCGCTGTATCCGCCGGACGGGTCATCCGCGATTCGACCGGTTGAATCCCCCGCTGCCGCCGCCCTCCGGGCCGGGGCTCCGCGCTCATCTCGGATCGGGCACCGGCCTGCCCGAACGCCCCCACGCCACCGGACGGCTAGCACACGGCGTCGCGGGCGCGTGTCGTCCGATCGATGGAATCCGCGCTCTGGTCCGGCATCCTCGCCGTACGGACTCCCGAGCCGGATCGGTGGATACTGCGAGCGTGGCCGGAGACGTTCGACGACAGGAGGCCACCGTGACCGTCCCCGCGGACCCCGGGTGGCGCAGCCCCTGGGACCGGGTCTGGCTGGCGTCCCCGTACGCGGCGGTGGCGGCGGCGTCCCTGACCGCGGCGGCGCGGCGCCCCGAGCCCTCGCCGGACCTCCTGCTCACGCTCGGGATCGCGGCGCTGGCCGCGCTGTGGCACTGGTGGATGGTCACGGCGCACCCGCGGTGGCCGGAACGGGTCGCGGCCCCGATGGTGCTGTACTTCACCGTGCTGTTCGGCCTGGCCTGCTGGCTGTTCTCGCGCGAGCCCGTGTACGTCCTGCTGCTGGTCGCCTGCTACCCGACCGCGTTCGTGACGCTTCCGGGATGGCTCGCCTACGTGGGCGTTGCGGCCACCAGCGCGGCGCTCGTCACCGACTGGGGATGGTCGCCGGCGCTGGTGGCCACCTCCTGCGCTACGACCGTTCTGATCAGCGCCGTGGGAGGAGCGCTGCGTACGGTGGAGTCCGAGGTCCTCCGCCGCCGCGCCGCCTACGAGGAGCTCGCCGAGGCGCACGCGCGCCTGGCCGAGCTGGCGCGGCACAACGCGGGCCTCCAGGACGAGCTGCTGGAACGCGCCAGAGCGGCGGGCGTCCTGACCGAACGCACCCGCATGGCGCGGGAGCTGCACGACACGCTCGCCCAGGGGCTGGCGGGGATCCTCACCCACCTTGAGGCCGCCGGCGGGCACCTCCCCGCGGACGGCCCGGCGCGCGGCCATGTCGACATCGCGCGGGAGACGGCGCGCGAGAACCTCGCCGAGGCCCGCCGCTGGATGCTCGCCATGCGGCCGACACCGCTGGACGCGGGGACGCTGCCCGAGGCGATCGAGGCCGTGGTCGAGCGCTGGCGGGCGGGCGGCGGCGCGGACGCCGCCCTGACCGTCACCGGGACCCCCGTGCGGCTGCGCCCGGAGGCCGAGGAGGCGCTGCTGCGCGCGGCCCAGGAGGCGCTGGCGAACGCGGCCCGGCACGCGCGGGCCCGGCACGTCCGCGTCACGCTGTCGTTCATGGACGACGTCGTCGCGCTCGACGTGCACGACGACGGCGTGGGCTTCGACCCGGACGCGGCGGCCGCCAGCCCGGCGGGCGGCGGGCTCGGCCTGAGCGCGATGCGGCACCGGATCGCCCGGTTCGCCGGAACGCTGAGCATCGAGTCGGCGCCCGGCCGCGGCACGGCGGTGAGCGTCACCATCCCGGCGGTACGCCCGGAGACGGAGGAGCGGGAATGCGTGTGAACGGCCCGGACGGCACCGGAGTCGTCCGCGTGGTCGTGGTCGACGACCACCCGGTGGTCCGCGCCGGGCTGCTGGGCATGCTCGGCGGGGAGCCGGGCTTCGAGGTGGTCGCGGAGGCCGCCGACGGCGCCGAGGCGCTCGCCGCGGTGGCCAGGACGCGCCCCGACGTCGTCCTGAGCGACCTGCGGATGCCGGGCGTGGACGGCGTGGAGCTGATCCGGCGCCTGGCCGGCGCGGCGCCGCGGACGCG
The DNA here is from genome assembly GCF_040703975.1 of Spirillospora sp. NPDC029432. Lineage (NCBI taxonomy): Bacteria > Bacillati > Actinomycetota > Actinomycetes > Streptosporangiales > Thermomonosporaceae > Spirillospora > Spirillospora sp. NPDC029432. Next base: position 179,646 of record NZ_JBEZWH010000012.1, read on the forward strand.
GGTGCTGGTGCTCACCACCTACGACGGCGACGCCGACGTCCTTCCGGCGATCGACGCGGGAGCGGTGGGCTACCTGCTGAAGGACTCCCCGCGCGAGGAGCTGTTCCGGGGCCTCCGCGCCGCCGCGCGCGGCGAGAGCGTCCTGGCGCCCACGGCGGCGGCCCGGCTCATCGAACGCGTCCGCGCCCCCGCGCGGCCGCCGAAGGGCCCGCTGAGCGAGCGCGAGATCGAGGTGCTGGCGCTGGTCGGCGCGGGGGCGAGCAACCGCGAGGTCGCCGCCGCGCTGTTCCTCAGCGAGGCGACCGTGAAGACCCACCTGGTGCGGATCTTCGCCAAGCTGGGCGTGTCCGACCGCACGGCCGCCGCGGTCACCGCGCACGAGCGCGGCCTGCTGCCCTGACGGGCGCCGCCTCTCGCTCGCCTCTCAGTCGCCTCTCAGTCGCCGGTCTCGGTGCCCAGCAGGGGCTCGTCGGCGGCGCGGAGCTCCTGGTTGGGGAGGCCGTCCGGGTAGTCGCGCCTGACCCGGTCGAGGGCGGCGAGCGCGATGCCCAGGTGGCGGCGCTTGCTCGCCTCGTAGAAGGGCTGGGCGCCGCCGGCGAGCTTGGGTTCGGCGTGCAGGGGCTTGTCGGAGACGCACAGGAGTGTCGCGTTGGGGATGCGGTAGCGGAACCCGTTGGCCGCGATCGTCGCGGACTCCATGTCGACGGCGATGCTGCGCGCGCTCTTCATCATGGCCAGCGTGCGGCCCTGGTTGAACTCCCAGTTGCGGTTGTCGGTGGTGTGGACGACGCCGAGGCGGTAGCGGGCGCCCGCGGCATCCAGGCTGTCGAGCAGCATGGTGTTGAGCCGGTGGTTGGGGATGACCGGGATGTCGAGCGGCAGCACCTCGTCCAGGACGTGGTCCGCCCGCTGGTACGCGGTGGCGAGCACGTAGTCGCCCAGCGCCTGGTGGTTGCGGAGCCCGCCGCAGTGGCCGATCATGATCATGGTGTCGGGGCGCAGCACCGCCAGGTGGTCGGTGATGGTCTTGGCGTTGGACGGGCCCACGCCGATGTTGACCAGGCTCACGCCGCCGCCGTCCGGCGTCCGCTGGTGCCAGGCCGGCATCTGCACGCCCGGCCGCGCCGGGCCCTCCGCGTCGGGGAAGCGCTCACGGAACGACTCGACGTGCATCGCGTAGTTGGTGAACAGCACGTGCCGCTGGAACGACTCGGCGGGCGTCCCGCAGTAGTGCGAGAGGCGGTCCAGCGAGAGCGCCATGCGTTCGGGGCCGAACAGGAAGAGCTTCTTGCCGCGCAGGTCGACGCGGTCCTCGTCCAGGGCGGTGAAGAAGCCGGGATCGTTGAAGTCCAGCGCCGGGCGGGACGCCCGCACGGTCACGGTGGCGCCGGACCTCATCAGGGCCGACAGCTCGCGGCGCAGGTAGGCGCGGATCGCGTTCGGGCGCGCGAACTCGCCCGCGATCCGGGGGTTGGCCGTGGACCACGGCCGCTCCACGTCGACGGCCGGATACCAGCCGTCCGCGTCCACGGAGTCGAGCGCGTCGAGCAGCTCCTCGACGGCGGGCTCGATGGCGGCGGGTTGGGTCCCCGTGGCAGGCCCCGCCCCGTCCCCGGCCGCCGGCTCCGTTCCGCCTCGCGCCACCCCGAACCACCTCGCACGTCCGCGCCGAACCGTCCACGGCCACCCTAGATCACCGCAGGACGGCCGCCGCGCCGCCGACCGCGTCGTCGGCCGCCCGTTCTCATGAGCGGATCGCCGGGCGTTCCGGGGGTGCACTCTCTAAAGTTTCGGACATGGACCCTCAGATGCCCCCCATCACCCCCTTTCCCGCCGGACGGCTCCAGGCGTCGGCGACCGAAGAGCTGCTCACCCGCGAGTTCGACAACGACCCGGCGCCGGTCTACGAGCGGCTGCGCGGCAAGTACGGCAGTGTCGCCCCGATCCTGCTGATGGGGGTGCCGGTCTGGATGGCGCTCGGCTATGACGAGGTCCTGTCCGTGCTGCGCAACCACAACGGGCTGTGGAGCAAGCGGATCAACGACTGGCGCGCCTACGTGCACGGGGAGATCCCCGCGGACTGGCCGCTGCTGACCGTTCATCTGAACCCCGGCGTGCCGTTCCACGAGGGCCGCAGCCACGCCGAGCTGCGGGAGGCGTGGGCGGCGGGGCTGAAGCCGTTCCAGGACCGCACGCAGCCGCAGGCCCGCCGGCTGGAGAACGAGATCCGCGGCCACGCCGACGAGCTGCTCGCGCTGCTGGCCGAGGGCGGGCCGACCGGGTTCGCCGACCTGGCGGCCCAGTACGCGCGGCCGCTGACGCTGGTGGCGTGCAACCGGCTGATCGGCATCGACGCGACCACCGACGAGGCGCTGATCGACACCTGGCGGGTGGTCGACGCCGGACCCGACGCGGCCGGGGCGATGAGCCGGCTGACCACCGCGATCGGCCAGGTCGTCGAGACCCGGGTCGGGAATCCCGGCGACGACGTGCCCTCGGCGATGCTGGCCGCCGCCCCCGGGCTCGGCACCGACAAGGTCGCCATGGAAGTGGTCAACCTGATCAGCACCCTCGGCGACTTCACCAGCCTGCTGATCTGCAACACGATCGTCGAGGTCGTCACCGGCGACGCCGGCGTCCGCGCCAGCCTGGCCGGCGGCATGCTGCACGAGACCGTCAACCGGGCCGCGATGGCCAAGCCGCCCAACACCAACCTGACGCTGCGCTTCGCCACGACCGGCACCAGGCTCGGCGGCGTGGCCATCGCCCCCGGCGACCCGGTCATGCCGTCGGTGGCCGCCGCGCACGCCGACCCGGGCTTCGCCGGCGCGCTGGACCCGCACTCGGTGCACAGCTCCCGCGCCCACCTCGCGTGGGGCGCCGGCCCGCACCGGTGCCCCGGCGACGAGCTCGCCACCACGATCACGACGATCGCCGTGGAGCGCCTCTTCGAGCGGATGGCCGAGCTGGAGCTGGGCCTGCCCGCCGACCATCTCCCGTGGCGCTCGTCCGCGCTCATGCGGGGCCTGAGTTCGCTGCCGGTGCGCTACCGCCTGCGCCAGCAGCCCGCCGCCGCCGCGGAACAGGCGGCGCCCCGTACGGGAGCGGACAGGCCGGCGGAGACCGCGGCCGGGCCCGGCCCGCGGACCCAGTCCGCGCTCGCCCGCCTCGTCCGCACCCTGCTCAGGCAGCGCTCCTGACGCCCCTCACAGGGAGCCGCCCGCGTCGATGACGTGGGTGGCGCCCGTGACGTACGCGGCGTCGTCGGAGACCAGGTGCAGGACCGCGTTGGAGATGTCCTCCGATTCGAGCGCGGCGACCGGGAGCTTGTTGAGGGCGCGCGCCGCCTCCTCGAAGTCGGCGCGCGCCGGGTCGTCCAGGTCGGGGCGGAACAGCCGGTACGTGGCGTCGTTCAGGATCATGTCGGTCGCGACCGTCGTCGGGTGGACGGTGTTGACCCGGATGCGGTGCGGGGCCAGCTCCTTGGCCATGACCTTCATGAGCATGACCAGCCCGGCCTTGGCCGCGGAGTAGTGCGCGGTGTTCTCGTTGGCGTAGATCGCCGCGAGCGAGCTGGTGATGACGACGGCGCCGCCGCGGCCGCCGGCGACGATGTGCGGGACCGACGCCTTGAGCGACTTCCACACCCCGGTCAGATTGATGTCGATCATGTCCTGCCAGGTCTGGTCGCTCATCTCCAGCGTCGGGGCCGGGGCGGAGATGCCGGCGTTCGCCAGGACGATGTCGAGCCGGCCGAACTCCGCGACCCCGGCCTCGACGGCGGCGGCCAGCGCCGCCGAGTCGCGGACGTCGGCGTCGCGGGCGACGATCCGGCGGCCGGTGGCCTGGACCAGCCGGACGGTCTCGGCCAGGTCCCCGGCCGTGGCCAGCGGGTAGGGGACGCTGCCGACCTTCGCCGTGGTGTCGATCGCGATGATGTCGGCGCCTTCGCCCGCGAGCCGTACCGCGTGGCTGCGGCCCTGGCCCCGCGCCGCTCCGGTGATGAACGCGACCCTGCCGTCCAGCTTGCCCATATCCGTCTCCCGTGCCCGATCCGAGGGTTCTCCCGGAGGTTATGGCGCACAGTGACATAAGTCCAGGATCCCGTCGGCACCGGCGCGGGCACCGCGTGCGACCATCGGGGCATGCCCCCACCCCGACCGCGCCGGCCAGGCGCCGACCGCGGCGGACGCCCCGCGCTGACCAGCGCGCACGCGCTCGCCGAGATCGCGCAGCGGCTGTTCCTCGACCGGGGCTTCGAGGAGACGTCGGTCGACGACATCGCCGCGGCCGCCGGGATCAGCCGCCGCACGTTCTTCCGCTACTTCTCCACCAAGGCCGACGTGCTCTGGGTCGAGTCGGCGGCCGAGTTCGCCCGCTTCCGGGCGGAGCTCGCCGCCGCCCCGCCCGGCGAGCCGTACGACGCGGCGCTCCGCCGCGCGGCGCCCCGCGCCCTGCACCATCCGCCCGAGCACCGGACGTGGGCGCTGCACCGGGCGCGGCTGCTCCTCGGCGTCCCGGCGGTCCAGGAGAAGGCCGCCGCGCGGCACGCCGAATGGCGGCGCATCGCGACCGACTTCGTGGCCGCGCGCCGCGGGACCGGCCCCGGCGACCTGGTGGCGATCGCCGCCGGGCACGCCGTGCTCGCCGCCACGCTCGCCGCGCACGAGTACTGGCTGGCCCACCCGGACGAGGACCTGCCGGACATCCTGGGCCGCATGCTCGCGCTCCTGGTCCCCCGCCCGGAGTGACCGGCCGGCGGCGCGCGGGCGTCACAGGTCGCGGTGGTCGAAGACCCGGCGGGTCTTCCGCTCGCTGCGCGGCAGCGAGCCCTCCGGGACCAGGTCCAGGGCGACCCGGACGCCGATCCGCTCGCGGAGCCGCCGCGCCAGCTCCGCCGCCAGGCCCGGCCGGTCGCCGCCCTCCACCCGGATCGTCAGCTCCTCGCGGCCGTCGCCGTCCCGCGTGATGTGCGCCTGGAACTCCGGGCCCGCGCCGGCCACCTCGGCCAGGACGGTGTCGACCTGCGCCGGGAGGAAGATCACGCCGCGTACCTTGACCTGGTCGTCGGAGCGTCCCACGATCCGGCCGATCCGCGGGTACGGGCTCCCGCACGGGCACGGGCCGGAGTAGAGGTACGTCAGGTCCCGGGTGCGGTACCTGATCAGCGGGGTGGCCTCCTTGGACAGCGTGGTGACCACCAGCTCGCCGACCGTGCCGGGCGGGACGGGCGCCAGCGTGTCCGGATCGACGACCTCGGCGTGGAAGTGGTCGTCCCAGACGTGGATGCCGTCCCGGCGCGCGCACTCGATCCCGGTGCCCGGCCCCCACAGCTCGGTCGACCCGTACAGGTCGTAGGTCCGCACGCCGAGCAGCGACTCGATCCGCGCGCGGGTGCCGTCGCCCCAGCGCTCCGAGCCGGTGACCGCCGTGCCCAGCGACAGGTCGCCGCGGATCCCGCGCCGCTCCACCAGCTCCGCGATGAGCAGGGTGAACGACGACGTCGCGCACATGACCGTCGTGCCCGCCTCGCGCATCATCTCCAGCTGCGTCTCGGTGTTTCCGGGCCCGGTGGGCACCGCGAGCGCGCCGAGCCGCTCGACGCCCGCCTGGATGCCGGCGCCCGCCGTCCACAGCCCGTACCCCGTCATCACCTGCACCCGGTCGTGCGAGGTCACGCCCGCGAAGGCGAAGCTGCGGGCCGTCATCTCCACCCAGTCCTCGACGTCCTTGGCGGTGTAGGCGCAGATGGTGCGCCGCCCTGTGGTGCCGGACGACGCGTGGATCCGGACGATCCGCTCGGCCGGGACCGCCGCGTACTCCAGGAAGTGCGTGTCCCGGATCTCCCGCTTGGTGGTGAACGGGAGCCGCGCCAGGTCGTCCGCGCCCTCGATCGACTTCGGCTGCACGCCCGCGGCGTCCAGCTTGGCCCGCAGGAACGCCGATCCGGCGTGGGCGCGCTCGACCGCCTCGCGCAGCGCGCGGGCGTCCAGCGGTCGTGGGGACGTCATGGCGTCACCGCCTTACCAGTAGCCGTTCGGGGCCGCGGAAGTCGAGCGTCGGCTGCCAGGGGACGTCGTCCTCGGCGAGCCGGAGCTGGGGGAAGCGTTCGAGCAGGCGGGGCAGCACGACCGCCGCCTCGGCACGGGCCAGCGCCGCGCCGAGGCAGAAGTGCGCGCCGTGGGAGAACGCGAGGTGCGGGTTGGGCGAGCGGGTGATGTCGAAGCGGTCCGGGTCGGGGAACGCGTCCGGGTCGCGGTTGGCGGCGCCCAGCAGCAGGACGACCGGGTCGCCCGCCTTCAGCTCCAGGCCGCACAGCTCGCGGTCGCGGTCGGCGACGCGGGCGGCGATCTGGACGGGGCTCTCGTAGCGGAGCATCTCCTCGGCCGCGCCGGCCAGCAGCGACGGGTCGCCGGCCAGCAGCTCGCGCCGGCCGGGATGGCGCAGCAGGGTCAGCACGCCGTTGCTCAGCATGTTCGTGGCGGTCTCGTGGCCGGCGGTCATCAGGAACAGCGCGTTCGCGGCCAGCTCGGCGGGCGTCAGCCGGTCCCCGTCGCCGGTGGCCTCGATCATCGCGCTGAGCAGGTCCGGCCCCGGGTCGGCCGCGCGCTCGGCCGCCAGCCGGGCGACCAGCCCCCGCATGCGGGCCGCGCCGGCGGCGGCGCGGCGGGCGGCGGCCGGGGTGAGGGCGCCGGAGCCGACGACCAGGACCAGATCGCGCGCCCACGCGCGGAAGGCGTCCCGGTCCGCCGCCGGAACGCCGAGCAGCGCGGCGACCACGATCGCGGGCAGCGGGTACGTCAGGTCGCGGTGCAAGTCCATGACGCCGCCGATGTCGAGGGCGTCCAGCAGCCGGTCGGTCTCGGCCGCGATGGCGGGCCCGGCCCGCTCGACCACGGCGGGGGTGAACGCGCGCGCCAGCAGGTGCCGCAGCCGCCGGTGCGCGGGCGGGTCCCTGAAGACGACGATGTCGCGCAGCGTCCGTTCCAGGAGGGCCGCCTCGGCGCGGGCGGGCGGCGGCAGCGGGCGCAGGATCGCCGACACCCGGTCCGCGCGCAGCTCCCGGTCCTGGAGGGCCGCGCGGACGTCCCCGTACCGGAACAGCACCCGCCGCGGCGGCCGCCCGGCATCGGCCGCCGCGCGGATCTCGCGGTGGACGCGGTACGGGTCGCGCAGCCCCGCCGGGCTCAGCAGCCACCGCAGCAGCGCGCCCGCGCCCGCGGACGCGGACGCGGCGTCCGGCTCAGCCATCGGCGCTCCCCTCCGGGCTCCAGGCCAGCAGCCGCGCGCGTACCAGCAGGAACAGGCGGTCGAGGACGAACCCGATCGCGCAGATCAGCACGACCGCCACGTACATGTCGGCGGTGGCGAGCGTGCGGTAGCCGATCGCCATCGCGTGGCCGAGCCCGTCGGCGGCCACGATCAGCTCGGCGACGAACACGCCGCTGATCGCCCCGACCAGGCCGATGCGGGCGCCGGTCAGGATGCCCGGCAGCGCGGCGGGCAGCACCACCCGCACCAGGATCCCCGCCCGGGACGTGCCCAGCCCGGCCGCCGACCACACCATGCGCGGCTCGACGCGCGACGCGGCGGCGATGGTGGCCAGCAGGATCGGGAACACCGCCTCGGCGAAGCCCATCGCGACCTTGGACGCCGTCCCGAGCCCGAACAGGATCACCAGCGCCGGATAGATCGCCACCTTGGGCGTGGGGAACAGGAACGACACGACGGGACGGAACATGAGGCGTACGGCGCGCACCCGCCCCATCAGCAGGCCCAGCGTCACGCCCGCGACCAGGGCCAGGCCGAACGACAGCAGGATCCGGCCCAGCGTGACCGTGCTCGCGTCCAGAAGCGTCCCGTCGTCCCACATGGCCCGCGCCCGCTCCCAGACGCGTCCCGGCGGCGGCAGCGTGAAGGCCGTGAACAGCCCGGAACGCGCGACCGCCTCCCACGCGACCAGCACCAGCACGACCGGGTAGGCGTACACGAACGCCTTCACGGCGGCGCCCGCGGGCCCGCGGCGCCGCCGCGCGTCCACCAGGGACGCCGGGACCGGCCGCGCCACCATCAGATCTCCCCCTCCAGCCACGGCAGCCCGCGCCGGACGGCCCGGACGTAGACCGCGTCCAGCAGGAACCCGATCGCCGCGATGACCGCCGCCGTCGCCCAGACCCGCAACGTGTCGCCGTGGTCGTAGTAGGTGAACAGGTACGCGCCGATCCCGGACTGGCGGATCATCAGCTCGGCCGCCATCAGCGCGAAGATCGACACGCCGATCGCCATCCGCACCCCGGACAGGATCTGCGGCAGCGCGGCGGGCAGCACCACCCGCGCCAGCGTCCCGATCCGGCCGCCGCCCAGCCCGCGCGCCGACCAGACGAGCCACGGCTCGACCGCGCCCGCGCCGTGGAAGCTCGCGATCACGATCGGGATCAGGCAGGCCAGCACCACGATGATCACCCGGGACGTCGTCCCGGCGCCGAACAGCAGCACCAGGATCAGCGTCAGCGCCACCTTCGGCACCGGGTAGCTCATCGTCAGCACCGGCTCCACGGCGTGCCGGACGAGCCGCGACCGCGCCATCACGACCCCGAGCGGCACCCCGATCAGCACGGCCAGCGCGAAGCCGAGCCCCCACCGGTACGCCGAGCCGGCGACCTCGGAGCCGAACGCCGGATCGGTCAGCACCGCGCCGATCTCGCCGAGCACCTCGCTGAACGGCGGGACGCTCGTCGGCCGGACCAGCCCGAGCCGGGGCGCGACCTCCCACACCAGCAGCAGGAGCGCCACGCCCGCCGCGGGCGGCAGCAGGGCCGCCGGCCCGCCCCGGGCCGTCCCGGCGCCCCCGGCCGGCTCAGTCGCCATCGTCCTCTCCGTCGTCGCGGAGCAGGTCCCAGATCTTGCGGTGCAGCACCGGGTAGGCCGGATCGGCGAGCATCCGCTCCCGGTCGCGGGGCCGTTCCAGCCCGACGTCCAGCACCGCCTTGATCCGCGCCGGCCGGTGCGAGAACACGTAGATCCGGTCGGACAGGTAGATCGCCTCCTCGACCGAGTGCGTCACGAACAGCACGGTCTTGCGGGTGCGCTCCCAGATCCTCGTCAGCTCCGCCTGGAGCACGGCGCGGGTCTGCGCGTCCAGCGCGCCGAACGGCTCGTCCATCAGCAGCAGGTCCGGGTCGGTGGCGAGGGTGCGGGCGATGGCGACGCGCTGCTTCATGCCCCCGGACAGCTCCTTCGGGTAGAGCCGCTCCACGCCCCGCAGGTTCACCGTCTCCAGGTGGCGGCGGGCCCGTTCGAGCCGCTCCGCCCGCCCGACCCCCTGGCGGGCGAGGCCGTACGCGACGTTCCCCAGGACCGTCTTCCAGGGGAACAGGGCGAACTCCTGGAAGACGATCCCGCGTTCCGGCCCCGGGCCGCGCACCGGCTCGCCGTCGCAGCGGACCGTTCCGCTGGACGCGCCGACGAAGCCCCCGACGATGTAGAGGAACGTCGACTTGCCGCACCCGGACGGTCCCACGATCGAGACGAACTCGCCGGGGCCGACGGTCAGGTCGATCGACTCCAGCGCCCGTACCGGGTCGCGGCCGCGCCGCGCGAACACCTTCCCGACGCCCTCCGCGCGCACCTTCGGCGGCGGCGCGCCGCCCTCAGGCACCGGACCCGTCGGTGATCGACACGTCGGCCAGGTGGTCCTTCACCTTGAGGCTCTTGCCGAACGCGCCCTGCTTGTGGAAGAAGTCCCACTGCCGCTGCAGCGCCCCGACGCTGATGGCCGCGCCCGCCGGACGGTAGAAGTCGTCCTTGGTCAGCAGGAACCTCTTCAGCAGGTCGGGCGGCATCTTGGTGGCCTTGGCGCTCGCCGCGATCACGGCGTCGCGGTTGGCGGGGTCGTTGACGTACTTCGCGACGGCGGCGAAGTCGTCCATGAAGCACTTCACCGCCCGCGGGTTGTCCTTCACGAACTCGCCGCGGAACCCCTGGAGCAGCTGGACGAACGGGTCGATCACGTCCACCACCCGGAACAGCGGGTGGTAGCGCCCGGTCGCGGAGATCTGCGAGTAGAACGGCTGCGGGAACGTGCCGAACACGAACCGCCCCGCCTCGATCCCCTCCACCACCTGCCCGAACGGGACCTCGACCTTCTTGTAGTCCCTGTCCGGCTCCAGCCCCGCCTTCGCCTTGAGGTAGTAGTCCTGGACGTAGTCGGTGGAGGCGCTGACCGCCACCGTCGACACGGTCTTGCCCGCCAGCTCCGCGGGCGCCTTGATCGACTTCGGCACCATGTACGCGGTGGAGAAGTGGGACCGGCGCTCCTCGATGAACTCGCCGGTGATGACGATGTCCGCGCCCTTGTCGAGGCCGTTCGCCACCGAGAGCCCGCCGACCGTGGCGCCGTCCAGCGTGCCGGCGGCCAGCCCCTGCACGCCGGGCGCGGTCCCGGCGAACTGCCTCCACTCGATCTTGTAGCAGGTCCCCAGGTTGGGGGCCGCCTTCGGGTTCGCCTGCATGACGTACTTGATCTCTTCGGCCGGGACGCCCCACCCCATCCGGATCGTGGGGGTCCCCTCGTTCCCGTCCCCGTCGCCGCCGCATCCCGCGGCGCACAGCGCAAGGCAGGCCAGAATCGCGCACCCTCGACGCATCCCGAGTCCTCTCGCTCGATGTCGTGCGTCGCCACCCGTCACGAGCGTCCCCGCAACTCGCCCGCTTGTCGATGCCCCCGGGCCGCGTGGCGCGGCCGGGAGTCCTCAAGTGGCCAATGCGCGCCGAAAGCCCGCCGCCCTCGCCGGGCGAGGCGAGGGCGGCGGCCGCCCGCGGCACGCGGTACACGGTGTGCGGTGTCAGGGCTTCTTCAGCTGCTCCGGCGGGATGGCGTCCACGACGCGCTGGTCGGTGATCATCCAGGAGAGCAGCGGGGTGCCCGGCCTCTGGTCGGCGCCGTACCGCGCCGTCCTCCCCTCCTTCGACGCCCTCGCCCGCGCCTCCGGGTCCGAGAAGTCCTTCGGGTCCGCGACGTCCTTGCCGCCCTTGGGCTGGAACGAGCGGTCGGGGTCGGCGACGGTGCGGGTGCCGAGGAAGCGGTAGGTCCCGGGCTCGAACAGCAGCTCCTCCCGGACGCCGCGCCACGTCTGGCCGACCGCGATGTGCTTCTTGGTCGTCTCGACGAGCTTCACGCCGGGCAGCGTCCCGGTCGCCTTGAACATCGCCGCCTGCGCGGCGGGCGCCAGCCGGGCACCGGAGACGATCTCGTGCACGAAGCTGTAGGCCCGCACGTCCGGCGGCATGGGACCCGGAGCCTTCTGGTAGAGGTAGGCGCGCATGGCCTTAACGTCGATCGGCAGGTCACGCCGGTAGGCCGGGTCGTTCCCGCAGTCGGCGGGCGCCTTGGCCGGAGCGGGCCGCGCCATGGCCTCGCATACCCAGAACCGCTGGCCCCCCTCGATCTTCAGGCCGATGCCCTTGCCGTTCACCGAGTACCAGCTCTGCTCGCGGACCACGGTGGGCGTGTCGAAGCCGCGCGACTCGGCCGCCCGGTAGATGTACTGGCCCGGGCGCGGCTCGGCCTCCCTGGCCGCGGTCTCGGCGGCGCGGTCGAGGACCTGCGGCGCGCTCATCGGGACGACCATGGTGGGGCCGCCGTCCGGGTCCGTGCCGGGGGCGGCGTCCGGTACGGCGACCAGGGCCGCGGCCACCCCGCCGGCCAGGGCCGCCGCGCCGAGGCCGGCGAACAGCAGCCGGTGTCCCGGGGCGCGGCGGCGGGTGCTCATCTCGGTCATCAGCGCGGTGCGCCGGGCCGCGTGGCGGCCGGCGGGCATGTCCTGCCGCGCGGGCGGCATGGGGGGCGTCTGGTCGATCATGAGGCCTCCTCCGTGTAGAGCGTCGTGGGCCGGTCGCCCCTTCTGTGTCCGTCCGCCCGGGCCGGTTCCGCGCCCTGGCGGAGCCGCTTGCGCGCCCTGGCCAGCCGCGACCGCACGGTCCCGACCGGTACGCCGAGCGCCGCGGCGGCCTCCGCGTACCCGAGGCCCTCCCAGACGCAGAGCGCGAGGACCTCCTGGTCCTTGCGGTTCAGCCTCCTGATCGAGTCGAGCACCGCGCGCATCTCGTGCTCGGCGTCGAGGCGGGCGGCGGCGGCAGCGGCGTCGTCGACGGCGGCCGGCAGCGCCCGCACGCGTTCCAGGGCGGCACCGTGCCGGCGCAGGCTGCGGCGGTGGTTGCGGAGGACGTTGCCGGCGACCCCGTAGAGCCAGGGCAGCAGCGAGTCCGCGCTGAGCCGCACCTGGGACCGCCGGCGCCAGGTCTCCATGAAGACCACGGAGGTGAGGTCCTCGGCCGCCGACCAGTCCGCCGTTCGGCGGAAGCAGTAGTTGTAGACGGTGCGCGAGTGCCGGTCGAAGAGCTCGCCGAACGCGCGCTCGTCGCCGTTCCGGGCACGGCCCCACAACTCCGCGTCCGCGGGGGGTTCGTTGGTCATGACCTGCTTGTGTCCGGTGCGCCCGTTCGGTTCCCCCACATTCTGATCCTTTTCGGATGGAAAGGGCGTGCCGCCCGCGACGGTGCGTCGCGGGCGGCACGGGCGGCACGGTGCGGGGCGGGATCAGCGCCTGGGTTCGGCGTTCGTCCACTCGGTGACCTGGTACACCTCGTACCCGGCCAGCTCGCCCGGGCGGTGGAACCGGTCGGGCATGTTCTCGGCCTTCAGGCTTCGCGGCCTGCCGTCGTCACCGGCGGGCAGCTTCCGGCTGCCCTTGGGCGGCGTCGCGACCAGGTCCCGGACGGCCAGCAGCGTCCCGGCGGCCGGGTCGACGATCAGCTGGCGCCGGTACGTGCCGAGCTGCTTCGGCGCGGTGTAGAGCCCCAGCGGCACGGTCGTCTCCAGCGGCAGCGAGACCGCCGTGCCGGGGCGGCCGGCCGGGTCGGTCACCCTGCCCTCGGCCCTGACCCCGGGCTGGGCGGCGAGCATCCGGAACGCCGCCGCGCGCACCTTCGGCGGGGCGGGCGCCGTGGACAGCAGGGTCCGGGTCACCTCGCTCAGCGCCCGGACCCGCTCCGGGCCGCGCAGAGCGCGGATCGGCTCGGACTGGCGGCTCTCGGAGTACGCGTGCCAGTCGCCCTTGAGGTCCAGCAGCGACCGCTCCAGCGCCGCCGGCTCGGTGGGCAGCGCGGCGATCTGCGCCGCCGTCAGGCCGAAGTAGCGGTCGTCGGCCGGGTACCAGGCCGGCGTGCCCTGCTGGGTGGGCGTCGCCATGTCCAGCTTCATCTGCTCATCGCCGCCCTCCGAGTTCGGGATGTTCGCCCACTTGGGAGAGCCGGCCGCGCGCCACTTCCGCGCGTCCTCGGGCGTGAGCGGGACGTCGGAGTATTCGATGTGCGCCCAGATCGCCTTGCCGCCGCGCTCCGCCCAGCCCTCGCCGCCCTGCCGGGAGTCGACCTTGTAGTGGTCCGCCGCGCTGCCGCCGACCGCGTAGATCTCGCCGCTGACCCTCTTGACGTGCCAGTACTTGCCGGCCGGCGCCTTCTGCGCGTTGGCCGCGGCGACCAGCAGGACGTTCCCGCCCTGCGCCACGGCCTTCTCCTCCGGGGCGCCGTCCGGCTGGGACACGACGGCGACGGCGCCCGCGGCCACGGCGGCGGTCGCCGCCAGGCTCGCCAGCGGCACCGCGAAGCCGCGACGGACGCGGAGTTCGTGACGGGGACGGCGACGGTCGAGGAGCGGCGCGGCGACTACCGGTTCGCGATCGTGC
>NZ_JBEZWH010000013.1:0-161550 GCF_040703975.1 Spirillospora sp. NPDC029432
TCGCTCCTGCGGGGGCCCCGCCCCCCCCCCCCCCCCCGGCCCCCCGCCCCCCCCCCCCCCCGGGGCCCCCCCCCCCCCCCCCCGCGGGGGGGGCCCGCCCGCGCCCTGCCGTTCCCGGGGGACGGGAGGGGGCGGCGGTGGCCGTTTGCGGACGGGGCATCGGCCGGCGCTAATTATTAGGTTACTTTCCTGTTTGTGCGGCCGCGATCGGTTGCGAGCCCGGCCGCCCCGCCGGCGCCCGCTCGCCGGTCCGTCCCCGTCCGCCAGGAGAGCGGTTCATGCTGCCATGAAGACGCCGAACGGATCCGCCGCACTCGTCACCGCCGCCGCGCTCGCCGCCTCGCTCGCCGTCGCCGCCGCGCCCGGCACCGCCGCGGCCGGCTGCCGGCCCGACGCGCGCGACCTGCTGATGACCTACCAGCCGGTCGACCACACCGTCACCGACGCGCAGTACTTCCGCGCCCGGCTGACGCTCGCCAACCGCGACCGCGGGTGCGCGCTCGCGGGCGGCTGGGCCATGTACTTCACCTCCGTCCGCCAGCCCGCCGCGGTGCTGGCCGGGGCCGCCGGCGAGGCCGCCCGCAGCCGGCTCGCCGCGCAGGGCCTCACCGTCGCCCGCGCCGACACCGCCCAGAGCGGCGACTTCTACGTGCTGAAACCGACCGCCTCGTTCGTCCGGGTGCGGCCCGGCGAGCGGCGCGCGGCCGACTTCGACATCGAGCTGTGGGCCACCCACAAGTCCGACGCCCCGGCCGGATGGGCCATCGCGTACGGCCGCGGCCCCGCCCGCTGGGTGCCCGCGAAGACGCTGCTCGACCCGGCCGACCCCAAGCAGACCAAAGCGTTCTCCGGCGACGTGCGGCCCGTCCAGACGGCGGCGGTCCGCCACGCCGAGAACACCGCGCGCAGGCTCGACCTCACGCTCCGGCAGAGGATCGTCCCGCAGCCGCTGTCGGCCACGGCGAGCGGCGGCACCGTCGCGCTCGGCGGCGCCTCGCCGATCACGGCGCCGGCGAGCCTGCGCAAGGAGGCCGGCTACCTGCGCTCGGCGCTCAGCGACGTCGCCCGAGGGCGCGGCGCGCCCATCACCCTGCGCACGGACGCCGGGCTCGACGCCGACCGCGACGGGAGGCCCGACGCCGAGGGCTACACCCTGAACGCCACCGCCGCCGGGGTCGAGATCGTCGGCGCGGACGCCGCCGGGGTGCTGTACGGCGTCCAGACGCTGCGGCAGCTCGTCCCCGCCTCGGCCTACAAGGCGGCGGCCGGGGGCCGCGCGCCCGCGACGGTGGCGGTGCCGCGCGCGGCGGTCGCCGACGCGCCGCTGTTCGGCTACCGCGGCCTGCACATCGACGTGGGACGCCACTTCGAGTCCCCCGAGACGATCAAGAAGTTCCTGGACCTGATGGCGTTCAGCAAGCTCAACCGGCTCCACCTCGGGCTGACCAACGACGAGGGCTGGCGGCTGGAGATCCCGGGACTGCCCGAGCTGACCGGGTTCGGCGGCCGCCGCGTCCTGGAACCGGACGAGCGCACCGGCCTGCACCACGGCATGGGGTCGGTGAACGACCTCGGCGGCGGGGACGGCGTCCTCGGCAAGGCGCGCGACCGCACCGCGGCCAACCTGGGGCGGACGCCCGCGTTCCAGGGCTACGAGCAGCTCATGGTCAACTTCGTCGGCAAGGGCACCGGGCACTACTCGGTGCGCGACTTCACCGGCATCCTGCGGTACGCGGCGGAGCGGCACATCGAGGTCGTGCCGGAGCTGAACTTCCCCGCGCACGCCCGCGCCGCCGTCCGGTCGATGGAGCACCGCCACGCGCGCACCGGCGACGGCACCTACCGGCTGCTCGACCCGAAGGACACCTCGCGGCACGTCAGCGTTCAGGGCTATAACGACAACCTCGTCAACCCCTGCGTCCCGGGGACATACGCGTTCCTGCGCAAGGTCGTCGGCGAGGTCGGCAAGATGTACGCCGCCGCCGGCGTGCCGCTGAACCGGCTCAACCTGGGCGGCGACGAGCCGCCGGGCCCGCCGCAGGGCTGGTGGTCGGGCTCCCCCGCGTGCGCGGCGAACCCCGACACGGCGGGCAAGTCCGGTGAGGAGCTGGCCGACCTGTTCTTCACCCGATGGAACGACATCGCGCTGACGGCGGCGAAGTCGACCTCCGGCTGGGAGGACGTCACCGCGCCCGACCGCGACCTGCGGCTGAAGAACTTCGCGCCGCTGCCCTGGCAGAACGTGTGGGGCTGGGGGCGCGAGGACTGGGCGTACCGGTTCGCCAACGAGGGCACGCCGGTCATCCTCGCCCACGCCACCAACCTCTACATGGACCTCGCGTACAACAAGGACCCGGACGAGCCCGGCTACTACTGGGCCGCGTACGTCGACGAGAAGAGCACCTTCACGTACCAGCCGTTCGATGTGTACGCCAACGCGACCGAGGACCGATGGGGCAATCCCGTCACCCCAAGCCCGAGCTGGCGGCGGCTGACCGAGGAGGGCAGGAAGAACATCCTCGGCATCGAGGCGCAGCTGTGGGCCGAGAACGGCAAGACACCCGAGATCCGCGAGTACCAGGCGTTCCCGAAGCTGCTCGGCGCCGCCGAGCGCGCGTGGAACCGACGTACCCCGTCGCCGGCGGAGATGCCCGCGGCGTGGGAGGTCTTCAGCAACACGCTCGGGCAGGTCACCTACCCGCTGCTGTCGTACTACCGGCCGGTCGGGCTGCGCGGCGAGGGCGTGAACTACCGCGTCCCGCTGCCCGGCGCGAAGATCGCCGGCGGGACGCTGACCGCCAGCGTCCGCAACCCGGGCATGGCGATCGAGTACTCGACCGACGGCGTCCGCTGGCACGCGTACGGCGGCCCGGCGCGGGTCGGCGAGCACGCCCTCGTCCGCACCCGGAGCGCGGACGGCCGCACCAGCCGCATCGCCCCGGTCGGCGTGCCGGCCTGGCGGGACGGCACCGCGTACCGGCGCGGCAGCGTCGTGACCCACCAGGGTGAGCTGTTCACCGCCACCCGCGGCACGGAGGGCCGGGAACCTGACCTGGCCCCGGACGAGTGGAGGCCGCTCCAGTAGGACGCCCGCACCCCCGGCCCGCCGCGGCGGGCCTCGCGGCGCGACCGGAAGACCTCGGTAAGCGGCGGCAAAGATCCCTTCAACGCCGCTGTGTCCCCGGAACGGGTGGGAATCACCGGCCCCGGGACGAGGCAAGGGGGACAAGGGGGGATGGTGCTCATGCGGGTCACCGTACGATCGGCGGCCGCCGCGGCGCTCGCCGCGGCGGCCGCCGGGACGGTCCTGGGCGGGCCGGCCGCGGCGCACGCCGGCGACCTGGACATCGAGCCGCCGGCCGGCGGCGGGACGGTCACCGTGTCGGGCGGCTGCGAGGCCGCGGACCGCGAGGTGCGCGTCACCGGGGCGGCGCGCGGCGAGGGCCGGGTCGTCGACGGCTGGTTCACCGTCGAGGCGCGGATCGTGCGGGAACGTGCGGGCGAGCACCGGGTCGAGGCCAGGTGCGACGCCTCGGGCCTCACCCAGGAGGGCACCTTCCGCCTGGGCGGCCGTACCGCGAACGACGGGAACGGCGCGCAGGACGGGGTCGCCCCACACGCCGGGGACACCGCGAGCGGTGGCGACGCCGCTCGTGACGGGGACACCGCTGCCGACGGAGGCCCCACGCGCGACGGCGACGCCGCCCGCGACGAGGGCACCGCCCGCGACGGGGACTCCGCGCGGGAGGGGAACGTCGCACGGGACGAGGGCGCCGCCGCGCCCGTTCCGCGCGGGTGGGCGCGGACGGGCGGCGGCGGGGCGCGCGAGCCCGGCGCGCCGTGGACGCTCGCCGGCACGGCGATGGTCGTCGCGGCCGCCGGGATCGGCGCCACGGCGCTGGCGCGGTCCCGCGCGGCCCGTGGCCGTTAACCGCGCCTACCTCGTCGCGGCCGGCCTGGCCCTGATGGGCGCGCTGGCCATGGGCAAGGGGATGGACGGCGGCGAGCCGCGCGGGCACTACCGTGACCTCGGCGGGCCCCGCGCGCTGTGGCACATCCCCGACGGCCCGGCGCTCCCGCCCGCCGTCCCGGTCCGCGTCCGGATCCCGGGGATCGGGGTGGACGCGCCCGTGACGCGGGTCGGGCTCAACGGCGACGGGACCGTGGAGGTGCCGCCGCTGCGGCACGCCGGCCGGGTCGGCTGGTACGGGCCCGGCCCCGCGCCCGGCGCGCGGGGGCCGGCCGTCCTGCTCGGGCACTACGACGACCGCGACGGCCCCGCCGTCTTCCACCGCCTCCACCGGGTCCGGCCCGGCGACGAGATCCGGGTGACCCGGCGCGGCGGCGGCGCGGCGGTGTTCCGCGTGGACGCGGCCGAGCGCGTGCCCAAGTGGCGCTTCCCGCGCACGCGCGTGTACGGGAAGGTGCGCTACGCGGGCCTGCGCCTGGTCACCTGCGGCGGCGCGTACGACGAGGCGGACGGGTCGTACCGGGACAACCTCATCGTCTACGCCCACCTCGTGCGGTGAGCGTCACGCGCGGCCGTAGGAGTCCTCCAGCCGCTCGATGTCGTCCTCGTCGAAGTGCCCGAACGCGATCTCCATCACCCGCACGGCCGGGCCCGCGGAGCTCAGCCGGTGGGTGTCCCCGGCCCGGATCAGGATCCGCTCGCCCACCTCGGGCTCGATCCGGCGGCCGGCGACCTCGAACACCGCGCCGGGGTCGAGCGCGACCCACAGCTCGTCGCGGTCGCGATGGCGCTGCAGGCTGAGCCGCTGCCCGGGATCCACGTAGATGATCTTCACCGTGGAGGGCTCGTTCAGCGTGAAGCGCTCGAAGCTCCCCCAGGGGCGCCGCTCGGTCTCGACGGCGGGGTCGGGCCTCAGGTCGGTCTGCACTGTCACCTCGGGAGTCGTCGATTCTCGGTACGGCCGTTCACCGAACGGCACGGCGTCAGTCCTGGAACAGCTCGAGGACGCGGTCGGAGGAGGCCGCCGGCAGCCCGGCGAGGATGAGGTCCGCCAGGCCGTCGACCACGGCCTCGCGGGGCACCTCCTCGGCGTGGTCGAGCCACCAGTCGCCGGCGGTCTGCACCATGCCGACGACCGCGTGGCCCCACACGTACGCGCGGGTGCGGTCCAGCCGGTCGCCCTCGGCGAGCATCACCTCGGCCAGTTCCCGGCTCACCCCGCGGATCATGGTGCTCATCGCGCTGTGGGTGGCCGCGTCCTCGGCGCTGGCCCGGTGCATGAGGAACCGGTAGAGGTTCAGGTTCGCCGAGATCGTGGCCAGGTAGGTGTCGATGGTGGAGCGGGTGCGGGCGAGGACGGAGTCCGAGCGCGAGAACTCGGCCCGGATCGCCTCGACCAGCTTGCGCGTGTGCCGCTCGGCCAGCGCCTGGTAGAGCCCGCTCTTGTCGCCGAAGTGGCGGTAGAGGATCGGCTTGCTGATCCCCGCCTCCGCGGCGATGGCGGCCATCGACGCCTCCGGGCCCTCCCGCTGGATCACCCGGTCGGCAGCCTCCAGCAGGGCGCGCCGGCGGCCGGGGTCACGCCGTGACCCCGCCCTCGCCGCACCCGTCGCCGTCATGGGAGAAACCGTACGCTACCGGCACCGCGGCCCGGTCAGCGGACCGGGAGGCCGGTGATGGTGCGGCCGATGACCAGCCGCTGGATCTCGGACGTGCCCTCGAAGATCGTGAAGATCTTGGAGTCGCGGTGCATCCGCTCGACGGGGTACTCGCGGGTGTAGCCGTTGCCGCCGAGGATCTGGATGGCCTCCTCGGTGACCCGGACGGCGGCCTCGCTGGCCATGAGCTTGGCCATCGAGCCCTCGGCGCTGGTGAAGTCCTTGCCGGTGCGGGCCATCCAGGCGGCCCGCCACACCATCAGCCGGGCGGCGTCGATCTGGCACTTCATGTCGGCCAGCTTGAACGCGATGGCCTGGAAGTCGCCGATCTTCTTGCCGAACTGCTCGCGCTCCTGGGAGTACTGGAGGGCGTAGTCGTAGGCGGCGCGGGCGACGCCGAGCGCCATCGCGCCGACCGACGGGCGGGTGGTCTCGAACGTCTTCATCGCGGCCTGGCCCTTGGCGCTCTTGCCCTCGCGGACGCGGGCGATGCGCTCGTCGAACTTCTCCTTGCCGCCGACGATCAGCGCGCCGGGCACCCGGACGTCCTCCAGGATCACCTCGGCGGTGTGCGAGGCGCGGATGCCGTGCTTCTTGAACTTCTGGCCCTGCTTCAGGCCGGGCGTGCCGGGCGGGACGATGAAGCTGGCCTGGCCGCGGCTGCCGAGGTCGGGGTGGACCGAGGCGACCACGACGTGGACGTCGGCGATGCCGCCGTTGGTGGCCCAGGTCTTGGTGCCGTTGATCACCCACTCGTCCTTGGCCTCGTCGTACACGGCGCGGGTGCGGATGGAGCCGACGTCGCTGCCCGCGTCGGGCTCGGACGCGCAGAACGCGCCCAGCTTCACGTCGTCGGCGGTGCCGAACATCTGCGGGACCCACTCGGCGGTCTGCTCGGGGGTGCCGACCGCGGCGACGGACGCGGCGGCCAGCCCGGTGCCCACGATCGACAGCGCGATGCCGGCGTCGCCCCAGAACAGCTCCTCGAACGCGACCGGGATGCCGAGGCCGCTGGGCTCCAGCCACTGGGTGGCGAAGAAGTCCAGGGAGTAGAGGCCGACCTTGGACGCCTCCTGGATGAGCGGCCAGGGGGTCTCCTCCCGCTCGTCCCACTCCTCGGCGGCGGGCCGGATCACGTCGCGCGCGAACTCGTGCACCCACTCCTGGACCTGGCGCACGTCCTCCCCGGGCTCGATCGAGAACGGCGTCGGCTCGGTGCTCATATTTATTGACCCTCTCTCCAATATCAGCTGTTACCAACGGTAGCACCTGATGCCGGATCGAGGGCGGCGGCCGTGGCGGGAGTCACACGGGCCAACGCTGGGCCAACATTGGGAAGGGCGCCCCCACGGGGGCGCCAAGGCGGGGTCAGAAGACCAGGTCAGAAGGGGCGCGGGAGGCGAGGGCGGGTCAGGACAGCATGGGGCGCCGGGCCGCGGCGTAGCCGGGGACCTCGGCCATCGGCGGCCGCTCCCCCACACCGACGTCGCTGACCCGCACGTCGTGGCCGCCCGCGCCGCGGGCGAACTGGGTGAGCGCGGTGGACGGGGCCTCCAGCGGCAGCATCCGGCCGTGCCGCTGCAGCCGGGACCAGGCGGCCAGCATGATCTGGGACGACATCGCGCCCAGCGCCTGGGTGCTCTGGTGCGAGTGCACCCGGCGGCCCAGGTCGACCTGGGCGATGGCGTCCAGCCCGGCCTCCTGGAACACGTCCAGGAGCAGCCCGAGCTCGACCCCGTACCCGGTGACGAACGGCAGCCGCTCCAGCAGCGCGCGGCGGCCGGCGTACTCGCCGCCCAGCGGCTGCATCACGCCCGCCAGCAGCGGCCAGTGCAGGTTGATCAGCGGCCGGGCGACCAGCTCGGTGACCCGGCCGCCGCCGGTCTCGTCCCGGCTCTCGCCGGTCACGAGCGGGCGGTCGTAGCAGCCCTTGACGTAGCCGACCGACGGGTCGGTCAGCAGCGGGCCGAGCAGGCCGGTGACGTAGGAGGTGGCGAAGCCGCGCAGGTCGGCGTCCACGAAGACGATCAGGTCGCCGCCGGTGGCGGCCAGCGACTTCCACAGCGCCTCGCCCTTGCCCGACATGCGGCCGGCCTCGGGCAGCACGGCGTCCTGCGCGACCACCTCGGCCCCGGCCGCGGCGGCCACCGCGGCCGTCCGGTCGGTCGACCGCGAGTCGATCACCACGATCTCGTCCACCAGCGGGGCCTGCTCGACCAGTTCGGCGCGGATGGCCGAGACGATGGCGCCGACCGTCTCCTCCTCGTCCCTGGCCGGCAGTACCACGCTGATCCGGGTGGAGCCCTTCACGGCGAGCAGCGTCTCGAGGGGCCAGTCCGCCGTCTCGCTGGTACGGCGGCGCAGCCACGACGCGACCTCAGGCAGCACTCGGGATCTCCCTTCCGTGGGGACCGTCTGGGGGACAAAACGTCCTTTCACTAGGAAACGCCATGTCAGCCCAGATGATTCACCTTTGGAACGGGCCCGGATCCGCCGACCCCAGAACTTAACGCATCCACAACACACCGGTCATCCAGCGGCATGCCGATCCAAGAACGCGTAAACGTCGGCCTCGTCCACCCCCGGGAACGCCCCGGGCGGCAGCACCGACAGCACGTGCGAGTGGGCCCGCGCGGACGGCCAGGCCATCCCCTCCCACCGCTCGGCCAGTTCCACCGGCGGGCGCTGGCAGCAGTCGCCGTCCGGGCACGCCGACTTCACCCGGTTGGTGGTCTCGCGGCCGCGGAACCAGCGCGAGTCCTCGAACCGGACGCCCAGCGTGATCGCGAAGTCGCGCTCGTGGCTGGGGTCGATGTGCGACAGGCACCAGTACGTGCCGGTGGGCGTGTCGGTGTACTGGTAGTACACCGAGAAGCGGTCGGCGGTCTGGAACACGTGCCGCCCCGCCCACTCCCGGCACATCCGCTGGCCCTCGATGGCTCCGGCCTCGTCCTGCGGGAACGCCAGGCCGTCGTTGGCGTACGCCTTGTAGATCGTGCCGTTCTCGTCGTTCTTGGTGAAGTGCAACTGCAGGTCCAGGTGGTGGGTGGCCACGTTGGTGAACCGGTGCGCGGCCATCTCGTACGACACCGAGAACACGTCGGCCAGGTCCTCGACCGACAGCTCGCGGTTGGCCTTGGCCTCCTGGAGGTAGGGCACGACGGCGCGTTCCGGCATCATCATCGCGGCGCCGAAGTAGTTGGCCTCGACCCGCTGGCGCAGGAAGTCGGCGAAGTCCTTCGGGACGTCGTGGTCGAGCGCGATGTGGCCGAGCGTCTGGAGCAGGATCGTGCGCGGGGTGTGCATGCCCAGCTGCTCGCGCTCCAGGTAGATCCGCCGGTTGCGCAGGTCGGTGATGGAGCGGACCGAGCGCGGCAGGTCCTGGACGTACTGCAGCCCGAAGCCGAAGTGGCTGACCAGCGTCATCAGCGTGCCCTGGGACACCGCGCCGCCGCGGTAGCCGACCGCGTCGAGCGTCTGGGCGGCCACGTCCTCGATCTCGGAGAAGTGGTTGCCGCGCTCGTGCATCTGGCGGCGCAGCTCGGCGTTGGCCTTGCGCGCCTCCTCGGGGCTGGCGGTGGGCTTGGTCCGGCTGCGCCGCAGCTCCCCGTACAGCGCCAGGATGTGCTCGATCACCTCGTTGGGCATCCGCTTGCTCACCTTGAGGTGGGACACCCCGAGGGAGCGGTAGAGCGGGTCGCGCTGCGCCTCCTCCAGCGCGATCTCCAGCTGCGCGCGGCGGCTGGGCGGCTGCCGGCGCAGCAGCTCCTCCACCGGCACCTCCAGCGCGGCGGCGAGGGACTGGAGCAGCGACAGCTTGGGCTCGCGCCGCCCGTTCTCCAGCAGGGAGAGCTGGGACGGGGCGCGGCCGACGCGCTCGCCGAGATCGGACAGGGTCATGCCGCGGCCGCGCCGCAGATGCCGGAGCCGCTGCCCGAAGGTGACGAGGTCGACGTCACTCGTCAAGTTGAGGGGTTCTTCTGGCCGCAAGGTCGTCACGGCTTCATGTTAGCGGAAATTTCGCGAATCTTCTGTTACTCACGAGTTCATTAGGGGGTTGCGGCCGGGGCATAGTCATCGCAAGCACCCAGGGGACGACACGGAAGGGCAAGATCATGAGCGACAGTCGCCTCAAGGGCGCAGCCGCGGAGCTGCAGAGGCAGTGGGAGACCGACGAGCGCTGGAACGGCATCGAGCGGACCTACACCGCCGAGGACGTCATCCGGCTGCGCGGCTCGGTCCAGGAGGAGCACACGCTGGCCCGGCTCGGCGCCGAGCGCCTGTGGAAGCTGCTGCGGGAGGAGGACTACGTCCACTCCCTCGGCGCGCTCACCGGCATGCAGGCCGTCCAGCAGGTGAAGGCCGGCCTCAAGGCCATCTACCTGTCCGGCTGGCAGGTCGCCGCCGACGCCAACCTGGCCGGCCAGACCTACCCGGACCAGAGCATCTACCCGGCCAACTCGGTCCCGGCCGTGGTCCGCCGGATCAACAACGCGCTGCTGCGCGCCGACCAGGTCCAGTGGTCCGAGGGCTCGGGCGACACCCACTTCCTGGCCCCGATCGTGGCCGACGCCGAGGCCGGCTTCGGCGGCGTGCTCAACGCCTTCGAGCTGATGAAGGGCATGATCGCCGCCGGTGCGGCGGGCGTGCACTGGGAGGACCAGCTGGCCTCCGAGAAGAAGTGCGGCCACCTGGGCGGCAAGGTCCTCATCCCGACCTCGCAGCACGTCAAGACCCTGAACACCGCCCGCCTCGCCGCGGACATCTCCAACGTTCCCTCGCTGATCATCGCGCGGACCGACGCCGAGGCCGCGACCCTGATCACGACGGACGTGGACGAGCGCGACCAGGAGTTCCTCACCGGCGAGCGCACCGCCGAGGGCTTCTACCGCACCCGCAACGGCATCGAGCCGTGCATCGCCCGCGCCAAGGCGTACGCGCCGTACTCCGACCTCATCTGGATGGAGACCGGCACGCCCGACCTGGAGGTCGCGCGCAAGTTCGCCGAGGCCGTCAAGGCCGAGTACCCGGACCAGATGCTGGCCTACAACTGCTCGCCGTCGTTCAACTGGCGCAAGCACCTGGACGACGCGACCATCGCGAAGTTCCAGCGCGAGCTCGGCCACATGGGCTTCAAGTTCCAGTTCATCACGCTGGCCGGCTTCCACGCCCTCAACTACGGCATGTTCGACCTGGCCCACGGCTACGCCCGCGAGGGCATGACGGCCTACGTCGACCTGCAGGAGCGCGAGTTCGCGGCGGCCGACCGCGGCTTCTCGGCGGTCAAGCACCAGCGCGAGGCCGGCACCGGCTACTTCGACCAGGTGAGCACGGCCATCGCGCCGGACTCGTCCACCACCGCGCTGACCGGCTCCACCGAAGAGGCCCAGTTCCACTAGGCCGCTTCTCCGGTCCTCCCCCCAGGGCCCTTCCTCGGTCTGGCTCACTGAGGAAATCCGCCGGCCCGGCCCCGGCCGGCGAGCAGAAGGCCCCTCCTCCGTCCCTACACCCGGAGGAGGGGCCTTCTCGCGTCCGCGGCCGGGCCCGCCCGGTACGCGCCGCGCGAGGGGGCGACGCGCGAACCTGATACGAGGTTTTCACCGCTGGCCGCTACCGGGCAGCGGCATCGACAGATCTTCCGGCCGGCGTCAGGGTCGTGGCGTACCACTCCGATCTATCGACGGAACACTCGACGGAGAGGATCCGACCGATGGCCATGCGGCGCTCCCCGTACCTCCTCTCACTCGCGCTCGCCGCGCTCGGCGTCACCGCGCTCGCGCCCGCGGCGCTGGCGGACGGCCGGTTCACCGCCGGCTCGGCGGGGCTCGGCGACCCGTACTTCCCCGAGCTGGGCAACGGCGGCTACGACGTCCGGCACTACGGGCTGGACACCACCTACGACCCGGCCACCGACGTGCTGAAGGGCACCGCCGTCATCAGCGCGCGGGCCACCCAGAACCTGTCGCGGTTCAACCTCGACCTCTACAAGATGAACGTGCGGTCGGTACGGGTGGACGGCAAGGCCGCCCGCTTCACCCGCACCGGCGAGCGCGAGCTGGTCGTCACGCCTCCCCGGGGGCTGCGCAAGGACCGCGCGTTCACCGTCACCGTCCGGTACGACGGCGTGCCGCAGACGCTGGGCGGCCCGATCGTGTTCGGGCTGCCGTACGGCTGGATCCACACCCCGGACGGCGCGTCGGTGTCGTCGGAGCCGGACGGAGCCTCCACCTGGTTCCCGGCCAACGACCACCCCAGGGACAAGGCGCTGTTCACCATCAGGACGACCGTGCCGGAGGGCCTGAAGGCGATCGCCAACGGCCACCTGGTGAAGCAGTGGAGCCGCGGCGGCAGCGCCACGTTCGTGTGGCACGAGGACCGCCCGATGGCGCCGTACCTGGCGACCAACTCCATCGGCCGCTTCAACGTGTCGACCACCGAGACCGGCAAGGGGATCCCGCAGCTGGACGCCGTCGATCCGGACGCGGCCGCGCACCCCGACGCGGTGGCGACGCCGCGCCACACGACCCGGGCCACCGACGAGCTGGCCGACTACTTCGGGCGCTACCCGTTCACCACCACGGGCTCCATCGTCGAGAACAACGGCGTCCCGCCGCTGAACGTCGGGTTCGCGCTGGAGACGCAGAGCCGGCCGATCTACCACCGGCCCAGGAACGAGGGCGTGGTCGTCCACGAGATCGGGCACCAGTGGTTCGGCAACAGCGTGTCGACGCACCGCTGGAAGGACATCTGGCTGAACGAGGGCTGGGCGCGCTGGATCGAGTGGTACTGGACCGAGCGGCACGGCGGCCAGAGCGCGCAGGAGTCGTTCCGGCAGACCTACGACAACCCGCCCGCGACCCCGCCGGACCGGCCGGCGTTCTGGGAGCTCGTGGTCGCCGACCCGACCCGCGACCAGATGTTCCACGGCGCGGTGTACTCGCGCGGCGGGCTGACGCTCCAGGCGCTGCGGCAGAAGATCGGGGACGAGCGGTTCCTGCGGCTCGCGCGGACGTGGGTCGAGCGGAAGAAGTACTCCACGGCGACGACCGAGGAGTTCATCTCCCTCGCCGAGAAGATCTCCGGACGGGAGCTGGACGACTTCTTCAGGGTGTGGCTGTACACGCCGTCCAAGCCCACGAGCTGGTAGGCGCGCGGTGAAGGCCGGGCCCGCGGCGCGACCGGGCCCGGCCTTCACCGTGATCGCGTGGATTCCCTCCGGCGCCTTCCGTATGCTCGTGGCGAGTGGGGGTCTTTCCGTGGGTGGCGTGGTACGCGTTCCGCCGCTACACCGCTTATCCGCTCGGCGCGCTCGCCGAGGCCGTCACCAACACCGTCTTCGGGTTCATGCGCGCCTACATCCTGGTCGCGCTGTGGACCAAGCGCCCCTCGCTGGGCGGCTACGACGTCGCCGACGCGGTGACGTTCTGCTTCGTCACGCAGGCGCTGATCGGGCCGGTGCAGATCTTCGGCGGGCTGGAGCTGACCGAGCGGATCCGCAACGGCGACGTGGCGATCGACCTGCACCGCCCCGTCGATCTGCAGGGCTGGTGGCTGGCCGACGACCTGGCCCGCGGGGCCGCGGCCCTGGTGCTGCGCGGCGGTATCCCACTGCTGGCGGGGGCGCTGGTGTTCCCGCTGCGGTTCCCTGAGCCGGGCACGCTGGCGGTGTTCGGGGTCTCGGTGCTGCTGGCGATCGTCACCGGCTTCGGCCTCCGCTACCTGGTGGCGCTGGGCATGTTCTGGCTGCACGACGACCGCGGCCTGAACTCGGTCGCGCTGGTGATGGCGATGTTCTTCTCCGGCATGCTGGTCCCGCTGGTCGTCTTCCCGGGGTGGCTGGGCGAGGTGGCGCGGGTACTGCCGTGGGCGGCGCTGGTCCAGGTCCCGGCCGACGTGTTCCTCGGCAAGCACGCCGGGGCCGGTCTGGCGGGCGCGCTGGCGTTCCAGGCCGGCTGGGCGGCCGTGCTGCTGGCGGCCGGGCGGACGCTGACGCTGGCCGCGCGGCGGAAGCTGGTGGTGCACGGTGGCTGACGTGCTGGACGAGGTGCTCGACCGCACCATCCGGATGTACGCGCTGCTGGCCTGGACCTGGCTGCGCGCCGCCGCCCGCTACCCGGTGTCGCTGGCGCTGCTGACCGCGGCCGTGGCCGTGGTCGGCGCGCTGGACCTGGTGGCGATCATGCTCCTGTTCGCGCGGGCCCCGGTGATCGCCGGCTTCGGCGCGGCGGAGGTGCTGTTCCTGTACGGCACCAGCGTCCTGTCGTTCGCGACCGCCGACCTGCTGCTGGGCAGCTCCTCGCGGCTGGGCCAGCACATCCGGCAGGGGTCGCTGGACGCGATGCTGGTAAGGCCGGTGAGCCCGCTGATCCAGGTCGCCACCGAGGACTTCTCGCCGCGCCGGACCGGCAAGCTGATCCCCGGCGCGGTGGTGCTGGCGGCCGTGCTGCCCCGGCTGGACGCGCCCTGGGACGCCGGGCGGATCGCCATGGTGCCGCTGATGGTGCTGTGCGGGACCGCGATCTTCGCGGGCCTGTGGGTGCTGACCGCGTCGCTGCACTTCGTGCTGATCGACGCGCACGCCGCCACGAAGTCGGTCACCGACGGCGGCGGCCTGCTGACGCAGTACCCGATGAGCGTGTTCGGGCGCGACTTCGTGCGCGGGGTGACGTTCGCGGTGCCGCTGGCGTTCGTGAACTGGCAGCCCGCGCTGTACGTGCTGGACCGGCCGGACCCGGCCGGCCTGCCGTCCTGGCTGCGGTTCGCGTCGCCCGCGGCGGCGGTGCTGGTCTGCGCGGCGGCGGCGCTGGCCTGGCGGTCGGGGCTGCGGCACTACCGGTCGACGGGCAGCTGAGCGGCGGAGGAACCGGGGGAACGGGGGGAACCGAGGGTGAGAGGGGCGGCATGATCGAGGTCGAGGACGCTGCCAAGGCGTTCACCGTGCGCAAGCGGGCCGGGCGCGGGCTCCGGCGCACGCGCGCGACCGTGCGGGCGGTGGACGGGGTGTCGTTCACGGTCGGGCGCGGCGAGTTCGTCGGGTACCTGGGCCCGAACGGCGCCGGCAAGTCCACCACCATCAAGATGCTGACCGGCATCCTCACCCCGTCGTCGGGGCGGGTGCGGGTGTGCGGGCTGGACCCGTCCCGGCAGCGGACCGCGCTGGCGCGGCGGATCGGCGTGGTGTTCGGGCAGCGCACGACGCTGTGGTGGGACCTGCCGCTGCGCGACAGCCTGACGCTGATCCGGCGGCTGTACCGGGTGGAGGCGGCGGCGCACCGGGCGCGGCTGGCCGAGCTGACCGCGCTGCTGGAGCTGGGCCCGTTCCTGGACACCCCGGTCCGCCAGCTCAGCCTGGGCCAGCGGATGCGCGGCGACCTGGCGGCGGCGCTGCTGCACGATCCGGAGCTGCTGGTGCTGGACGAGCCCACGATCGGGCTGGACGTGGTCAGCAAGGCCACCGTCCGGGAGTTCCTGGAGCGGATCAACACCGAGCGCGGCACGACGATCCTGCTGACCACGCACGACCTGGGCGACATCGAGCGGCTGTGCCGCCGCGTGATGATCATCGATCACGGCCGGCTGGCGTACGACGGCGGCCTGGAGCGGCTGCGCGCGACCGCCGGCGCGGGCCGCGTCCTGGTCGTCGAGCTGGCCCGGCCGGAGCCGCCGGTGGCCCTGCCGGACGCCGAGGTCGTCGCCGTCGAGGGGCCGCGCCAGCTGCTGCGCCTGCCCCGGGACGCGAACGCGGCGGCGGTCGTCGCGGAGCTGGCGGGCCGGTACGAGATCCGCGACATCGCGCTGCGGGAGACCGGCATCGAGGAGGTGGTGGCGCGCCTGTACCGCGGCGACGGCGCCTACGACCACCCCGGCAGCGCGGTGGCGCCCTGACCGGCGCCGCGGCGCGCGCCGGCCCGGATCAGCGCTGGGCGGCCGGGTAGTACGGCTCGGACGCCTCCTCGTCGTCGTCGCGGCCGGCCCCCCAGCGGCGCGGCGCCCAGGTCGGCATCAGCAGCGCGAAGCCCATCAGCGCGTACAGGCCCGAGCCGAGCAGCATCCGCAGGCCGAAGTCGAGGTCGCCGGCCGGCGGCACCTTGCCGGGCAGGTCGAGCACCCGGGCCGGGTCGACGAGGAAGTAGACCGACAGGCCGAGCAGCGTCAGCGCCGGGATCAGCGACACCAGCGGCGAGGCCCACCGGGCGACGATGATGACGCCCGTCACCAGGCCGACGGCGGCCAGCAGCGCGAACGCGCCGTACATCCGGGTGCTGTCGGTGATCTCCTGCGCGGCCCCGTCGAAGGACTGGCCCGCCTGGACGTAACCCCAGGCTGAGCCGTACACCAGCGCCGGGGTCAGCAGGACGCCGAGCAGGAATCCGAACGCGTGGCGCACCGGGCATCACATCCCATCGGACGGGCCCGCACCCCTGCCGCGCGGGCGGCCGTATGCACCCCATCACAGCACGCGTTTCCCCCGCGGCGCAGTAGTTCCGCCCGTATTACGTGAAGTCGTGATCTTTGCTGCACCTTCCTGCATAGCGACTGATTCCTACCTACGTCCGAAACGTCTCGTCCGTTTTGATGGCGATTGTCGGGGCACTGGGCGTCCATCGACCCGACCCACGTGGAGGAGCAATGTCGACCATCCTCATGGTCGTCGTCGCCGTAGTGATCATCGCGCTGGTGGCCGCGGCCGGGTACGTCCTGTGGACCCAGGCCCGCACGCGCGCGCTCCGGCGGCGGTTCGGACCCGAATACGACCGTGCCGTGGAGCGCCACGGCAAGCGCGCCGCCGCCGAACGGGAGCTGATGTCCCGCGAGCGGCGGCACGAGGAGCTGGAGCTGCGCGAGCTGGACCCGCGCCAGCGGGAGCTGTACCGCGAGCAGTGGGTGCACGTCCAGGAGCAGTTCGTGGACGCCCCCGGCGCCGCCGTCGAGCAGGCCGGCCGCCTGGTGACCGTCGTCATGGGCGAGCGCGGCTACCCGACGCGCGACTTCGACGACCGCGTCGCGCACCTGTCCGTCGAGCACGGCCGCACCCTGGACCACTACCGGCGCGGCCACGACATCGGCGCCCGCGCCGCGCGCGACGAGGCCACCACGGAGGAGCTGCGCCAGGCCATGGTGCACTACCGGGCGCTGTTCGAGGACCTGCTGAAGGTCCCCGACGGGGAGCGCTCCGGTTCGCGCGCCGGGCAGGGTACGCCCGCGCACCACGGACCCGGCCGCGACCGCGGCCCCGAGGCGGGGCGGTGATCCCGTGAAGCACGAGACCACCGATCCCGACGTCCGCGCCGGCGAGCGCGAGCGCGACGAGAGCGACGTGCGGGTCGCCGGGCCCCCGGCGTCCCCGACCGGCGAGGGCGGCGTCGCCGAGGCGTTCCCCGCCCCCGTCGCCGGGACCGAGACCCGCGGCGAGACCCGCACCGAGGCCGGCATCGAGACCCGCTCTGAAGGGCACGGGCGCCTGCTGGACGCCTCGGTCGCCGACGGCTTCCACGAGCGCTGGCGCGAGGTGCAGTCCGGCTTCGTCGACGACCCGCGCGGCGCCGTCCGCCGGGCCGACGAGCTGGCCGCCGAGATCGTCAACGCCGCGGGCCAGGCCCTGGCCGCCCGCAAGCGCACCCTCGACGACCGCCTGAACGAGGGCGGCGAGGCGTCCCCCGACACCGAGCGACTGCGGCTGGCGCTGCGCGACTACCGCGACTTCGTCGACCGCACCCTCACCCTCTGACCCGCCCCTCCGACCCGATCCTCCGACCACCCCCGACCACCTCGAAGCACCCGGCACGAAGGGCGCCGTCCATCCGGGCGGCGCCCTTCCGGTGCTGTACGGACGGCGCCCCGGGGTGAATACTGAACGGGATTCGGTATCGCGCGACAGTGGAGGATCACCTTGTCCGAGTACACGATGACCATCGGCGGCGAGGCCGTGGCGGCGCCCGCGACGTTCGGGGTGATCAATCCGGCCACCGGCGAGGTCGCCGAGCAGGCCCCCGACTGCTCGCGCGAGCAGCTCGACGCGGCGATGGCCGCCGCGCGGGACGCGCTGCCCGCGTGGCGCCGCGACGAGGCCGCCCGGCGCAAGGCGCTGCAGGCGGCGGCCGACCTGCTGTTCGCCAGGTCCGAGGAGATCGGCCGGGTCCTCACGCTGGAGCAGGGCAAGCCGCTGCAGGACGCCACCATGGAGGTCGTCGGCGCCGGGGTGTGGCTGAAGTACTTCGCCGACCTGGAGCTGCCCCGCGAGGTGATCCAGGACGACGACACCGCGCTGGTCGAGGTGGTCCGCCGGCCGATGGGCGTGGTCGCGGCGATCACCCCCTGGAACTACCCGCTGCTGCTGGCGATCTGGAAGCTGGCGCCCGCGCTGCTGGCCGGCAACACGATGGTGCTCAAGCCGTCCCCGTTCACCCCGCTGTCCAGCCTGCGGCTCGGCGAGGCGCTGCGCGAGGTGCTGCCGCCCGGCGTGCTCAACGTCGTCACCGGCGGCGACGAGCTGGGCGCCTGGATGACCGGGCACGAGACCCCGCGCAAGATCAGCTTCACCGGCAGCGTCGCCACCGGCAAGCGGGTGGCCGCCGCCGCGGCGCCCGACCTCAAGCGCGTCACGCTGGAGCTGGGCGGCAACGACCCCGCCATCCTGCTCGACGACGCCGACCCGGCGGCGGTGGCCGAGAAGCTGTTCGGTGCCGCGTTCATGAACAACGGCCAGGTCTGCTCGGCGATCAAGCGCGTGTACGTGCCCGAGGCGCTGTACGGCGACGTGGTCGACGCCCTGGCGGCCAAGGCGAAGTCGGTCAAGGTCGGCGACGGCATGACCGAGGGCGTGCAGTACGGCCCGGTCAACAACAGGCCGCAGTTCGAGCGGGTCAGCGAGCTGGTCGCCGACGCGATCGCGGGCGGCGCCCGCGCGGCGGCCGGCGGCAAGGCCGTCGACGGCCCCGGCTACTTCTTCGAGCCGACGATCCTGGCCGACGTCGCCGACGGCGCCCGGATCGTCGACGAGGAGCAGTTCGGGCCGGCGCTGCCGGTGGTGAGCTACCGCGACCTGGACGAGGCCGTCGAGCGCGCCAACGGCACCCACTTCGGGCTGTCCGGCTCGGTCTGGAGCGCCGACGCCGACCGGGCCGCCGAGGTCGCCGGCCGGCTCGAGTGCGGCACCGCCTGGGTGAACACCCACCTCGCGCTGGCCCCGCACCAGCCGTTCGGCGGCTTCAAGTGGAGCGGTGTCGGCGTCGAGAACGGCCCGTGGGGCCTGTACGGCTTCACCGAGATCCAGGTGATCCACCGGTCCAAGGCCTGATCCCTCCGGCCGGCGGGCCCCGATGATCCTCCGGGGCCCGCGGGCCGTACGGAAGGGTGCCCGCGGTCACGACTTCGACGCTCAACAGTGACACGGCCGCTACTGGCGGCCGCGCCCGGCGATGCGACACTCTCGGTGTCGGGCCGCGACCGCACATCCCCCCGACCGTGGAGGCGCCGGATGCAGACGTGGGACGTCATGCGGCAGGACGACAACGGCAACCAGGTCCAGATGGCGACGCACGACTCCCGGATCTCGGCGCTGGCCCAGGCGCTGGCGATGGAGAGCGGCGTCCCGCACAAGCAGCTCTACTGGGTCACCGGCCCGTCGGGCCCGGTCGTGCGCACCAACCGGGACCTCTACCTGCACTTCCTCCAGCTCGGGCAGGAGGCGCGGGCGGCGTCCTGGTCGCTGTCGGCGTTCCTGCGCGCGCTGTGGACGGTCAGCCGCCCGCTCAGCGGGCGCGACCGGCTGCACCCCGACGACGTGGCGGCGATGTTCTCGGCCGCCTCCAGCGTCCCGCCCGCGGAGTACGACCCGTCCTGGAGCACCCGCGACCTGTCGCTGCCGGGCGACGAGCCGGCCGGGTACGCCGACTGGGAGCGGGTCGTGCTGTCCCAGCTGGCCGATCTCGAGGACTTCCTCGCCCACCCGCCGGGCCCGCGGGCGCGGTTCGGCGTGGACGCTCCGCGCCCGCCAGGGAGCGGCCGCCGCGCGACCCCGCGCCGCTGGTTCAACTTCGACCCGGCCACCTACCTGGAGTGCGCGGTGGCGGGCAGCCTCGGCGGCTGGGACGCTGCCGACGGCGCCCGGATCCCGCTGCCGGCGTCCGGCGGGCGCCCGGCCGCCCGCTCGTACGTCCGCCCGATGACGACGATGAGCTGGGCGGATCTGGCCCGGATCGCGGTGTGCGGGCAGATCTACGAGTGACGGAGCACCCGGTCCTGTCGGACCCGGGTGCCAGACTGGAGGGATGCGACCGGTCAGGATCGACGACCAGGGCGAATGGTGGCTGGCCCACGGCCGGCCCCATCCCGCGCTGCGCCCCTTCCTGGACGCCTACCACGGCTACTGGGAGAAGGACGCCTTCCCCAACCGCAAGCGCACGCTGCCCGGCCGCCGCACCGTCATGATCATCAATATGGGGCCGCCGCTCGACCTGGAGGCGCCCGGCACCGGCCCCGGCCGCTTCTCCTCGTTCTTCGCGGGGATGTACGACGGGCACGGCTCGTACACGGCCCGCGGCGTCCAGCGCGGCGTCCAGCTCGACCTCAGCCCGCTCGGCGCGTACACGCTGCTGGGCACGCCGATGGGCGAGCTCGCCAACATCGCGGTCGCGCTGCCCGACCTGATCGGCCCGGCGGCCGGCGAGCTGGTCGAGCGGCTGGAGGCCGCGCCCGGCTGGCCCGCCCGCTTCGACCTGCTCGACGGGTTCCTGCTGGACCGGCTGGAGACCGGCCCCTCCCCCGCCCCCGAGGTCGCGCGCGCGTGGGAGATGCTGCTGGCCGCCCGCGGCCGAGTGCCCGTCACCGACCTGGTGGCCGAGGTCGGCTGGAGCCGCCGCCACCTCGCCCAGCGGTTCAAGGAGCAGATCGGCCTGCCGCCCAAGGTGGCGGCCCGGGTGCTGCGCTTCGAGCGCGCGGTCGAGCTGATGTCGGCGGGCCCGCACGACCTGGCCGGGATCGCCCACGACTGCGGCTACTTCGACCAGGCCCACCTCAACCGCGAGGTCCGCGCCCTGGCCGGCTGCACCCCGACCGAGCTGGTCGCCACGATGGGCCACCGGCCGGTCGCCGACCCGGCCCCGGCCTGACCCGCCCCGGCCTGACTCGGCCCGCCGGAGGGGTGGACGGCACGCCCGGCGAGGGTAAACATCCAGGTATGCCGCGTTTGATGCTGCTCGGCGTCGGGACGGCGGGGTCGGCCCGGTTCGCCCCGGCGGGGCTGCTCGTGGAGTACGGGCACACCCGGGTCGGGATCGACGGCGGCGCGGGCTCGGAGCCGCCCGAGAACGTGGACGCCTGGCTGGTCAGCGACGGGGACACGCACCCCGACCTGAGCCGGGTCGCCCGCGAGACCGGCATGCGGGAGCCGGCGCTGGAGCCGTTCCGGCACGGCGCCCTGCACATCGACCCGCTTCCCGCGGGCGACGGGGTGTACGGCTACCGGATCGTCGCCGGCCACCACTCCGCCGCCTGGGCGCCGGCCTTCGGCGGCTTCCCGGAGTGGGCGGCGAAGGCGGACCTGGCCTTCGCGGGCCCCGGCCCCGGCGTGGCCGCCACGGCGGAGGCCGCCCGCAGGCTGGAGGTGCGCCGCCTCGTCTTCGTCCTCCTGGACGAGCGCGCCTGCGCGGCCATGGACGCCGGAGAAGAACCCCCGTTCGGCGAATGGGGCGAGGAAGGCGGGCAATACCGCATGTGACCGCATGCGACCAGATCCGCCCGTCCCGCCCCGGAGGTGCGTGATGATCCTTGCCGGGCTCGTCCTGCTCGTGGCGGGCGGGGTGGTCGCCCTCGCCGCGGACGGCGCGGTCGCGGGCGTGGACCTGACCGTGGCCGGGGGCGCGGTGATGGGAGTCGGCGCCGGAGTGCTGATCGCCGGGCTGCTGCGGCTGCGGCGCCGCCCGGCGGGACCGGGCGGCGAGCCGTACCGGACCGGCAAGGGGAAGATCGTCGCGATGGTGGCGGCGGTACTCTACATCGTCTCGCCGGTCGATCTGGTCCCCGACTTCCTGCTGCCGGTCGGCGTCGTGGACGACGCCACCGCGCTCACCTGGCTGGTGATCGCGGCCGGGCAGGAGCTGGCACGGCGCCGCCGCCGCCCGCTCGGCGGCGAGGGCCGCCGCCCTGGCCCGTGACCCGCCGCCCCGGCGCGGATCACGACGCGGCGACGGCCTCGAACACCTTCATGTCCGCGGCCCAGTCGGTGCCGGGACGCGGCCAGTGGACGGCGATCTCGTCGAAGCCCAGCTCGGCGTAGCGGCCCGCCAGGTCCTCGAACGCGCCGGCCGACTCCAGCCACGGCTCGCCGGTGAAGCCGGTGAGGAAGACCGGCCTGATCTCGGCGAAGTCGCGGCCCTCGGCGTCGCAGGCGGCGCGCAGCCCGTCCAGCTGGGCGCGGACGGCCTCCAGCGGGTCCGTGCCGTCGCGGCCGCCGGTGGTGACCCAGCCGGCGCCGAGCCGGGCGGCCAGCCGCAGCCCCCTGGGGCCGGTCGCCGCGATGACGAACGGGACGCGGGGGCGCTGGACGCAGCCGGGTCCGGTGACGACCTCCTGGGCGGAGTAGTAGGTGCCCTCGTAGGTCGTCTCCGGCCCGGTGAGCAGCCGGTCGAGGAGCTCGACCCACTCGGCGAAGCGGTCCGCGCGCTCGCGGGCCGTCCAGTCCGGGCCGCCGAGGAGGCCCGCGTCGGAGGTGCGGGCCGTGCCGCCCGCGCCCATGCCGAGCCGGAGCCGGCCGCCGCTGATGTGGTCGATGGTCTTGGCGGCGTGCGCGGTCGGGACGGGGTGCCGGAAGTTCGGCGAGGTGACCAGCGTCCCGAGCCGGATCCGCGAGGTGACCGCCGCCGCGGCGGCCAGGGTGGTGTAGGCGTCGTACCAGGGGGTGGTGCCGCGCCAGGCCACGTGGTCGTACACCCAGGCGGTGTCGAAGCCGAGCTCCTCGGCCCGCCGCCACAGGTCGCCGGCCTCCGGCCAGGAGCGGGTCGGCCACATCACGGTACTGATCTTCATCGGGATCCTCTCATGGCGGCCGGGCGATCCATTCGCGCAGCGCCCACCACCAGTGGGCGGCGTGCGCGACGGCGTTCTCCGGGGCGGCCGGGTTTCCGCCGGTCAGCTCCTGGAAGCGGCGCAGCCGGTACTTGACGGTGTTGCCGTGGACATGCAGGGCGGCGGCCGTGGGCTCGATCCGGCCGCCGTGGTCGAGCAGCTCCAGCGCGGTCTCGGCCAGCTCGCGGTGGAACGGGTCCGCCGGGTCGAGGCCGCCCAGCAGCCGGGCCGCCAGCAGCCGCCCCAGCTCCGGCTCCGCCGCGGTCACCGTGACCAGCGCCAGGTCGGTGAGCGGTCGCAGCCCGGTCAGGCCGGACGCGGCGGCGGCCTCCAGGGCGCGGCGGCCGAGCCGGTAGAGCGGCGCGATCCCGGCGGGGCGCTCGGCGGGCGCGGCCACCATCAGCGGCCCGTCCCGCAGCTCGGGCAGCCGGGTGACCAGCGCGGCCAGCCGCCCGTCCACCAGCCCGCACAGGGCCGGCCCGCCGGCGGCCAGCGCGCCCTCCAGCCGGCTCGCGACGGCGGGGTCGCTGACATCGGACACCACGCAGTGGTATGCGGCGTCCGGGTCCAGCGGCGGGCGGACGGTCGGCGGCTCCCCGTGCAGCAGCCGGCGCAGCGTCTGGACGTGCCCCTCCCGGGTGGTGCGGGCCGTCTCCAGCTCGGCGATCCGGTGGGCGTGCACCATCCGGTGGACGAGCGCGGTGTTGATCGCGTCGATCCGGGTGACGCCGTCCAGCAGCACGTCGGCGGGCACCCGCAGCCGCCGGCCCTGCTCGATCAGCAGGCCCACCAGATGGGAGCGGCCGGCCTGGAAGCCGTCCAGCAGCGCGGCAACCGGGACGCCCTGCCGCGCCCGGTCGGCGCCGAGCCGCTCGGCCGCGGCCAGCACCTCGCCGCCCGGCTCGCCGCCCTCGCGCAGCGCCGCGAGCACCCCGCGGACGAGCGCGCGGGTGTGCCGCCGGGTCTCCTCCTCCGGCAGCGCCGCGACCAGCTCGGAGCGGCTGCGCGCGGCCCGTACCGTGGACTCCAGGAGCGCCGGGTCGTCGGCGCGCTCGACCACCAGGCGCAGGAAGGCGTCGATGTCCTGCATCCGCCCTCCCCTTGTCCGTACGGGACAACCGCCGCCGCCCGGGTTGACCTGATCCAGCCTAGACGACCGCGGGGCGGACGCTGTTTGGTGAAGCCAGACAAACCCAAGGAGCGCCCCATGTCCCAGGAAGAGGAAGAGTTCCTCGAGAAGCTGCCCACCGACCTGATCTTCCGGCTGCCGCAGACGTTCGACACCGTGGAGGAGGAGCGCCGGCACCGCAAGGAGCGGCTGGCCGCGGCGCTGCGGATCTTCGGGAAGTTCGGCTTCGAGGAGGGCGTGGCCGGGCACATCACCGCCCGCGACCCCGAGCGCGCCGACCACTTCTGGGTCAACCCGTTCGGCATGTCGTTCAAGCACATCAAGGTCAGCGACCTGATCCTGGTGAACCACCAGGGCCAGGTGGTGGAGGGCCGCTACCCGGTGAACGAGGCCGCGTTCGCCATCCACTCCCAGATCCACCAGGCCCGGCCGGACGCGGTGGCGGCGGCGCACAGCCACTCGACCTACGGCCGCGCGCTGTCGGCGCTCGGGCAGCCGCTGGAGCCGATCACGCAGGACGTGTGCGCGTTCTACCAGGACCACGGCGTGTTCGACGACTACACCGGCGTGGTGACCGACCTGGAGGAGGGCAAGCGCATCGCGGCCGCCCTCGGCGGCAACAAGGCGGTCATCCTGCGCAACCACGGGCTGCTGACCGTCGGCGACACCGTGGACGCCGCCGCCTGGTGGTTCATCACGATGGAGCGCTCCTGCCAGGTGCAGCTGCTGGCCAAGGCCGCCGGCACGGTGGTGCCGATCGAGCACGAGAACGCCGTCCTGACGCACGGCCAGATCGGCAACGACCTGGTGGGCTGGATCAACTACCAGCCGCTGTACGACCAGATCACCCGGGAGCAGCCCGACCTGTTCGACTGACGGCCACCGGCACCCCCGGCGTTCGTGCTGGTGGGAGCCATCCGCGATGATCGGTGCATGGCATTGCGGGTGGCACTCATCGGGTACGGCACCGGGGGCGCGGTCTTCCACGCACCGCTGATCGCCTCGGTTCCCGACCTGCGGCTGGAGGCCGTGGTGACCGGGAACCCCGAGCGGCGGGAGGCGGTGCGGCGCCGGTATCCGGACGCGCGGGTCCTGGAGAGCGCCGACCGGCTCTGGGAATCGCCCGAGGCGTACGACCTGGTCGTGGTCACCGCGCCGAACCGGCAGCACGTGCCGCTGGCCCGGACCGCGCTGACCTCCGGCCTGCCGGTCGTGCTGGACAAGCCGGTCGCGCCCACGGCGGCCGAGGCCCGCTCGCTGGCGGCGCTGGCGGCGGTCCGCGGGCTGCCGGTGATCCCGTTCCACAACCGGCGCTGGGACGGCGACTTCCGCACGGTGCGGCGGCTCGTGCGCGAGGGGGCGCTCGGGACCGTCCAGCGGTTCGAGTCGCGGTTCGAGCGCTGGCGGCCGGAGATCAAGCCGGGCTGGAAGGAGAGCGCCGACCCCCGCGACGCCGGCGGGATCCTGTACGACCTGGGCTCGCACCTCATCGACCAGGCGGTGACGCTGTTCGGCCGGCCGGAGCGGGTGTACGCCGAGATCGACGTGCGCCGGTCCGGGGCCTCCGCGCCCGACGACGTCTTCGTCGCGCTCGCCCACGCCGGCGGGGCGCGCTCGCACCTGTGGATGAGCGCGACGGCGGCGCAGCTCGGGCCGCGGTTCCGGGTGCTCGGCTCGGCCTCCGGGTACACGGTCTCCGGGATGGACCCGCAGGAGAAGGAGCTGCGCGCGGGCCGCACGCCCAAGGACGCCGGCTGGGGCCAGGTCCCGCCCGAGGCGTACGGCCGGCTGGGCACCACGGCGGCCGACCGGCCGGAGCCCACCGAGCCGGGCGCGTACCAGGAGTTCTACGCCGAGGTCGCGCGGGCGCTGCGCGGCGGCCCTCCCCCGGTCGCGCTCGCCGACGCCATCACCGGGCTGGAGGTCGTCGAGGCGGCGATCCGCTCGGCGGAGAACGGGCGGCCGGTCCCGGTTCAGTAGCGGAGGTCGGCCACCAGCCCGTAGTGGTCGGAGGGCAGGACGCCGCCGACCGGCTCGGTGCCGAGCAGCTCGCAGTGCACCGGGTGCCCGGCGCCGCCCGGGCGGGGCCAGGCCGAGAGGATGTAGTCGATCCTGCGGTCGGGCCACAGCACCGGCTCGGTCCAGGGGTTGGTGCGGGCCCAGGTGTGGCCGGGCGTGCCGTCTCCGGCCGTCTCCCACGCGTCGTAGAAGACCAGGCCGGGCGCCGCCACGGCGGCCCGCCCGGTGAGGGCGCGGATCTCGTCGCTGCCGGGGTCGGCGTTGAAGTCGCCGGCCACCACCAGCGGCGCCTGGACGTCGGCGACCTCGCGCGCGAACGCGCCCAGCTCGCGGACCTGCTCCTGGCGCTGCCCGCTGTGGCCCAGCTTCCAGCCCAGCCCGGCGCCGATCACCTCGACCGGGCCGCGCGGCCCGGCGGCCCGCGCGTACAGGGCGTGCCCGGCGTCCCAGATCCTCCCGGCCGGGTCGCCGAGGCGGCGCTCCTCCCGGCGGTCCAGCGGCCAGCGGGACAGGATCGCGATGCCCGACCCGGGGTCGCCGCCGAACACGTGGTGGGGCAGCCCGAGCGCGCCCTTGAGGCGTCCGGCCTGTGACGACTCCTCGTCCTCCCACGCCTCCACCAGCACGAGGACGTCCGGATCCGCCGCCAGCAGCGCGGCGAGCAGCCCGCGCTCGCGGTCCTGCCACGGTCCATACCGGGCCCAGGTGTTCCAGGTCGCCACCCGCGCGGTCGTCTCGATCAGCGGTCCGTACGGGCGCTCGATGTCATAGGCCATGATCGCGGCCTACCCGGGTTCAGAGCACGGATACGTGGACGTGGTCGTAGTGGTTCTGGGTGACGCTGCCGCGGTCCTCCATCTGCCGCCAGCCGCCGCTGCCGCGCATGTCGTAGATGCGCTGGCGCCAGATCACGTACTTGATCCCGAACCGGGAGGCGTTGTCGATGACGTACTGGGCGACCGCGTCGCCGTGGGCGCGGGCGGAGGCGCTCGGCATCTGGCCGCCGGTGCTCTCCATGAAGTCGCAGGCCCGGCCGGAGCCGTGGTCCTGCGGGTCGCCGGGGCGGGCGCAGCCGATGGCGGGGAACGGGCCGAACTTGGAGTCGACGGCGTTGAGCACGGTGCGCATGCGGGCGGTCATCGAGTTGCCGGTGATCGTCGACTTGGTGCCGCCGCTCACCCCGTCCGGCCGGCCGGACGAGCCGCCCGACGACGGGGTCTCGGGCTTGTACTTGGCCATCAGCTTGCGGACGCGGGTGCGCTGGCCCTCCAGGTCCTCGATCTCCTTGCGGACCTGGTCGACCTTGGCGCCGGCCGCCTGCCGCGACTTCGTTGCCTGGACGGACAGCTTCTGCAGGTCCTGGACGCGCCGGCCGTTGTTGCGGGACAGGTGCTCGAGGACGGCGGCGTCCCGGACGGCGGCGTTGGGGTCGCCGGCGGTGACCAGCGGGATGGTGTCCATCCGGCCGCTCATGTACGTGGAGGCGGCGATCCGGCTGACGTCGCCGCGGGCGGTCTCGTACTCGCGGCCGAGCCGCTCGGCGTCGGCCTTGGCGCGCTTGGCGGCCTTCTTGGCCTCGTCCAGCGTGATCAGCTCGCCGCGGTACTCCTTGGAGAGCGCGCTGGCCCGCTTCTCCAGCTTGGCCAGCTCCTTCGCCGGGTCCTTCTTCGGCTCGGCCGCGGTGCCCGCGGCCTGCGGCAGCGCGGCCGTGATCGCCGCCACCGCCACGACGGCGACACCGCGCCGGGCGATGCGGGAACGGAAGGAGCCGCGCTTCGCGCCGTCGGGACCGTGGGCCGCCACTGCTTTCTCCTTAGCACCATCCAGCAAGATTGGCGGCACGCTACCACAGACCCGTAATTGACTTGCGATACTCAGATCAATACGCAGAGTCACCTTAAAACTACCGGAAGGGGGCCTTATCGCAATATGAAGGGGAGTGCGAGGCGCCCGGATGGCGCCCGCACCACGCGATCGCCCCCCGCCCGCGGCGCGGCGGGCAGGGGGCGGTTACGGCTCCGGCGGGGCCGGGGGGGTGTGAGGTGACTCACGTGGAACGGGCCGGACGAGAGCGGAGGGCGAGGGGCGGGCGGGGGACCGCGGCCGGATCAGAGGCCGACGAGGTCCTCCCAGCGGGGGACGCGGGCGCGGGCGCCCAGCCGCATGCCGGCCTCGGCCGGGGTGCGGTCGCCCTTGCGGTTGTTGCACTTGCCGCAGGCCAGGACGGTGTTCTCCCAGGAGTCGGCGCCGCCGCGCGAGCGCGGCATGATGTGGTCGATGGTGTGACCGCGCCGGCCGCAGTAGCCGCACAGGCCGCGGTCGCGCAGGTAGACGCCGCGCTTGCTCCAGGGCGGGCGCCGGCCGTGCCGCCAGCGCATCGCCACGTACCGCACGAGCCGCAGCACCCGCGGCACGGGGTAGCGGCCCATGGTGCGGCCCTCCTCGGCCTCCTCCACCA
Source organism: Spirillospora sp. NPDC029432 (assembly GCF_040703975.1). Taxonomy (NCBI): domain Bacteria; kingdom Bacillati; phylum Actinomycetota; class Actinomycetes; order Streptosporangiales; family Thermomonosporaceae; genus Spirillospora; species Spirillospora sp. NPDC029432. The sequence continues at coordinate 28,299 of NZ_JBEZWH010000013.1, forward strand.
CGGCCACCTCGCGTACCAGCATGCGGATGGCGTGCCGCAGGTCGACTTTCTGCAGCGGCTCGTACGACGCGTTCAGGACGAGTACGTTCACCGGTCACCTCCTTTCCGTCCACTCCGCCGTGAATGGCCGAACGCCGAGGCGATCGCCAATGAACGGCGGAAGAATGGCCCGCTAATTGCGGGAACCTTCCGGGCATTCCGAAAGGCCCACCTCAGAGTGCCGATTCCCGCGGTGGACGGCAAGGCGTTTTTCCGGCCGGACGGCCCGGCGCGCAGGGCCGTCCGGCGCCCGGCGGCCGGCCGGCCGGGGCGTCACGGGCGAACGGGAAGTCGCGCGGAAAGGGAGGCTACGGCGACGTTCCGTGAAGGTACGGAAGATCAGCGGCGGCGGCCTGGTACTCGCACGACTCGCGCTGGCGGCGGAACCCGAGTTCCTCGTTGACGGCCAGCATGTGCGCGTTGTCGCCGGCGTTGTCGGTCTCGATCTCGCGGACCTCGGGGCGCTCGGCGGCCAGCCACTCCAGCATGGCGGCCTTGACCCAGATCCCGATGCGGCGGCCGCGGTGCTCGGGGACGACCGCGGTGTCGTACTGCGCGGCCCGCTCCGGCGCGTCGGCCGGGACGACGATCTCGGTGAACCCGGCGACGGTGGTGCCCTGGACGGCGGCCACGGTGTAGAGGTCGTCGCCGCGCTTGGCGACCATCTCGGCCATCTCGCGGACGCGCGCGGCGTCCCACGGCAGCCCCTCGTACTCGGCGAGGTCGGCCATCGCGTCCTTGGCGCGGGCCAGCGCGTCGGCGTACTCGTCCGGCACGGCGCCGCGCCAGCGGACCAGCTCGTACCCGGCCGGGCCCGCCGCGACCAGCTCCGGCACCCGGTGCGGCGGCAGGTCGTCCAGGCTCAGCAGCAGGCCGCTGAGGGTCAGGACGCAGACGAAGCCGTGCGACTCCAGGAACGGGACGGCGGGCGTGCCCGCCAGGACCTGGGCGATGACGCTGCCGCGCCCGTCGGCGCGCAGCCCCTCGGCCGCGACCGCCATCAGCCGGGTGCCGAGGCCGTGCCGCCGGTACCCCGGCCGGACCCGGATGTCGATCTCCCCCGGCCGGTCGGCGCCCGGCCCGCCCGGCAGCCGCAGCTCGGCGACCGCGACCGCCGCGCCGTCCTCGACCGCGGCCCACAATCGGCGCTCCGCGCCCATCAGATGGCGCGCCGTCTGCTCCAGGGCGGGCGCGGGGTCGCCGGCCGGCTCCGCCGCGTGGACCGCCACGAGCACGGCGTGCCACTGCTCGATCTGCTCGTCCGTCGGATCATCGAGCGTGATGACGTCCATCCACCCTGTTCTACAGGATCGCGGCGCTCGTCACCGGGTGAACGCGGCCAGGATCCGCTCGGCGGCCAGCGCGGGCGTCAGCGTGCCGTCGGCGACCGCGCGCTCCAGGTCGGGCGCCATGTCCCGTACGGCGGGGTGCTCGTGCAGCTCGGTGAGCAGCCGGTCGCGGACCATCGACCACGTCCAGCCGACCTGCTGGCGCCTGCGGCGCCGCTCCAGCTCGCCGCCGGCTGCCAGCCGCTCCTGGTGCTCGACCAGGTGCTCCCAGACGGTGTCCAGCCCCTTGTTGTCCAGCGCGCTGCAGGTCAGGACCGGCGTGTCGTGGACCCGTTCGTCGCTGCGCAGCATCCGCAGCGCCCCGGCCAGCTCCCGCGCCGCCCGCTTCGCCTCCATCGCGTGGGGCCCGTCGGCCTTGTTGACCGCGATGACGTCGGCCAGCTCCAGCACGCCCTTCTTGATGCCCTGGAGCTGGTCGCCGGTCCGGGCCAGCGTCAGGAAGAGGAACGAGTCGACCATCTCGGCCACCGTCGTCTCCGACTGCCCGACCCCGACGGTCTCGACGAGCACGACGTCGTAGCCCGCGGCCTCCATCACGACCATCGCCTCGCGGGTCGCCTTGGCCACGCCGCCGAGCGTCCCCGCGGTCGGCGACGGCCGGATGAACGCGTCCGGGTCGGCCGCCAGGCGCTGCATCCGCGTCTTGTCGCCGAGGATGCTGCCGCCCGTGCGGGTGGACGACGGGTCGACGGCCAGCACCGCCACCCGGTGCCCGGCGCCCGTCAGGTTGGTGCCCAGGGCGTCGATGAACGTGGACTTGCCGACCCCGGGCACGCCGGTGATGCCGATCCGGCGGGCGCCGCCGGCGTGCGGGGTCAGCTCCACGAGCAGCCGCTGGGCCAGCTCCCGGTGGTCGGGCCGGGTGGACTCCACGAGCGTGATCGCGCGGGCGATCCACGCCCGGGAGCCCTCCCGCACCCCTTCGACGTAGTCGTCGAGGCCGTGCCTCATGCGCGTTCCCCGGTCATGCGGCGCTGTGCCCCAGGCGGGTCGCGAGATCCTCCAGGAGCCCCGCCGCGGCGTCGGCGAGGACGGTGCCGGGCGGGAAGATCGCGGCCGCGCCGGCGGCGCGCAGCTCGTCGAAGTCCTGCGGCGGGATGACCCCGCCGACCACGATCATGACGTCGTCGCGGCCCAGCGCGGCCAGCTCCTCGCGCAGCGCGGGGACCAGCGTGAGGTGGCCGGCGGCCAGCGAGTTGACGCCGACGATGTGCACGTCGGCCTCCACCGCCTGCCGGGCGACCTCGGCCGGGGTCTGGAACAGCGGGCCCACGTCGACGTCGAAGCCCAGGTCGGCGAAGCCGGTGGCGATCACCTTCTGGCCGCGGTCGTGGCCGTCCTGGCCCATCTTGGCGACCAGGATCCGGGGCCGCCGGCCCTCGGCCTCCTCGAACGCGGCGGTGGCCGCGCGGGCCTTCTCGATCGCGCTCACCTTGCCCGCCTCCTCCCGGTACACGCCGGAGATCGTACGGATCTGCGCGGCGTGCCGCCCGTACGACCTCTCCAGCGCGTCGGAGATCTCGCCGACGGTGGCCTTGGCGCGGGCCGCGTCCACGGCCAGGGCGAGCAGGTTGTGCGCCAGGTCGGCCGGCCGGTCGCCGCGCTCGGCGGCCTCGGCCGCGTTGGTGAGGGCGTTCAGCGCGGCCTGGGCGGCGGTCTCGTCGCGCTCCTCGCGGAGCCGGCGCAGCTTCTCGATCTGCTGGGCGCGGACGGAGGCGTTGTCGACCTTGAGCACCTCGATGCTCTCGTCGGCGTCCGGCCGGTACTTGTTGACGCCGATGACGGGCTGGCGGCCCGAGTCGATGCGCGCCTGGGTGCGGGCGGCGGCCTCCTCGATGCGCAGCTTCGGCAGGCCCTCGTCGATGGCCTTGGCCATGCCGCCGGCCTCCTCGACCTCCTGGATGTGCCCCCACGCGCGGCGGGCGAGGTCGTAGGTGAGGCGCTCGACGTACGCGCTGCCGCCCCACGGGTCGATCGTGCGGGTGGTGCCCGACTCCTGCTGGAGGAGCAGCTGGGTGTTGCGCGCGATGCGGGCGGAGAAGTCGGTCGGCAGGGCCAGCGCCTCGTCGAGGGCGTTGGTGTGCAGCGACTGGGTGTGCCCCTGCGTCGCCGCCATCGCCTCGACGCAGGTGCGGGCGACGTTGTTGAAGACGTCCTGCGCGGTCAGCGACCAGCCGGAGGTCTGCGAGTGCGTCCGCAGGCTCAGCGACTTGGGGTTCTTCGGGTCGAAGCCCTTCACGAGCTTCGCCCAAAGGAGGCGCGCGGCGCGGAGCTTGGCGACCTCCATGAAGAAGTTCATGCCGATCGCCCAGAAGAACGACAGCCGCGGCGCGAACGCGTCGATGTCGAGCCCCGCCTCGCGGCCCGCCCGGATGTACTCCACGCCGTCCGCGAGGGTGTAGGCCAGCTCCAGGTCGGCGGTGGCCCCGGCCTCCTGGATGTGGTAGCCGGAGATCGAGATCGAGTTGTACTTCGGCATCCGCTGCGAGGTGAACGCGAAGATGTCGGAGATGATCCGCATCGACGGCCGCGGCGGGTAGATGTAGGTGTTGCGGACCATGAACTCCTTGAGGATGTCGTTCTGGATGGTGCCGCCCAGCTGCTCGGGCTTCACCCCCTGCTCCTCGGCGGCCGCGATGTAGAGCGCCAGGACGGGCAGCACCGCGCCGTTCATGGTCATCGACACGGTCATCCGGTCGAGGGGGATCCCGTCGAACAGCTGCCGCATGTCGTAGATCGAGTCGATCGCCACGCCCGCCATGCCGACGTCGCCGGCCACCCGCGGGTGGTCGGAGTCGTAGCCGCGGTGGGTGGCCAGGTCGAACGCCACCGACAGGCCCTTCTGCCCGGCGGCGAGGTTGCGCCGGTAGAAGGCGTTGGACTCCTCGGCGGTGGAGAACCCGGCGTACTGCCGGATCGTCCACGGCTGGGTGGCGTACATCGCCGGGTACGGGCCGCGCAGGTACGGCGCGATACCCGGGAGGGTGTCCAGGAAGTCGAGGCCGGCCAGGTCGTCGCCGGTGTAGAGGGGCTTGACCCCGATGCCCTCGGGGGTGTCCCAGGTCTCGGCGTCCGGGTCGCGCCCGGTGGCGTCGGCGACGGCCGCACGCCAGCGCTTGGCGGCCTCCTCGGCGGGGGCCGCCGTCCCGAGCCCGATCTCGGAGAAGTCGGGGATCATCGGTTCACTCCTAGATCGTCGAGGGTGGTCTCCAGCACGTCCACCGCGTCGCATCCGGCGAAGACGTGGGAGTCCACTCCCTCGTAGGAACCCTTACCCGCCAGCCAGACCTTCACCGCTCCGGCCTCCTTGAGGGCGCGGGCGGCCTCCTCGGCCTGCTCGGCGTACAGCTTGTCGCTGGAGCACAGGCACGCGACGGCCGCGCCCGAGGCGGCGAACGCGCCCGGCTCGCCGGCGACGGTCTCGATCCCGCCGGCCTGGAACAGGTTGGCGGCGAACGAGGCGCGCGCGGTGTGCACGGCGATCGGCCCCAGCGTGGCCAGGAAGACCTTCGGGCGGGCGCCGGTGGCCGCGGCGTGCGCGTCGGAACGGTCCCGCAGCGCCTCGAAGTCCTGCGCGTACCGGACGACCGGCAGCCCGCCGGGCGCCGCGGCGGGGCCCTCGGGGGCCGGCGCGCGCTCGGGCAGCCTCTCGGCCAGGTTCGGGAACTCGCTGACGCCGGTCAGCGGGGCCTTGCGGCGCGCGAGGTCCCTGCGGCGGCGCTCCCAGGTGGCGGCCAGCCGGCCGGCGACCAGGCCGGATTCGAGGGCGGCGGCCAGGCCGCCGGCCTTCTCGATCTCGGTGAACCAGGTCCATGCGGCCTGGGCCAGCTCCTCGGTGAGCCGCTCGACGTACCAGGACCCGCCCGCGGGGTCGACCACGCGGGCCAGGCTGGACTCCTCCAGCAGCAGCGTCTGGGTGTTGCGCGCGATCCGGCGGGCGAAGTCGTCGGGCAGGCCGAGCCGGGCGTCGAACGGCTGGACGGTGACGGCGTCCGCGCCGCCCACGCCGGCCGCGAACGCGGCGACGGTGGTGCGCAGCATGTTCACCCACGGGTCGCGGCGGGTCATCATCGCCGAGGAGGTCACCGCGTGCAGCCGGGCGATCCGCGCGTCCCCGGCCGCGCCGGCCGGGTCGCAGACCTCGGCCACGCGGGCCCACAGGCGCCGCGCGGCGCGCAGCTTGGCGATCGACATGAACTGGTCGGCGTTGACGGCGAGCCGGAACTCCAGCTGCCCGAACGCCTCGTCCAGGCCCAGGCCGGCGTCCGTGAGGGCGCGCAGGTAGGCGACCCCGGCGGCCATCGCCGCGCCGAGCTCCTCGGCGTCGCCGCCGCCCGCGTCGTGGTACGGGGTCGCGTCGACCGTGATCGCGCGCAGCCGGGGGAACTCGCGCGCGCACCGCACGGCGAGCGCGGCGGCCTCGGCGAGCGGCGCGGCCGTGCCGGTGCGGGCCTGGAGGCCGAGCGGGTCGGCGCCCAGGTTGCCGGCGGCCTCGGCGGCCTGCCCGCGCTCGGCGACCAGCGCGAGGAACGCCTCGGCGGCCCGCGCGGTGTCGGCGCCCGCGTCCAGCACGACGGGCGCCAGGTCCAGGTGGACGCCGCGCAGCACCTCGGCGAGCGCGTCGGCGGGCGGGCCGGCCTGGCCCAGCTCCAGCCACAGCGAGGTGGCGCCGTTCTCAAGGTCGGCGAGGACGGCCTCGCGGGTCGCCGCCGGGTCGGGGTGGGCGTGCCGCTGCCGGACGTCCCAGCCCGCCAGGCCCTCGCCCTCCGGCCGCACCTCGCGGAGGCGGGGCGCCAGCCCCGGCCTGCCGGGCGCGGCGTCGCCGGCCGTGTACAGCGCTGCCACCGGCACGCCGTCGTACGAATCGCGGGTCAGCAGACCCTCGATCTCCTCCAAGGGGGTGTCGTCGCTCGCCACGCCGGACTTGCGGAGCACCCCTCTCACCATCTCCCGCCACCGGTCGCGTTCCGCCGGGGGGAAGGCGGCGGCCAGTTCGAGTTCTTCAGGCGGCACCGTCATGCCCTGGATGTTAGGCGAGCAAGTGCTCACCGATTCCGGCCGGGGCCCGTTCAGCGGGACCGGGCGGGGGCCGGGCGGGGGGCCGAGCGGGGCCGAGCAGGGCCGCGCGGGACGAAGGTCCCGGTTACCGGCCGGGCCGCCGGGAAGGGGGAGGCCATGACTCCAGAACCGCTGCCCGGCGATCTCTACCAGATGCAGGACCTGCTCGACGAGCGCGAGAAGGACATCCTGGCGCGCGTCAGGGCGTTCCTGGAGGCGAAGGTCGCGCCGATCGCCAACGAGTGCTGGGCGCGTGCCGAGTTCCCGTTCGATCTGGTGCCGGAGTTCGGGAAGCTGGACATCGCGGGGCTCGGCTACGACGAGTGCCCGGGAGAGCCGCCGAGCAGCATGCTGACCGGGTTCCTGGCGCTGGAGATGGCGCGGGTGGACCCGTCCATGGCCACGTTCTTCGGCGTGCACTCGGGGCTGGCGATGGGCAGCATCGCCCGCTGCGGCTCCCCGGAGCAGCGCCGGCGGTGGCTGCCGGAGATGGGGCGGATGGAGAGGATCGGGGCGTTCGCGCTCACCGAGCCCGGCGGCGGCTCGGACGTCTCCCTCGGGCTGCGCACCACCGCCCGGCGCGAGGGCGGCACGTGGATCCTGAACGGCGCCAAGCGCTGGATCGGGAACGGCACGTTCGCCGACCTGCTGGTCGTCTGGGCCAAGGACGAGGCGGACGACAAGGTCAAGGGGTTCGTGGTGGCGGGCGACAGCCCCGGGCTCACCGCCACCAGGATCGAGCACAAGATCGCGCTGCGCACCGTGCAGAACGCCGACCTGGCGTTCGACGGCTGCCGGGTGCCCGAGGCCGACCGGCTGCAGGGGGCGGAGGGGTTCCGCGACACCGCCGCGATCCTGCGCCGCACCCGCAGCGGCGTGGCCTGGCAGGCGGTCGGCGTGATGCTGGCCGCCTACGAGATCGCCCGCCGGTACGCGATCGAGCGCGAGCAGTTCGGCCGGCCCATCGCCAAGTTCCAGCTCGTCCAGGACCTGCTGGTGCGGATGCTGGGCAACGCGACCGCCTGCCTGGGCATGGTGGTGCGGCTCGCGCAGCTCCAGGACGCGGGCCAGTACCGCGACGAGCACTCGGCGCTGGCCAAGGCGTACTGCACCAGCCGGATGCGCGAGGCGGTGGGCTGGGGGCGCGAGCTCATGGCGGGCAACGGGATCGTCCTGGACTACGACATCGGCCGGTTCGTGGCCGACTCCGAGGCGCTCTACTCCTACGAGGGCACCCGGGAGATCAACACGCTGATCGTCGGCCGCGCCGCCACCGGGATGGGCGCGTTCGTCTGAGAGCGCGGCTGAGGGCGCGGCGCTTCCGGGGCACCCCGGATCGGCGTTCCGGCCGGGCATTGCTAATCTTCGGGCGTAGCCTCGCCCCCGAAGACAGACAAGAGGGAAATACGCATGTCGACTGGCAGCCACGCGGGACGGCCGAAGTCCTGGATCGCCGTGGCCGTGATCTTCATCGGTTTCACCGTGGGCGGGGTGGCGCTGTGCCTCGGCCCGAACTGGCCCATGTTCTGGGCCGGTGCCGGGGTCGTCGTCCTCGGCGGGGTGCTCGCCCTGCTCGTCGACATCATGACCGACGTCGTCACCGACTGACGCCCGCGGCGCCGTGCCGCCGCCCCGATCGTCCCCCGCTCGCCGGGCGGTTCCCCGCCCGGCGTCCCGAGCGGGGGACGACGCCGTTCCGGCCGCCTTCGCGGCCGCGGGTCACCGGCCGCGCCAGCGGGCGCGGGCGGTGTCGTCCGGCGGGCGCCGCCGGCCGCCCAGGTAGATCAGGGCGACGAGCGCCAGGACCGCGACGGCGCCGAGGACGAGGAGCAGTCCGAGCGCGGTCGAGCCGTCCGCCATCGCCACCACCTTCCTTTCCCTCGGGGGCGTTCTCCCTTTTCCGCTGTTTTCGGCTTGCCCGTGACACGCCCGGCGAACCGGCCCCGCCGGGGTCGAGGGATGCGAACCCGCCCGCCGCCACGTAACGTCGGGGTGGCCCCGAAGACGCGGCCGCCTTCGACGCCCCCGAGCACCAGGTGGTGGGGATGGCCCTCAGGTTCGGAGTCGAGGAAGAGTACTTCGTCGCCGACCCAAGCTCCCGGAAGGTCGTCCCGCGCGCGCCCGCCGTGGTGGAACGGGCGTCGGCCACGCTGGGCGAGCGGGCCTCGACCGAGCTGATCGACTTCCTCGGCGAGGCGAAGACCAGCCCGTGCCACGACTCGGCCAAGCTGGCCGAGCAGGTCGCGGAGATGCGCTCGGCGATGGCCGCGGCCGCGGCCGCCGAGGGCCTGCGGCTGGTCGCCACCGGCACGCCGGTGCTGGGCGAGCTGCTGCCGCCGCCGATCGGCGCGGGCGCGCGGTACGCCGAGAGCCTGGCCACCTACCGGGCGCTGGACGACGAGCAGTGCATCTGCTCCTGCCACGTGCACGTCGAGATGCCCGATCCGGGGCGCGCCGTGCTGGTCAGCAACCATCTGCGGCCGTGGCTGCCGGCGCTGCTGGCGCTGTCGGCCAACTCCCCGTACTGGGCCGGCCGCGACACCGGGCACGCCTGCTGGCGGGTGATGTCGTGGGCGCGCTGGCCGGTCGCGGGCCCGCCGCCGTTCTTCCGCTCCCCCGAGCACTACGAGGAGCTGGTGGAGACGCTGCTGGGCTGCGGGGCGCTGATGGACACCGCGACGATCTTCTGGGACGTGCGGCCGTCGGCGCGGCTGCCCACGCTGGAGGTCCGGCTCGGCGACGTGGCGATGACGGCGGCCGAGTCGGTGCTGTTCGCCGTGCTGACCCGGGCCCTGGTGCAGGTCTCGCTGGACGCCGTCGAGGCTGGCGAGCCGGCCCCCGAGCCCCCGCCCGAGCTGCTGCGCGCCGCGTACTGGCTGGCCGCCCGCAACGGGCTGGCGGGGGACGGCGTCGACGTCCGCACCGGCCGGCCGGTCCCGTTCCGAGCGCTGGCCGGCGACCTGCTGGCGCACGTGCGGCCCGCCCTCGCCCGGACCGGCGACCTCGGCCTCGTCGCCGCCGGGATGCGGGAGCTGCTGGACCGGGGCACCGGCGCGGAGCGCCAGCGGGCGGCCTACCGGCGCCGCGATCTGCTCACCGACGTGGTGGACGCCGCGATGATCCCGGTGGCCGGTGCCGGCGGCCCGGGTGAGCCCCGCCACCCACCCGCGGGCTGAACGGACGCTATCCTCCCTGGTAGAGATGGGGACCGGGCCGGCCCTCGCGGCCCGTACACCCTCGTTTTTCGGCACGGCCGGAGGGGTAGCGGTCAGGATGGAGGCCGCGTCCCGGCCGGGGAGGACTCGCGTATGACCCTGCACCATCCGCTCCGTCCGATGGTGCGCACGGCCCCGCCGGCGCGGAGCCGCAGATGACGGGGCCGCAGACGACCGGGCCGCAGATGACGGGGCCGGACGAGACGTTCGTGCATCCGGCGCTGTTCTACCGGGACGCCGACGAGTACCTCGCCGGGACGCTGCCGTTCGTCCTGGAGGGGCACGCGGCCGGCGAGCCGGTGGCCGTGGCCGTCCCGCCGGCCCGGCTGGAGCCGCTGCGGGCGGCGGTGCGCGCCGCGGGCGGCGGCGCGGCCGAGCACGTGCGGTGGCTCGACATGACCGAGGCCGGGCGCAACCCCGGCCGGATCATCCCGGGCGTGCTGCGGGCGTTCGCCGACCGGCACGCGGGCCCGGTCCGCATCATCGGCGAGCCGATCTGGCCGGGCCGCTCGGCCACTGAGTACCCCGCCTGCGTGCTGCACGAGGCGCTGATCAACCTGGCGTTCGCCGGGCGGGACGCCACGATCCTGTGCCCGTACGACGTCGCGGGCCTCGACCCGGACGCGATCGCCGACGCGCGCGCCACCCACCCGGTGATCCGCGACGGGGACGGGGAGCGGCCCAGCCCCGAGTACGCGCCCGGCCGGGTCATCGAGGACTGCAACCGGCCGCTGCCCGAGCGGGCGGACGTGGAGCCCACGCCGTTCGACCTGGACGCCATCCCCCGGGTCCGCGCGATCGCGCTGCGGACCGCCGCCGAGCTCGGGCTCGGCCCCCGCCGGGCGGGCGATCTGGAGCTGGCGGTCAACGAGCTGGCCGCCAACTCGGCGCGGCACGGCGGCGGCACCGGCCTGCTGCGGATCTGGGCGGAGGACGGCCATGTCGTCTGCGAGGTCCGCGACGCCGGGCGGATCACCGATCCGCTGGTCGGGCGGATCCCGGTGGGGCTCAGCACCGGCGGCGGCCGCGGCGTGCTCATGGTCAACCACCTGGCCGACCTGGTGCGGCTGCGCACCGGGCCCGAGGGCACCACCATCCGCGCCTACATCAGGATCTGACCGCGGACCGGGTCTCCGGACCGCCCTCAGCGGGCCGTCAGGGGGCCGTCAGGGCGCGGTGGCCCGGCCGATGCCGGCGAGCGACTCGGCGAGCAGCGGGCCGTTCCCCTCGGCCGCCGCGTACCGGGCCAGGACGGCGGACACGAACAGCGCCAGGACCCGCGCGGCCAGCTCCTGCTCCGGGCTCGGGGAGCGGCCGTAGGCCGCCAGGAACGCGGCGCGCGACGTCCCGGAGAACCCGCCGTACGCCAGCGACAGGTCGATCGCGGGGTCGGCCGCGCACAGGTCGCCCCAGTCGATGACGCCCGCGGCGGCGCCCTCGCCGTCCACGAGCAGGTGGCGGACGTGCAGGTCGCCGTGGCACACCGCGGTCGCGCCAAGCGGCGGCGCGCCATGGGCGCGCTCCAGCAGCGCCGCGGCGGCCGGGTCCGGTTCCCAGAGCCCGGCCCGCGCCAGCTCGTCCAGCTCCGCCCGGGCCCGGCCGGCGCGGGACGCGGCGTCGCCCCGCCGCATCGGGTCGCGGGGCAGGGCGGGCAGGTCCGGCTCCGCGAGCAGCGCGGGGTCGTGCAGCGCGCGCAGGAACCGGCCCGCGCCGGCGGCCGCGCGCTCGCGGCCGGCCTCGGGGAGCCCCGACTCGGCGAGCTCGCGTCCCGGCACGAGCCGGGCGCCCCAGAACGGCCACGGGTACTCCGGCGAGCCGCCCTCGGCCACGTACTCGGGCACGGGGACCGGCAGCGGCAGCCGAGGCGCGAGCACCGGCAGCGCCGCGATCTCCCGTTCGGCCAGCGGGACCGCGATCGAGCGGCGCGGGAAGCGGAAGACCCACGTGCCGCGCGCCGTGAAGACGGTGTTGTCCCAGCCGGCGGCCAGCGGCTCCATGGGCGCGTCGCGGAACTCCGGCCAGCGGCCGGCCGCCAGCCGCCGCGCCAGCTCGGGGCCGACCTCGTGCTCGGGGGCCCACTGCGGGGGCGTCGCGTCCATGACGGAAGACGCTACCGGACCCGGAGTTACTGACAAGTAGTCCAATGCTCTAGGCTGCGTTCGGACTTCCGACGAGAGGGGCGGCCGCGCATGGGCGGGAACAGGGACTTCACCGGCAAGGTGGTCGTGGTCACGGGCGCCGCGCGCGGCCTCGGCGCGCTGCTGGCCCGCGGGATCGCGCGCCGCGGCGGCCGGGTCGCCCTGCTCGGCCTGGAGCCGGACGAGCTGGCGAGGACGGCCGGGGAGTGCGGGAACGGCGCCCGCTGGTGGGAGGCCGACGTCACCGACGACGCCGCGCTCGCCGCGGTGGCCCGGGAGGTCGCGGAGCACTTCGGCCGGATCGACGTCGTGATCGCCAACGCGGGCATCGCCACCGGCGGTCCCGTCGAGTACTCCGACCCGCGCACGTTCAACCGCGTGATCGAGGTCAACCTCCTCGGCAGCGTCGCCACGGCCCGCGCGTTCGTCCCGGCGCTGCGCGCGAGCAGGGGCCACTTCTTCCAGGTCGCCTCGCTGGCCGCGCTGTGCGCCGCCCCGATGATGGCCGCGTACGCGGCGAGCAAGGCGGGCGTGGAGGCGTTCGCGCACTCGCTGCGCGCCGAGCTGGCCCACCACGGCGTCGGGGTCGGGATCGGCTACCTGAGCTGGACCGACACCGACATGGTGCGCGGCGCCGACCGCAACGAGGCGCTGCGCCGGATGCGCGCCGGCCTGCCGTGGCCGGCCAACCGCACCTACCCCCTGGAGCCCACCGTCGGCCGGCTCCTGGACGGCGTCGCCGCCCGCCGCCCGCACGTGTACGGGCAGCGCTGGCTGCCCGCCATGCAGGCCGCCCGCGCGCTGCTGCCCGCCGTCATCACCCGCCACGCCCGGCGCGTCATGGCCGGCCACGAGCGCGACTGGCTGGCGGCCGGTGCCGAGACCGGCCTGGTGGGGGCGGGCGGCGCGGCCGCCGAATCCGGCGGCTGACACTTCGTCCCGCCATGAGGGCTTTCCCTGCGCGATATCCGGGTAGCGCACCGAGTGAAGCCGCCCGGGCCCGAAGCCGACGCGGAGGGAATGGTCCAGGTGCAGCTCTTGCAGGTGACGACACGCTCACACGCCCGCCACACCGTCCTCACGCTCAGCGGGGAACTCGACGTCACGAACCTCGACGACCTCTGCGACCACCTGCGCGCGGCCTGCCGGACGCGCGGCGACCGCATCGTCCTCGACCTCAGCCGGCTCACGTTCATCGACTCCAGCGGGCTGTCGGTCCTGGTCGAGTACGACGCCGCCGTCCGCGGCACCGGCGGCGCCCTCTCTCTGGTCGCGCCGCGCCCGCAGGTCAGCAAGGTCCTCAGCGTGACGGGCCTGAACCGCCGCCTCACCGTGCACGAACGCCTGGAGGACGCCGTCACCTGACGGCACCGCCCGTTAGACCGCGGGCCCATCGGGCAGAGGCCCCTGCATGGATCACTCGCAGGCTCCCGTGCTCGACGCGATCGCGGCGTACCGGCGCGAAGGGCAGACCCCCTTCACCCCGCCCGGCCACAAGCAGGGCCGGGGCGCCGACCCGCGGGCGCGCGCGATCCTGGGCGACGCCGTGTACGGCTCGGACCTCCTCGCGATCTCCGGGCTCGACGACCGCCGCTCCACCCATGGGGTGCTGGAACGCGCCCAGGAGCTGATGGCCGACGCCGTCCACGCCGAGCGGACGTTCTTCTCCACGTGCGGCAGCTCCCTGTCGGTCAAGAGCGCGATGCTGTCGGTCGCCGGTCCCGGCGAGAAGCTCCTCGTCGGGCGGGACGCGCACAAGTCGGTCGTGTCCGGCCTCATCCTCAGCGGCGTCATGCCGATCTGGGTCGAGCCGCAGTGGGACCCGGAACGGCACCTGGCGCACCCGCCGTCCCCCGAGGCGTTCGCCGCCCGGTTCGAGGAGCACCCGGACGCGCGCGGCGCCCTCGTGACCAGCCCCACCCCGTACGGCACCTGCGCCGGCCTGGCCGCCATCGCCGCCGTGTGCCACCGCCGCGGCCGGCCGCTGATCGTGGACGAGGCGTGGGGGGCGCACCTGCCGTTCCACCCGGACCTGCCGTCCTGGGCCATGGACGCGGGCGCCGACGTCTGCGTCACCAGCGTGCACAAGATGGGCATGGGCCTGGAGCAGGGCTCGGTCTTCCACCAGCAGGGCGATCTCGTCGACCCGGTCGTGCTCAAGGCCCGCGAGGACCTGCTCGGCACCACCAGCCCCTCGGTGCTGCTGTACGCCGGCCTGGACGCCTGGCGGCGGCAGATGGTGGAGGAGGGCCGCGGGCTCCTCCAGAACGCCCTCGACCTCGCCGCGCACGCCCGTACCGAGATCGCGCGGATCCCGGGCCTGCACGTCGAGCGGGACGCGTTCCTCGCGGCGGGCCGCGCGCACGACCTCGACCCGCTGCAGATCGTCATCGACCTCACCGCGCTCGGCTGCTCCGGCTACCGGGCCGCCGACCGGCTCCGCGAGACCCACCGCGTCAACCTGCACCTGGCCGACCACCGCCGGATCAGCGCGCAGATCACCCAGGCCGACGACAAGGACACCGTCTCCGCCCTCCTCGCCGCGCTGCGGTACGTGTCCGAGCACGCGGCCGAGCTGCGCGGCGCCCCCGCCGTGCGGGTGCCCGACCCGGGCGGGCTGCGGCTGGAGCAGGTCACCCTGCCCCGCGACGCCTTCTTCGGCGCGGCCGAGCACGTCCCGGCGGCCGAGGCCGCGGGCCGGCTGTCCGCCGAGATGCTGACGCCGTACCCGCCCGGCATCCCCGCCGTCCTGCCCGGTGAGCGGATCAACGCGCCGGTCATGGACTACCTGCGCACCGGCGTCGCCGCCGGGATGGTCGTCCCCGACGCCGCCGACCCGGCGCTGGACACCGTGCGGGTCCAGATCGAGGAACCGTCCTAGCGAAACGTCCCAGCGAACCGTCCCACCGAAACGAGGAACCGTGAAGGCAGTCGTCATCAACTGCACGCTCAAGCCGTCGCCGGAGCCGTCCAACACCGGCGCCCTCACCGAGATCGTGGTCGGCGAGCTGGAGAAGCGCGGAGTGGACGTCCACCAGATCCGCGCCGTCGACCACGACATCAAGCCGGGCGTCCAGACCGACATGGGCGAGGGCGACGCCTGGCCGGACATCCACCGCCGGCTCGTCGAGTCGGAGATCCTGGTCATCGCCTCCCCCACCTGGGCCGCCAACCCGTGCTCGATCGCCCAGCGGGTCCTGGAGCGGATGGACGCCATGCTGTCGGAGACCGACGACGACGGCCGCCCCATCTGCTTCAACCGGGTCGCCGGCGTGGTCGTCACCGGCAACGAGGACGGCGCCCACCACGTGATCGGCCAGATCCAGCACTCGCTGAACGAGTTCGGCTACACCGTCCCGGGCCAGGCCTGGACGTACTGGAACCAGGGCCCCGGCCCCGGCTCCAGCTACCTCGACTCCGACGCGGGCAAGGACTGGTCGGCCTCGACGGGCCGCGCGATGGCCTCCAACCTGGTCGCCGCCGCGGAGGCGCTGGCGGCCCGCCCCATCCCCGCCCCGCCGTCCTGAGCCGCGGGGCGCCCGGCCTGGCGCGCCGCGGCGCCCGTCACGGCTGGAAGCGGTAGCCCATGCCGGGCTCCGTCAGCAGATGGCGCGGGTGGGTGTGGTCCGGCTCCAGCTTGCGGCGCAGCTGGGCCATGTACTGGCGCAGGTAGTGGGTCTCGCTGGTGTAGTGCGGGCCCCACACCTCCGCCAGCAGCTGCCGCTGGCTGATGAGCTTGCCCGGGTTGCGGACGAGGATCTCCAGCAGGTGCCACTCGGTCGGGGTCAGCCGCAGCGCCGTCCCGTCCGCGGCGGTGACGGTCTTGCCCGCCAGGTCGACGGTGTGCCCGCCGACCGCCACCGACGGGACCGACTCGCCCGGCCCCACCCGGCGGGACACCGCCCGGATCCGCGCGACCAGCTCCTCGATCGTGAACGGCTTGGTCACGTAGTCGTCCGCGCCGGCCTCCAGCGCCTCGACCTTGTCCCGGCTGCCGGCCCGGCCGGACAGCACGATGATCGGTGTCGGCGTCCAGCCGCGCAGGCCGTGGATGACGTCCAGGCCCTCGATGTCGGGCAGCCCGAGATCCAGGACGATCAGGTCGGGATGCCAGGAGCCCGCCTTGCGCAGCGCCTCGGTGCCGTCCGCGGCGGTGTCCACCTCGTAGTCGCGGGCGCGCAGGTTGATCCGCAGCGCCCGCAGGATCTGGGGTTCGTCGTCGACGACCAGCACTCGCGTCATGGTGGTCCATTCTCCGCCACCGGCAGCACGACGATCATCGTGAGCCCCCCGCCCGGGGTGTCCTCGGGGACGACCTCGCCGCCCATCGCCTCGGTGAGCCCCCGGGCCAGCGCGAGCCCGAGCCCCACACCGCCGTGGCCGCCGCGGTCGTCCAGCCGCTGGAACGGCCGGAACACCCGGTCCCGCTCCGCGGCCGGGATGCCCGGGCCGCGGTCGGCGATCCGCAGCTCGACCCGGTCCCTGATGGCGCCCGCCGACACCAGCACGGGCCGCCCCGGCGGGCTGTAGCGCAGCGCGTTCCCGACCAGGTTCACCAGGACGCGCTCCAGCAGCGCCGGATCGGCCTGGATCTCGGGGAGGCCGGGCGGGATCTCCACCGCGACGTCCCGGCGGGCCCGCGGGCCCAGGTCGTCCAGCGCGCGCGGGACGATCTCGTCGAGCGCCAGCGGCTGGGTGAACATGCCCAGCGCCCCGGCCTCCAGCCGGCTCATGTCGAGCAGGTTGGCGATCAGCCGGTCGAGGCGTTCGAGGGACTCGTTCGCCGTGTCGGCCAGCTCGGCGCGCTCCTCCGGCGTCCAGTCGATGCCGGTGTTCCGCAGGCTCTCCACCGCGGCCTTCGCCCCGGCCAGCGGGGTGCGCAGGTCGTGGCTCACCGCGTTCAGCAGCGCCGTGCGCATCCGGTCGGCGGCCTCCAGCGGCCCGGCCCGCTCCGCCTCCGCCGCCAGCCGCCGGTGCCGCAGCGCCGCGGCGGCCTGCGCGGTGAACGCCTCCAGGACGCGCCGGTCGGCGGCCGGGAGGGTGCGGCCGCGCAGCGCCAGCACCAGGCCCTCCCCCGCCGGGACCGCCGTGTCGGCCTCCTCCGGGACGGTGCAGGGGCGCCCGCCGGAGGTCGCCACGACCTGCCAGCGCTCGTCCGCGCGTTCCAGCAGCGTCACCGACACCAGCCCGAACGTCTCCCGGAGCCGGGACAGCAGGACGTCCAGCGCGTGCTCGCCGCGCAGCACGTTCCCCGCCAGCGTGAACAGCACCTCGGCCTCGGCCCCCAGCTCCGCCGCCCGCCGCGAGCGCCGCGCCGAGTGGTCGACCACCGCGCTCACCGCCACCCCCACCAGCACGAACACCGCCAGCGCCAGCAGGTTGTCGGACTCCGCGATCGTCCAGCGGTGGTACGGCGGCGTGAAGTACCAGTTGAGCAGCAGGAACGCGGCGACCGCCGAGACCAGCGCGGGCCACATCCCGCCGAGCAGCGCGATGCCGACGACGGCGGCGAGAAAGAGCAGGATGTCGCCCGGCAGCGACACGTCGTCCCGCACCCGCGCCAGCCCGGCGGTCATCGCGGGCAGCCCGGCCGCCGCCAGCGCGAACGCGCCCGCCCGCCGCGCCCACGACACCCCCGGCGGCCGGCGGCGGGCGCCGCGCGTGCGCCGCCGCGCCTGCCCGTGGTTCACGATGTGCACGTCGATCGAGCCGGACAGCGCCGTCGTGCCGGCGCCGACGCCCGGCCGCAGCAGCCGCGCCGCCGGCCGCCGCCGCGACGCCCCCAGGACCAGCTGCGTCGCGTTCACCGCACGGGCGAAGTCGATCAGCGCCCGCGGCACGTCGTCCCCCACCACCTGGTGGAACGTGCCGCCGAGCCCCTCGACGGCCGCCCGCAGCCCGGCCGGCACGCCGCTGCGGCCTCCCGCCGGCACGACGTGCACGGCCAGCAGGTCGGCCCCCTTGGACCGCGCCGCGATCCGCGCCGCCCGCCGGACCAGCGTCTCGTTCTCCGGGCCGCCGGTGACCGCCACCACCACCCGCTCGCGCGCCTCCCACGTGCCCGCGATCCCGTGCTCGGCGCGGTAGCGGCCGAGCTGCTCGTCCACCTTCTCGGCCAGCCACAGCAGCGCCAGCTCGCGCAGGGCGGTCAGGTTGCCGACGCGGAAGTAGTTCGACAGCGCCGCGTCGACCTTCTCGGGCGGGTACACGTTCCCGTGCGCCATCCGCCGCCGCAGCGCCTCCGGCGCCATGTCGACCAGCTCCACCTGCGCGGCGCGCCGCACGACCTCGTCGGGCACGGTCTCCCGCTGCGCGACGCCGGTGATCTCCTCGACGACGTCGTTCAGCGACTCCAGGTGCTGGACGTTCAGGGTGGACACGACGTCGATCCCCGCGTCCAGCAGCCGCTCGACGTCCTGCCAGCGCTTGGCGTTCGCGCCGCCCGGGACGTTCGTGTGCGCCAGCTCGTCCACCAGCGCCACCTCCGGCGCCCGCGCCAGCACCGCGTCGACGTCCATCTCGGTGAACTCCGCGCCCCGGTAGACCGCCCGCCGGCGCGGGACGCACTCCAGCCCCTCCAGCAGCGCCGCCGTGAGCGCCCTCCCGTGAGGTTCGGCGAACGCGACGACGACGTCGGTCCCGCGCGCCGCCCGCCGCCGCCCCTCGGCGAGCATGGCGTACGTCTTCCCCACCCCGGGAGCGGCACCCAGGTAGACGCGAAGCTCGCCCCGCCGCATGACCACCCCCTTCCGGCCGCTCCCCATCATCCCGGCGCCCTCCGCCCGCTGCGCCGCCGCACCCCTGGCGACCGGCGTCCCGCCCCGGACGCAGGTCACGCGGGAGCGAAGCGGCGACGGCAGAGTCCTCCCCAGCGCGGTGGAAGTGGACACCACAGCCCGGCCGGCGGGCGGCGCGCAACGGGCGATGCCGCCGAGCACGTGCGGCCGGGGCCTGCGGGTGGACGCCGCCGGTTCCGATCCGAGTCGTCGGGGGGATCGCGTGCCGTCGTCAGCGGCTTCGTCTCGACCGGCTTCGTCTCGACCGGCGGGCTCGACCGGCGGGCTCGGCGGGGCGGCGAGGTGGCGGGCTCGGCGGGGCGGCGGGCCTGCTCAGGGTGATGAGCGGGGCCGCAAGTCGCTCTGCCCGGGGAGGGCCTGCCGAAGCGAGCCTCCCCGGGCAGGGGGTGGAGGTACGTCGCGTCGCAGGCCCGGTCGCGGCGCGAACCGCGCTGGGCGCGTGGCACGGGCCGGTCCGTCATGAGCCGGACCGTCCTGGGCACAGCCGCCGGGCGAGCGCCGCGGGCGGACCCGCGGGATGCGGCCTAGGACCGGTTGAACAGGCCGCCGCCGTCGTCGTCGCGGTCGCCGAACCAGAACTGCTCCCACCAGTCCACGATGCCGTCTTCGTCGCCGTGGCTGTACGAGGAGGCGGAGGGCGCGGTGGCCGCGTTCGCGGGCGTTCCGCCCAGGAGTACGGCGGCGGCCATCGCGGCGAACACGGCGGTACGGGCGAACAGGATTTTCACGAGGATGTTCCTTTCGAGTGATGATCTCATTCAGTGGCGGGGCCGTTTCACGAACAGGGAGAAACCGCCGCTCCTCGGGATGCAGGAGAACTGGCGGATCTCTCCGCTCCACCACAGGGCCTCGCCGGCCGCGTCGCAGAGTCGCGCGCCGTCGAAGCCGGCCACGAAGTCCCAGCCCTGCCCCTCGGGGCCCGCGGCGTGCGCGGTGTGCGGGAACGACGTGACGGCCACCGCGGCCAGGGCGGCGGCCGTGCGGCGGACGGCCCGCGGTCCCCGGTTTCCGGGCTTCGACTCGGTCATGGTTCCTGCCTTTCCTGCCGTAGTCCGGATCGGGGGGGCGGCGGTCCGTTCCGCTCCCGTACGCATGTGGGCACGCCGGGACCCTTTGCCCTGCCGATACGTATCGTAGTTGATCCAATACTTTAGGTAATGATTTGGATGGGAGGATGAGGCTGCCCACAGCCGGACGGTGGACTTACCTTCCAGCCAGGTCGTCCCGCATCCGAGTACCTGACCTGCGCCTTCACGGACTCGATGCGATCAGCTGGGCCGGCGGGCCGGGCTTGCGGCGCATCGCGGCGGTCACTCAGAGCTTCCCGGCCATTGCCTTAGGTAATTTCTTCGCTACCATGCGTAGCGGAGCGGTAAAGCGTGGTTCCGGGCCGGGGCGCGATCCCCGCCGGGGTTCCGCATGCCGCGGCCCGCTCCTCATGTCCCCCATGACCAGGGAGTTCTCGCATGTCCAGAAGTTTCGGCAGGAGTGGCCGCCGGGCGGCGGCCGTCGCGGCGTTCACCGCCCTGTGCGCCGTGGCGCCGCTGTCGGCCGCGCAGGCCGCCGAGCACGGTCCGTGGCAGCGCTGGCGCTACGTCGACACCTTCGGCACCGAGCCGGTGTGCGAGAAGGCGGGCGAGCTGCTCATGATCTTCGGTGAGGCGCGGGACTACCGCTGCGTCGAGAGGCGCGACGGCTACGCCCTGTTCACCCGCTCCGGCCGGTACGACCGGGACTGACCGCCAGGCGGATCGGGTCCGGTACGACCGACGGGAGGCGTCCAGTGCTCGGCAGACGAAAACGGGGGCTGCGGCCGGAGGGCCACCTCGCCGGCCTCGCCGTCTGGGCCATGGCCCACCGCCGCCGGGTACTGGGCGCCACCGGCGTGCTGGCCCTGCTGTTCGGGCTCCTCTCGCTCGACCTCCAGGACCGGCTGTCCAACGGCGGGTTCACCGCCCGCGGCACCGAGGCCGCGCGCGCCGACGCGCTGCTGTCGCGGCACTTCAGCGCCAAGCCGCCCGACCTGGTGCTGAGGGCGGCCTCCCCGGAGCCGGTCGACTCGCCGCGGGCGGCGGCGGCCGGCGGCGCGCTCACCCGCGCGGTGGCGGCCCACCCCGGTGTCGCGGGCGTCCAGTCGTACTGGACGTCCCGCTCCCCCGACCTGCGCGGCACCGGCCACCGGACCGCGCTGCTCACGGTCGACCTCGCCGGCGACGACGACGCCGCCGCGCGCACGGCCGAACGGCTCGTCCCCGCGGTGGACCGCGGGTTCCGGCCGCTCGCCGTGTCGGCCACCGGCCCGGTCTGGTCCAACGTGCAGACCGTCCGGCAGTGCCGCGAGGACCTGCACCGGTCCGAGATCCTCATCGTGCCGCTGGCGGCGGTGATCCTGCTGGTCGCGTTCCGCTCCGCGTTCGTGGCGCTGTGCCCGGTCGTCATCGGCGGCGTGGTCATCGTGTGCACCCTGGCCGTCCTCCGGCTGCTGGCGAACGTGATGCCCGTGTCGGTGTTCGCGCCGAACCTGACGACCGCGATGGGCTTCGGGCTCGCGATCGACTACAGCCTGTTCCTGGTCAGCCGCCACCGCGAGGAGCTGGCGCGCGGCGTGCCCGCCGAGTACGCCGTGCAGCGCAGCATGAGCACCGCCGGGCGGACCGTGCTGTTCTCGGCGCTCACCGTGGCGCTGGCCACGTCGAGCCTGCTGGTCTTCCCCGTCGAAGGGCTGCGCTCGCTGGCCTGGGCGGCGATCGCGGTCGTGCTGCTCGCCGCCGCCGTCACGCTGCTGATGGTGCCGCCGATGCTCGCCGCCGCCGGTCCCCTCGTCCACTGGGACCCGTTCACGCGCCCGCGCCGCCCCGCGCCGCAGGCGTCCCCGGCGCGGCCCGCCAGGCCGCGGGGCGCGGCGGTGCTCGGACTGCTCGCCATGGCCTCGGCCGCGTCCCTGGCCTCCCGCGCCGGCGGCACGGCGGTTTCCGGACGGGGACGGGTACGGGCATCCGCCGGCCTGCTCACCGGCGTCCTCTTAACCGGTGCGTTCCTGGTGGGGCCCTCTGCACGCCGCAGGCCGCGGCAGCCCGCGTCCCGGCACGATCCGCCCCGCGACCCGGCCCAGGCCGAGAGCCGCGCCTGGCGCCGCATCGCCACCGCCGCCACCCGGGCGCCGGTCCTCCTCGGCGGAACCTGCGTGATCGTCCTCCTGGTGCTGGCCGTTCCCTTCCTGGACGCCCGCTTCGGCATCGCCGACGAGCGGGTGCTCCCCGCGAGCGCCGAGTCGCACGCCACGGCACGGCACATCGCCCGCGAGTTCGCGCACCCCGTCGACCGCGAGATCAAGGTGGTGCTCCCGCGGCAGGACCCGTCCCGCCCGGCCGAGCGCGCCGAGATCGACCGTTACGCGCGCAGCCTCGCCGCCCTCCCCGGCGTCGTGGTCGTCCGAACCGTGACGGGCGCCTACCCCGGCGGCGGGCGGCCCGCGCCGCCGGCGGCCCCCGAGCAGGCGGGCCGGTACGCGGCGCACGGCGCGACGCTCCTCACCCTCTCCGGGCGGTACGGCTCCCAGTCCGAGCCGGCCGGGCGCCTGCTCGACCGCGTCCGCGCGGTCGATCCGCCGGGGGAACGCCTGATCACGGGACGGACCGCGCAGGCAGCCGACACCGTCGCCGCCATCGGCGACGCGCTGCCCGCGGCCGCCGCGGTCGCCTCGGGCGGCACGCTGGTCCTGCTGTTCCTGTTCACCGGCGGCCTCCTGGTGGCGGTCAAGGCGGTGGTGCTCGGCGCGCTGAGCCTCACCGCGAGCTGCGGCGCCATCGTCGCCGTCTTCCAGCACGGCCATCTGCGCGAACTCGCGGGCGACCTCACGGTCACCGGCCACCTGGAGACGATGTCGCTCCTGCTCGCCGTCACCGTCGCCTTCGGCCTGTCGGTCGACTACGAGGTCTTCCTGCTCTCCCGGATCAAGGAGCACCACCGGGCGACCGGCGACCACACCGGCGCCATCGTCACCGGAATCGCGCGGACCGGCCGGCTCGTCACGGTCGCCGCGCTGGCCGTGGCGCTCTCGATCGGCATCCTCATCACCTCGGGCAACACCATCCTGAAGGTGACCGGATTCGGGATCGCGCTCGCGGTGCTGGTGGACGCCACCCTCGTCCGCGGGCTGCTCGTCCCCGCCTTCATGCGGCTCACCGGACCGGCCAACTGGTGGGCGCCCGCACCGCTGGCCCGGCTGCACGACCGCATCGGCCTCACCGAACCCGAACTCGCCTACCCGTCCCGCGCCCGCCGCTGGCTCACGGCCGCCTCGGCCCGGCGCCGCCGGCGCCGCTCCGCGGCGTTCCCCGCCCGCGCGAGCCCCCGGCGTTCCACACCACCGACCGTGCACCGCCACAAGGAGGACAGATGACCGTACGGAACGTTCTGCTCACCGGCGCCACCGGCGTGCTCGGCAGCGCCCTGCTGCCCCGGCTCCAGGGCCACCGCGTGATCTCGATGACGCACCGCGGCCAGTGCTCCGGCCCGTCCGTCCGCGGCGACGTCGCCCTCCCGCTCCTCGGCCTCGACGCGGGCACGTACCAGTGGATGACCGAGCTGGTCGACACCGTCGTCCACTGCGCGGCGGTGACCGACTTCGCGACGCCCGCCGAACGCACCGGCGACACCAACGTGCGCGGTACGCAGAACATCCTGGCGTTCACCCGCGACGCGGGCGCCCGCCTCGTCCACGTCTCCACCGCGTTCGTCGCCCGCGCCGAGCAGGCCGCCCGTTCCGCGGGCGACGCGCTCCCGGGCCTGGAGACGTCCCGCGCCTACATCGACTCCAAGGTGGAGGCCGAACACCACGTCCGCCGCTCGGGCCTTCCCGCCGTCATCGCCCGCCCCTCCATCGTGATCGGCGACTCCGAGACCGGCTGGTCGCCGCGCCCGCAGGGCCTGTTCCTCATGGCCCAGGCGGCCCTCAACGGCGACCTCCCCGCGCTGCTGCCCGGCTCCGCGCGCACCCGCTTCGACCTCATCCCCCGCGACATCGCCGCCGCGGCCCTCGCCGCCCTCGTCGACTCGGACATCGACACGGGCGAGTACTGGCTGACCGGCGGAGACGCGGCCCTCTCGCTGCCGCGCGCGCTCGATCTCACCCGGGACACCGCCCGCGACCTCGGGCTCGACTTCACCCCGTACCGGCTCGTACCACCCCGTACCGCCGCCCGCCTCGCGGACCGCGACTCCACCGCCCCCGGCGCCCGCCACCTTCACAGCCTCTTGGCGCTCGTCCACCTGCTGGACGAGGTGGACCCGTTCCCGACCTGCCTCGGCCGCCTCCCCTCGGGTCCCCCTCCCCTGACCCCCACGGCCGTAGAGAACGCCTACCGCGCCCTGGTCACCCACCTCATCGAGTGCGGCGCCGGCCGCTCCCGAAAACTCACCCCATCCCACGCCGACTGACTCGACACGCGCCAGAACGACCCCCATGAATAGCCACAACACCCTTTCCCCAAGGCAATTGGGGGCACTTCCTCAAGTCGGCGGCGTCCCCTGCCCCTTTCCGCGCGCCTCGGCGGCTTGCGCCAGAGCCTGCGGGGCGGTGCCGGTGAAGCCGTCGGCGACGGTCGGGACGTTCACGGGCTCCGTGATCGCTTGAGTGCCTGTGCATCCCGTTCATTGGCACCGTTCGCGGTGATCCGCCTCAGACGCGCGAGCAGGCGGCGCCTCAACCGCCTGACCAACGTCGCGTCCATGTAGGCGCGGCGTGCACGATCGGGCCGTCGCGCACGCGCAGGACCAACAGCCCGGGGGACGGTGTCGCCTTGCCGCCGACCGTGCCGAAAACGGTGTGCCCGGTGACGCCCCCACCGGGACAACGCTCTGAATAGATGTCCACGTCACCGATGTCGGTGACGCGGGCCGGCACGGCACCCCACGAGGCCGAGTGGCGCACCCAGAGTTCCGCCCCACCCGTTCAGCCGGACCGGTATCCCGTCCACACGGACGGGGGAACTCATGTACGCCGGCCTCGGCGTAGGGCTGGGGCGAACCGGTCGGCCGACTTGAGGCACATGGCGCCGTGGTACCTGCGAACGCCCTCCATCTCAGGCCCTCGCGGGCGGTGCACGTCGGGGGTGGTTCGCGCGGGGTTGGCTCGGGTTGTGTGATGGCGGGTCATGGGTGGTGGAGAGGGAGTCGGGGGCCGGCGGATTCCGCCAAGGGACTGCGGTTGTGGAGGCGGGCCAGGGGGCGGGGGGACCACCAGTTGGCGGGGCCGGTCAGCTGCATGAAGGCGGGGACCAGGAGTCCGCGTACCAGGGTGGCGTCTACGAGGACGGCGAGGGCCAGGCCCAGGCCGTTCATCTTCAGGACGGTGTTGGAGGAGGTGACCAGGGCGCCCATCGAGATGGCCACGACCAGTGCGGCGGCGGTGACGAGGCGGCCGGTGCGGGCGATGCCGGTGATGATCGACGCGGTGTGCCGGCCGGTGGCGGCGTACAGCTCCTTGATCCGGGACAGCAGGAAGACCTCGTAGTCGATGGACAGGCCGAACGCGATCGTGAAGGCCAGCAGGAGGGTCATCGCGTCCAGGCGTCCGGTCTCGGTGAAGCCGCCGACGAGGTCCTTGGCATGGCCGTCCTGGAAGATCCAGACGATGGCGCCGAAGCTGGCCGTGAGGCTGAGGGCGCCGAGCAGGAGTGCCTTGAGGGAGACCAGCAGGCCTCCGGTGAAGAGGAAGAGCAGGATGAACGTGGAGCCGCCGATGATCGCCAGGGCCTTGGGAAGTGCGCGTTCCATGACGTGGAGGGTGTCGAGCGACTGCGCCGCGGCGCCCGTCACGTGGCGGCGGCCGGGCGCGTGGACGGCGCGGACGCGTTCGACGAGGCGTTTGCCTTCGGCCGACTGGGGGTCGACGTCGCTGGCGATGTGGAGTCTCACCGCACCTTTGGCGGCGTAACGGCCGGGCGCGTTGCCTTTGCGGCGCTCGCGCACGTAGTGGCCGCTGGTCGTCTTCACCGAGATGACGTGGGGTTGGGCGGAGAGCCGCCGGGCGTAGCGGTCGAGATGGGAACGGCAGGGTGTGGACGGGAGGACGACGGTCAGGCCGCGCCCCATCGGCTCGGCGAAGTCGCGGCCGATGCGGTCGGCGACCGCGTGCGCGTCAACGTGGGCGGGCAGGATGCGTTCGTCGGTGAGCCCGAAGCGCGCATGCCCGAACGGCAGCGCGAGCAGGACGAGGACGAGCGCGCAGCCGCCGCCTAGGAGGACCGGTCGGCGCGTCACCACTTCGGCGACACGCCGCCAGACGGGGCTGTCCACCTCGTACGGGGACGCGGCCGCCCGCCGGAACCTCAGCACGTTCCGCACCGACAATCCCGCCAGGGGCGTGCCGAAAACCGCCCCGCTGACGGCGAACCGCCCGCGTGACCGCCCGTCGAGCGCGTGCCACCGCGAGCCACGGGCGGCCTGCGTGTTCCTTGTGGGCGCCGCCGCCCGACCTGCCCCCGAGGACCCGCCCAAGCGGAGCTTGGAGAGCGAGAACCGGAAGCCTGACGAGGACCGTTCAGGGATGGAGGGAGCGAGGTTTCTGCTGCGCGGCGTCGCTCGGTCCGGCTTAGCGGAGCGGAACGCGGCGAAGGGGAAGCGGCGGCCACGCGCGAGTGGAGCCGAGGCAGGAGCGGGCCCGGCTGGGGCGGACGCGAACGCTCGGCTCGGCCTGGTGGAAGGGAACCTGGCGAAGGAGAAGCGGCCACCCCGCACCGGTGGAGCCGAGGCAGGACCGAGCCCGGCTGGGGTGGGCGGGAACGCTCGCTCCGGACTGGTGGAACGGAACCTGGCGAAGGAGAAGCGGCGGCCACGCGCAGGCGGAACAGAGGTGGGAGTGGGCCGGGATGGGGTGGGTGGGAAGGCTCGGCCCGGCCTGGTGGAGCGGGACGCGGCTAACGGAAAGCGGTCGACGCGCGCGGGTGGAGGAGAGGTGGGAGTGGGTCGGGCTGGGGTGGGTGGGGTTGTTCTGTTCAGGAGGGATCTTGCTGCTCGGGTGAGGGTGGGGGTCAGGAGGAGGGCGGTCAGGATCAGGGTGCCGCCCAGGAGGACGGGCGGGCGGCGGCGTGGGGGGTGGCGGCGGAGGCGGGCGAAGACGTCGTGGTGGTTGATGCGGGTGCCGATGAGGGCGAGCAGGGCCGGGAGGACTAGGAGGGCCGCGGCGGCGGCCATCAGGACGACCGTCATCGCGCTGCAGGCCAGGGAGCGCAGGGCGGGGAGCGGGAAGGCCAGGAGGCCGGAGAGGGCGACCGTCACGGTGACCGCGGAGAACAGGACGGTGCGGCCCGCGGTGGCCATGGCGCGTTCGAGGGCGGCGGGTACGGTCAGGCCGCGGGCGAGCTCCTCGCGGTAGCGGGTGACGAGGAACAGGCTGTAGTCGATCGCGAGGCCGAAGCCGATCGCGGTGGCGAGGTTGGGGACGAGCACCGAGACGGACATGGCCTTCGCCAGTAAGCGCATGGCCGCGAGGGTCGCGATGACGCCGAGGGCACCGACGACGGCGGGCAGCATCGCCGCGTACACCGAGCCGAAGGTCGCCAGCAGGATCAGGATCGTGATCGGGACGACGATGAGCTCCGCGCGCCGCTGGTCCTCCTTGCCCTGCTCGATGAAGCGGACGTTGGTCCAGGCGGGGCCGGCCGCCTGGACGGTGAACGGGCGGGCCATCTCGGCGGCTCGGGGGACGAGGCGTTCGGCGGTGCGGGTGGCGCGCGCGTCGTCGCCGGTGAGGACGATCGCGATGAGCGCGGACCGCCGGTCGCGGGAGCGGAGGTCGGCGGAGTGCGGGCTCCAGTACGAGCGGACGCTCTTCACGCCGGGCCGGGCGGCCAGCAGGCGGGTCAGCCGCCGCCCGCGTTCGGCGGTCTCGTCGTCGTCGACGTGTCCCCCGGTGCGGACCATGAGGATCAGGTCCGGGGGGCGCGTCTCGAAGCGCTGGGAGAGCAGGCGGTCGGCGCGGGCGGACTGGGTGCCGCCGGCGGTGTAGCCGCCGTTGGAGAGGTGGTCGGACACTCCGTTGGCGGCCAGGCCCAGGAGCAGTGCCGCGGCGGCGGCGAGTCCCAGGACGGGGCCGCGGTGCCGGGCGCACAGCCGGCCGAACCCGCCCAGCAGGCGGCCGGGGCGGCGGCCCCGCCGTAACGACAGCATGGCCCTCCTGGCGGGTGGCTACGGGACGTTCTGGGACGGCCTGGACCTGCGGGACCGGCCGAGCCCGCGCAGCAGGTCGCCGATCAGGGACTCGCCGGGCGGGTCGCGGCGGGGCCGCGGCAGGTCGATGGGGCCCATGAGCTCGCGGATGTTCTGGGTGAACTCCTCGTAGATCCAGTCGGGGCTCACCCGGTCCGGCGACGGCAGCCGGTCGTGGCGGGCGAACCGGCGGGCCACCTCCCGCTCGGACTCGGCGCCCTGCCCGATGTCGAAGCGCAGCTTGAGCAGCGAGCAGTAGCGGCCGGGCACGGCGGGCAGGTGGACCCGCAGGCGCTGGAGCGCGAGCGCGCGGCGGCCGATGGCGCCGGCCTCGTCGGCGGCGAGGTACTCGGCGTACAGGTCGCCGACCCGGCGGAGCTGGTCGATGAGGAGGTCGCGGCCCTGCCTGTCGCGGACCTGCGCGTACTCCTCGCGCAGCCGCCGCTCGACCTCCTCGCGCTCGCCGCGCAGGCGGACCTCGGTCCGGCGCATCTCGCGGGCGAAGACCCACAGCGCGACCAGGAAACCGCAGGTCGTGATGATGGCGGCGCAGGAGGGGGCCACGTCCGACGCCAGGTCGGAGCCGGCCGCCGGTCCCGTTGGCAGCATGAACGTCCTTTTCGGTTGTCAGGGGATCAGGCGGTCCCACCACCAGGCGATGGCCGCGATGGGCAGCGGCTCGGCGCTCTCGTCGGACGGGCGGTCGACGCAGCTCTGCGCGCCGGGCGTGGTGTCCTCGAGCTCCATGCCGTGGTAGCGCGGGGCCCGCATGGCCCAGTCGAGGTTGCCGCGGACGGCGTGCCCGAGGCAGGTCAGGTAGAGCCGCAGCTCCTCGCTCGCGCCGGGGCGGGCGGCCTCGCGCAGCAGCAGGAAGCGCCGCATCACGCGGTCGCGCAGGCCGACCGCCCGCGCCATCGCCTCCTCGTGGGCGAGGCCCTCGTGGTGGGCCAGGACGTTGACGATGTTCTGCGCCCTGTCCTGGGTGTGCCGCTCGCGGTGGTACGAGTAGAGGTCGTTGTCCCAGGAGGCGATGAGGATGGCCATCTCGGTCAGGGCGCGGACGGCGGGCGAGTCGTGCTCGCGGGCCGGCACCTCGGCGGCGTTGGCGATCTCCAGCATCGCCAGCGTGGGGGCGCCGCCCGCGCTGTGCAGCCGCATGGCGGTGTAGGCGGCCAGGTCGGGCATGTGGCCGCGGCGCTGGTTGGCGATCTGCCAGGCGACCGCGAACAGCCAGGCGCGGTGCGCCTCGCAGAACCGGCGGACCTGGACGGGCGTGGCGCACTCCTGGAACGAGCGCCCGATGTCCTGGAGGGCGACCAGCAGCGGATCGTCGCCCATCGGCGCGGACGGCGCCTCCAGGGCCCGCTGGATGGGACCGGCCATGGCCAGGAAGCGCTCCGGGCGGGCGGCGATCGGGCCGGTGTCGCACCGGCTGTCGTCGAAGACGAAGCCCCAGTAGACCCAGTGCGCGGCCATCTGGACGTTGAGCTCGGGGCCGTACGGGGCGAAGCGCGCGTAGAACTCGGCGCTGTTGGTGCCGATCACCCGCCGGCGGTCGGTGTCGTCCTGGTAGAGGCGGACGCGGTCGAGCCACTCCACGGCCCGGCGCTCGATCACCTCCACACGGGGATGGATGGCGGGCTCCACGGGGCAGTAGACCGGCGGCACTTCCAGGGGCGGTCCTATGCTCATCGGGCTCCTGTCGGGGTGCGGGGATCTGCTCGGCCATGACGCTTCGCCGAACCGATTATTACATAGAGTCATAGCTCATGACCCTGAGTTAGCGGAAGGCAGTCCGCAGGTTTGCCCGAGGGGTCAGCTGCTGCGGTCCGCCAGGAACTCCGCGAGCGCCACGAGCTCGGCCGTCGCGGCGGCGTCCAGGTCGAGCCCGGCCAGCGTGGCCAGGGCGGTGTCCAGGTGGCGGCGGGCGAGGTCCTCGGCGGCGTCGCGGCCGCCCGCGGCGGCGATGAGCTCCGCCGTACGGCGCAGGTCGTCCTCGTCGCGCGCGCGGTCCAGCAGGTCCACCAGCCGGGCGTCCGCCACGGGCGCGGCCAGCGCCGCCAGGACGGGCAGCGTCTTCTTCCGGCGGCGCAGGTCGCTGTGGACGGGTTTCCCGGTGACGTCGGGGTCGCCCCAGATGCCGAGGACGTCGTCCACCATCTGGAACGCGAGGCCGAGGTGGCGGCCCGCCTCGGCGAGGCCGCCGGCCACCGCCGCGGGGGCGCCGGCGAGCACCGCGCCGATCGCGGCGGAGCAGCCGAGCAGCGCGCCGGTCTTGCGGACGGCCATGTCCCGGTACTCCTCGACCGTCACGGCGCCGGTCCCCGTCCACGGCCGGGTCTCGAACGACACGTCGGCCGCCTGGCCGCCGACCAGTTCCATCAGCGCGCCGCACAGCAGCCGGGACGCCTCGGCGCGCTCGTCGCCCGGGGAGGAGGCGAGCGTCTCCAGCGCCAGGGCCAGCAGCGCGTCGCCGGTCAGCAGCGCCGGCCCGACGCCGTAGGCCTTCCATGCGGTGGGCCGGTGCCGGCGCCGCTCGTCGCCGTCCATGATGTCGTCGTGCACGAGGGAGAAGACGTGCACCAGCTCGACGGCGACGGCGCCGGGCACGCCGGTCTCGGGGGGCGCGCCCGCGGCGCGGGCGCCGAGCACGGCCAGGGCCGGCCGCAGCCCCTTGCCACCGCCGTCCGGGACGAACGCGCCGCCGGCGTCGCGCCAGCCCAGGGTGAACCCCGACATCGCCTCCAGCCGCGGGTCGAGGGTGGCCACCGCCGCGCGCAGCGCCGGCCACACCAGTTCGCGGCACCGGGACAGGGTGTCCGCCGCCGCGCCGTTCGCCGTCCGCATGTTCATCCGCCGCTCCTGATCGCTGGGTCCGGGTCCCGGGCGCGCTCGCGCGCGGGCCGTCGGGGCGTTCGGAGAAATTGCCGGGCGGCGGCGGCGCGAAACGTTCGGCGGGCCGCCGGAAATAGCACGAACGCGCGGCTTGGACCGGCATCGGGGAACGAAGCCGCAGGTACCGGGAGCCGCTGCGGCGCCGCAGGCCAGCCGAATATGGCGCGGCGGTATCGGCGAACTTCCGCACGCGGGCCGTCCATTTTGCAGGCCCTGGGACGACGATGCGGCAATTGCGGGCCGCGGCCGGAGAAAATGCGGAATCGGGCGCCTTCCCGCCACCTTCGCGATAACTTCCCGCTCTATTCCGTATCTCCGGCCGCGGCCGGTTCGAGCCCGGCGCGGGTGCGCCCGGAGCTCAGACTCCGGTGAGCTCGTTGGGCGCCTGCGGCAGCGTCGCGGTCAGCGTCACCTTCCCCGACTCGATGTCGACGGCGTGCACCTTCCGGGCCGCCGGGTCGGTGACGTACGCGGTGTGGTCGCGCACGTGGAGGGCGGGCCGCGCCTGCTGCCATTCGAGCGGCTCGCTCCATTCGCCGAGGACCTCGATCCGCCGGGTGACCTTCCCGGTCTCGGGGTCGATGACGTGGACGGCCCCGTCGGTCCCGAGCACGAGGGCCTCACCGTGCGGGCCGCGCCCCAGCGACCGGAACGTGTAGCTCGTCCCGAGGTCGACCAGCTTCAGCTTGCCGGTACGGGTGTCGATCAGCGACACCCGCTCGGGCCGTTCGAGCTCGGCGTCCGGGTCGGTCTTGTAGTCGCCCAGGACGATCGGGGACTCCTCGTGCCCCGCCTGGTTGCCGATGCGCCCGTACGGGTCGGGCGAGTCGATCTTGGTGATCTTCCCGTCCTTGTAAAGCAGGGCGCCGGTCTCGCAGCCGATTATCACGGCCTCGTCCTGGGCGGTGGCCTCGCCGTGCACGCCGGGGCAGTCCTCGTTGCGTGCGATCTCCTTGCGGTCCTTGCCGAGCACCTGGATGCCGGGCCGCTTCTCCTCGTCCCCGAGCGTGACCACCAGCTCGCCGTTCGACAGCTCGATCGCGACGCCGTGGTGGGCGTGCTCGGTGGTGTGCGTGGCCGCCTGCGGCAGCCCCTCGCCGCCGAGCTGCTTCGGGTCGAACGCGGTCACCTTGCCCGTGCCGTCCGAGAACAGGACGGTACGCCCCGCGTGCCGCACGACGTGGCCGGGCTTCGGCGCGGCGAACTCGTCGTCGGTGAGCCGGGCGCCGGCCGCGTCGAGGACGCGGAAGCCGGTGGACGTGGAGACGAGCGCGTGGCGGCCGTTCCCCGCCGCGTTGACCCGGTTGAACCCGGGGAGCGGGAGGGTCGCGGCGACCTTCAGCGTCGTGCCGTCCAGGACGTACAGGCCGCCGTCGTAGGTGGCGACGAGCGGCTCCTTGACCTGGGTCTTCGGCTGCGCGGCCGGGCGCGGCTCCTCCTGGCCGCACGCGGTGAGCGTGAGGCCCAGCGCCAGCGCCATGGGGAGCGCGGCCGCCTTGATACGGGACATGGGTTCTCCTGCTTCCTGTTTCCTGTGTTTCCCGGTCATTGGCCCGACAGCGCGGAGGCGATGGCGCCGGTGTTGGCGCGCATCATCCGCAGGTACGTGGGGGCGTCGCCGTCCGGGCCGGTGAGCGTCTCGCCGTGCAGCGCGACGATCGTGATGGCCAGCCCGGTCTCCTTGACCATCACCTCGGCCAGCCGGGCGGGCCGGGCCGAGTCGGCGAAGACCGCCCGGACACCGGCCCGGCGGACCGCGCCGGCCAGCGACTCCAGGTCCGCGCCGCTGGGCGAGGCCAGCGTGGTACCGCTCGGGATCACGGCCCCGACGACCTCGAACCCGTACCGCCCGGCCAGGTAGCCGAACACGTGGTGGTCGGTGACGAGCTTGCGGCGCGCGGCCGGGATCGCGCCGAACCGGCCGCGCATCTCGCCGTCGAGCGCCTCGACCCGGGCGCGGTACGCGGCCGCGTTCGCGCGCACCTTCGCGGCGTCGACGCCGGCGACGCGCCGCACCACCCGCTCCGCGATCAGGTCGACGGCCTTGGCCGCGCGGACGGGATCGGTCCAGAAGTGCGGGTCGGGCATCCGCGCGGTCTTCCCGCTGGTGTACCGGATCGGGTCGACGCCCTCCCCCACGGCCAGCGTCGCCGTGCCCTGCCGCTCCGCCGCCTGGACGTGGCGCGCGACGCCCTCCTCCAGGCCGAGGCCGTTGTGGACGAGCAGCGCGGCGTCCTCGAGGCGGGCGGCCTGCCGGGCGGAGATCGCGAACGAGTGGGGGTCGGTCCCCGGCCGCATCAGCACGGTCACCTCGGCCTGGTCGCCGACGATGTTGCGGGTGATGTCGCCGAGGATGTCGGTGGTGACGACGACGCCGGTCCGGTCCGCGCCCTCGCCGGCGCAGCCGGCGAGCGGGAGCGCGAGGCACAGCGCGGCCAGTGCCGCGAGCAGCCGCGCCCTCACCAGCCCGTCTCCACCATGTGGGCGGGGGCGAACCCGAGGTCGAACGTCCGGGCCTCGCGCAGGTCGTCGGCGTAGTCGATCTCGTGGACGGCCCGGCCGGCCGGGTCGTTGACGTAGGCCCGCGCGGTGTCGACCTGGATGACCGCGTTCCGGGTGTCCTTCAGCAGCCGCCGGGAGGTGAGCCGCTTCCCGGTCTCCGCGTCGTACGAGCTCAGGGTGCCGTCCTCGCCGAGCACCAGGACGGGCGCGTCCTCGCCCACCGCGTTCACGGCCGCGGCGGGCCCGGAGCCGACGCGGTGCCACTCCTTCGCGGCCAGGTCGAGGACCCAGGCGCCGTCGTCCCCGGCGGCGGCCGCCAGCACGGCGGCCCCGGGCCGGTGGTGGAACCGCCCGGCGCGCTCGCCGGCGGGGACCGTGCCCGGGTACGCGATCTTCTCCGCGGCGAACCGGCCGCCGTCGCCGGTCACCAGCAGCGCCCCGTCCGCGCAGCCGAGGACGGCGCCGCGCCGCGTCACCGCCTGCCCGCGGGGTTCGGGGCACGGCTCGGGCAGCTCCGACACCCGCCGGCCGGAGCGGTCGTGCACCGCGACCCGCCCGCCGTCCCCGGAGGGGACCAGCAGCCGCTCGCCGTAGGGCAGCGCCGTTCGGCCGGTGATGCTCGCGGCCTGCCGGATCTCGCCCTTGCCGAGGGCCTCGCGGTCCAGCACCCGGACGCCGCCGGGCGCGGCCAGCGCCGTGCGCGCGGCGTCCCCGGCGACGGTGTCGGCGCCCGCGCCGGCGAGGTCGCCGACGACGCCCGCCCGCGCGCGGTAGTAGTGCACGTGGTCGCCGTGGTCGACCGTCCACACGCCGGTGTCGGCGATCCGCACGCCGCCAGCGGTGGCGAGGTACGCGAAGCGGCCGTCGGTGGCGATGCCGGTGAGGCCGTCCACGGTGCCGATCTCGGTGACCTTCTCGGTGGCGGGGTCGAGGGCGCGGACCCTGCCGCCGCCCGCCTCCGCCAGGACGAGCCGCCACTGCGCCTCGCCCGCCTCCTCGGCGCCCTCGACGTACCCGTGCGGTACGGGCTCCGCCGCCGCTCCCGTCCCGTCCGAGCCGTCGCCCGAGCCGCCGCACGCGGCCAGCAGCGCCACCGCCGCCCCGGCGGCGAGGATCGGCAGCCCGCGCCGCGCCCGCGGGCGGGCGCGGGCGGGATTCCGGTCTGGGGGGTTCATCGGGCGGCTCCTTCCAGGGCCTGGGGGCGGGCGCGGTCGCGGACGTGCGCGGCCAGCGCGGACACGAAGAACAGGGCGACGGCGGTCGCGGTGATGGTCGCGCCGGCGGCGGTGCGCAGGTGCCACGACAGCAGCAGGCCGGCGACCGTCGACAGCGCGCCGAGCAGCGCGGCGCCGGCCATCACCGCCGGGACGCCGCGCGCCCACAGCACCGCCGCGGCGGGCGGCGCGACCAGCAGGCCGAACACCAGCAGCGTCCCGACGACGTGGAACGAGGCGGTGAGCGCGAGGGTGAGCAGGGCCAGCAGCGCCGCCTGCGCGAGGCGGGGGCGCAGCCCGAGGGTCGCGGCCTTGCGCGGGTCGAAGGCCAGCGCGGTGAACGCGCGGTGCCCGGCGGCGGCGATGACGGCCGCCGCGGCCAGCGCCGCCGCGAGCACGGCCAGGTCGCGCGGCCGTACGGCGAGCACGTCGCCGAACAGGAACGCGGTCAGGTCCACCGCGAAGCTCCGCGACCGGGACACGATGATCACCCCGGCGGCGAGCATCCCGGCGAACAGCAGGCCGATGGCGGTGTCCTGGGACAGCCGCCGCGACCGGGCCACCGCGGTGACGCCCAGCGCCATCGCCGCCGCGCTGAGCGCGGCGCCGAGCATCAGGTTGCCGCCGAGCAGGGAGGCGGCGGCGACGCCGGGCAGCATCCCGTGCGACATCGCGTCGCCGAGGAACGCCATGCCGCGCAGGACGAGCCACGTCCCGGCAAGGGCGCAGATCCCCGACACCAGCAGACCGGCCCAGAGCGCCCGTTCCACAAAAGAGACCCCAAATGGGGCAAACAGCCACTCCATGGCGGGCATCGTATAATGAAAACCGTTATCGTTTGCAAGAGAGGGGTGTCGGTGGACGGAACGGCGATCAGGCTTGACGGGGTACGCGCGGGCTACGGCTCCACGACGGTCCTGCACGGCATCACCGCGGCGGTCCCGCGGGCGCGGGTCACCGCGCTGACCGGGCACAACGGCTCGGGCAAGTCGACGCTGCTGGGCGTGCTCGCCGGGACGCTGGCCCCGTCGGCGGGCACCGTGGAACGCGGGCACGCGCGGCCGCCCGCCATGGTCTTCCAAAGCGCCCCGGCGCCCGCGGCGCTGCCGATGACGGTCCGGGAGGCGGTCGCCATGGGCCGCTGGGCGCTCCGCGGCCCGTGGCGGCGCCTCACCCGCGCGGACCGCGCCGCCGTCGACGCCTGCATGGAGCGCGCCGGCGTCGCCGGCCTCGGCCGCACGCAGCTCGCCCGTCTGTCGGGAGGCCAGTACCGGCGCGTCCTGCTCGCCCAGGGGCTGGCCCAGGAGTCGGACCTGCTCCTGCTGGACGAGCCCGCCGCCGGGCTCGACCACGGCGCGCGCGAGGACGTGCTGGAGGCCTTCGGCGAGCTGGCGGCGAGCGGCGTGACCGTCGTCCACGCCACGCACGAGACGGACGCGGCCGGGCACGCCGACCACCGCCTCCACCTCCGGGACGGCCGGCTCGCGCCGTCCGCGAGCGCGGCGCGCTGACGCCCCCGCGCTCCGCTCCCTCCAGCCCCCGGCCCCCCAGCCCCCGGCCCTCCGGCCCTCCGGCCGCCCGGGACCGGTGACCCGCCGGAACGGGGACCTTGGTCCGGCGGCCCGGTGACCGACGGCAGGGGCCCCGGCCCGCGGCGCGGTGATCAGCTTGAGGCACGGCACCGCACCGCGCCCGAAGGAGGCGTCCATGAGCGCGAAACCCGCCCGCCGCAAGCTGGGGCCCTGGATGGCCACGGCCCTCGTGGTGGGCAACATGATCGGGTCGGGGGTGTTCCTGCTGCCCAGCACGCTCGCGGAGTACGGGCCGATCAGCCTGGTCGCGTGGGGGTTCACCGCCGCCGGAGCGATCCTGCTGGCCCTGGTGTTCGCGCGGCTGGCCCGCGCCTACCCCAGGACCGGCGGCCCGTACGCCTACGCGCGGCGGGCGTTCGGCGACTTCGTCGGGTTCCAGACCGCGTGGGGCTACTGGATCGCCGTGTGGGCCGGCAACGCGGCGATCGCCGTCGCGTTCGTCGGCTACCTCGCCCACTTCTGGCCGGCGCTGCGCGACGACAGGATCCTCGCCGCAGGAGTGGGCCTGGCGACCATCTGGCTGCTCACGGCGGTCAACGCGTACGGCGTCCGCGGGGGCGGCGCCGTCCAGGTCGTCACCACGGTCGTCAAGCTCGTGCCGCTGCTGCTGGTCGCGGTGGTCGGGCTGTTCTTCGTCGAGGCCGGCAACTACGGCGAGTTCAACGCCAGTGGCGGAAGCGCCTTCTCCGCGGTGACGGCCGCGGCGGCCCTCACCCTCTGGTCGTTCATCGGCCTGGAGTCGGCGACCGTCCCCGCCGAGGACGTCGAGGACCCGGAGCGGACCATCCCGCGCGCCACCGTCGCCGGGACCGCGGTCACCGCGCTCGTCTACATCCTCGGCACCGTCGCCGTCCTCGGCCTGGTCCCGGCGGCCGCGCTGGCCACCTCGACCGCCCCGTTCGCGGACGCCGCCGGCGCCGCGTTCGGCGGGTGGGCCGCCGACCTGGTCGCGGCGGGCGCCGCCATCAGCGCGTTCGGCGCGCTGAACGGCTGGATCCTGCTGCAGGGCCAGATCCCGTTCGCCGCCGCGCGCGACGGGCTGTTCCCCCGCGTGTTCACCCGCACCGGACGCGGCGGCGCGCCGGTCGTCGGACTCGCCGTCTCCAGCGTCCTGGTCACCGGGCTGATGCTGATGAACTACAACGCCGCCCTGGTCGACCAGTTCACGTTCATCATCCTGCTGGCCACGCTCACCACCGTCATCCCCTACTCCTACGCCGCCGTCGCCGAGCTGGTGCTGCTGGCCACCGACCGCGCCGCGTTCTCCGGCGGGCGGCTCGCCCGCGACGCGGTGATCGCGCTGCTGGCGTTCGGCTACTCGGCCTGGGCGATCGCCGGCGCCGGCTACGAGGTCGTCTACAAGGGCACGCTGCTCATCCTCGCCGGCATGCCGGTCTACGCCTGGCTGAAGTATCGCGCCAAGGGCGTCCACGACCAGGAGGTGGACGCCGAGATCGAGACCGCGGTGGAGGCCGCGGAACTCTACGGCCCGCCGCCGCCCGGCCGGCCCGCGACGCCCGAGCCGCCCGCCCACGCCGCCTGAAGGGACCCCTCCGTGTTCACCGTCTCCTCCGAGGTCGGGCGCCTGCGGCAGGTGCTGCTGCACCGCCCCGACCTGGAACTCCTCCGCCTCACCCCGGCCAACAAGGACGACCTGCTCTTCGACGAGGTGCTGTGGGCCAGGCGCGCCCGCCAGGAGCACGACGTGTTCGCCGACACGCTCCGCGAGCGCGGCGTGCGGGTGCACTACCTCGCCGACCTGCTCGCCGAGACCCTCAAGATCGACGAGGCCCGGGCCGGCGTCCTCGACCGCACCGCGGCCGAGGCGGCGCTCGGACCGACGCTCGCCGGGCCGGTGCGGTCCGTGCTGGACGCCATGGACCCGCAGACCCTCACCCGCCACCTGATCGGCGGGCTGACCAAGGCCGAGCTGGACCTGGCCGTGCACAGCCTGCTGCTGTCGTCCCTCGACGACGGCGACTTCGTGCTGGCGCCGCTCCCCAACCACCTGTTCACCCGCGACCCATCCGCATGGCTCTACGGCGGGGTCACGCTGCATCCGATGGCCAAGCTGGCGCGGCGCCGCGAGACCGTCCACCTGGACGCCGTCTACCGGTACCACCCGATGTTCGCCGGCGGCGACGTCCCCGTGTGGTACCAGGGGATCGACCTCCGGCTGCCGTCCCTGGAGGGCGGCGACGTCCACGTCATCGGCGACGGCCTGGTCCTGGTCGGGATGAGCGAGCGCACCACCCCGCAGGCCGTCGAGCTGCTCGCCCGCCGGCTGTTCGGCGCCGGCGCGGCCCGCGAGGTCATCGCGGCGCGGCTGCCGCGGCGCCGCGCGTTCATGCACCTCGACACCGTCCTGACGATGGTCGACCGGGACGCCTTCACCGCCTACCCGGGGCTGCCGCCGCTGCGCTCGTACAGCCTCACCCCAGGCCGCGACGCGGGCCGCGAGGTCCTGGTGCGCGAGAACGACGCGCTGTTCCCCGCCATCGCCCGCGCCCTCGGCCTGCCCGGCGTGCGCGTCCTGTCCGCCGAGCAGGACGTGCGGGCCGCCGAGCGCGAGCAGTGGGACGACGGCGACAACGTGCTCGCCCTCGAACCCGGCGTGGTCGTCGCGTACGAGCGCAACGTCACCACCAACACCATGCTCCGCCGCGCCGGGATCGAGGTCGTCACCATCCCCGGCGGCGAGCTCGGCCGCGGCCGCGGCGGCCCCCGCTGCATGAGCTGCCCCCTCCAGCGCGACGCGACGACCCCCGTGAACGAGGTGACACCGTGAAAGACCTGCTGCGCGCCGCCGACCTGAGCGGCGACGACGTGACCCTCCTGCTGCGGCTTGCGGCCGACTTCCAGAACGCGCCCGAGTCCGCGCACGACCTGCTCGCCCACCGCACCGTGCCGATGTACTTCGCCAAGCCGTCCACCCGCACGCGGCTGTCGACCGCGGCGGCGGTGGCCCGGCTCGGCGGGACGCCCGTCGCGGTCGGGCCCGACGAGCTCCAGCTGCGGCGCGGCGAGACCATCGGCGACACCGCCCGGGTGATGGGCGCCTACGCCGCCGCGATCGTGATCCGCACCTTCGCCGACGCCGATGTCGCCGACCTGGCCGCGGCGGCGCCGGTCCCGGTGGTCAACGCGCTGACCGACGGCCACCACCCGCTGCAGGCCGTGGCCGACCTGCTCACCGTCCAGGAGCGCTTCGGCCACCTGCACGGCCGCCGCGTCGCCTACCTCGGCGACGGCGGCAACGTCGCCCGCAGCCTGATGGAGGCCGCGGCGCTCGCCGGGATGGACGTCGCCGTCGCGACGCCGCCCGGGTACGCGCCGCCGGACGAGGCCGCGGAGTTCGCCGCCGCCGAGGCCGAGCGGCGCGGCGGCGCCGTCACGCTCACCGCCGACCCCGTCGAGGCGGTCAAGGGCGCGAGCGTCGTGTACACCGACGTGTGGCTGTCCATGGGCGACGCCGACAGCGAGCGGGAGCGCCGTACCGCGGCGCTGGCGCCCTACCGGGTGGACGAGGAGCTGATGGCGCACGCCCGCGACGACGCCGTCTTCATGCACTGCCTGCCCGCGCACCGCGGCCAGGAGGTCACCGCCGGCGTCCTCGACGGCCCGCGCTCGCTGGCCTTCCGGCAGGCCGCCAACCGGCTGCCCGCCACGCAGGCGGTGCTGTACGCGCTGCTCACCCGGCGGCTGGAGGGACGGCGATGAGGATCGTCGCGGCCCTCGGCGGCAACGCGCTGCTGCGCCGGGGCGAGCGGCCGGACGCGGCCGTGCAGGTCGCCCGCGTCCGCGAGGCCGTCCGCGGGCTGGCGGCGCTGGCGGGCGGCAACGAGCTGATCGTCACACACGGCAACGGCCCGCAGGTCGGGCTGCTGGCCGTCGAGAGCGCCGCCGACCCGGCGCTGTCGGCCCCGTACCCGCTGGACGTGCTCGGCGCCGAGACGCAGGGCATGATCGGCTACTGGCTGGCCCGCGAGCTGCGCCGCGCCCTGCCCGGCCGCGAGATCGTCGCCGTCCTCACCGAGACGGTGGTCCGCCTGGACGATCCCGCGTTCCGCGCGCCGGCCAAGTTCGTCGGCCGTACGTACGGCGCCGCGGAGGCCGGGCGGCTGCGCGCCGAGCACGGCTGGACCCTGCGCCGGGACGGGGCGGACTGGCGGCGGGTCGTCCCCTCCCCCGAGCCGCGCGACATCGTCGAGCTGCCGACCATCGCCCGCCTCGTCGGCGAGGGGTGCCTGGTCATCGCGGCCGGGGGCGGCGGCGTCCCGACCGGCGGCGACCATCGCGGCGTCGAGGCCGTGGTGGACAAGGACCTGGCCGCCGCGCTGCTCGCGACCCGGCTCAAGGCCGACGCGCTGCTGCTGCTCACCGACGTCCCCGCGGTCATGCAGGACCACGGCACCGCGCGCGCCCGCCCCATCCGCGGCATCAC
Source organism: Spirillospora sp. NPDC029432 (assembly GCF_040703975.1). Taxonomy (NCBI): domain Bacteria; kingdom Bacillati; phylum Actinomycetota; class Actinomycetes; order Streptosporangiales; family Thermomonosporaceae; genus Spirillospora; species Spirillospora sp. NPDC029432. The sequence goes on from NZ_JBEZWH010000013.1 coordinate 68,752, forward strand.
CCCCGCCGGGCTGCGGCGCCTGCCGCTGCCCGCCGGATCCATGGGCCCCAAGGCGGAGGCGGCCCGCCGCTTCGCCGAGCACCGCCGCGGCTCCGTCGCCGTGATCGGCGCGCTCGCCGACGCGCCCGCGCTCCTGTCCGGAGCCGCGGGCACCCGCGTCGAGGCGGCATGACACAGCAGCGAGATGCAGCGAGAGCAGTGAGATCGGAGAACGCCATGCAGGAGCAGGTCGACGTCGTGGTCGTGGGTCTGGGGCCGGGCGGCGAGTTCGCCGCGGGCGAGCTGGCCGCGGCGGGACTGGACGTGATCGGGATCGAGGCGGGGCTCGTCGGCGGCGAGTGCCCGTACTGGGGGTGCGTCCCCAGCAAGATGATGATCCGCGCCGGGAACGCGCTGGCCGAGGCGGGCCGCGTCCCGTTCCTGGCCGGCGAGGGCAAGGCGGTCGCCGACTGGGACCGGGTCGCCGACCGCGTCCGGTCCGAGGCCGCCTCCGGCTGGAACGACCGGGCCGCCGCCGGCCGGCTGGAGGCCAGGGGCGTGCGGCTGGTGCGCGGGACGGGACGGCTCGCCGGCCCGCACCGGGTGATCGCCGGCGAGCGCGCGTTCGAGGCCGCCCGCGGCGTCGTGCTGGCCACCGGCTCCCGGCCCCGCGTCCCCCCGGTCCCGGGCCTGGAGGGGACGCCGTACTGGACGAACCGGGAGGCGATCGAGGCCGAGGAGGTCCCCGCCTCGATGCTCGTGCTCGGCGGCGGCGCGATCGGGGTGGAACTGGCCCAGGTCTTCGCCCGCTTCGGCTGCGCGGTGACCGTGCTGGAAGGCGGGGACCGGCTGCTCGCCCAGGAGGAGCCGGAGGCCGGGGAGCTGGCCGCGCGGGCGCTGCGGGCCGACGGCGTCACCGTGCGCACCGGGGTCCGGGCCGTCCAGATCGAGCATGACGGCACCATGTTCGAGGCCCTGCTCGAAGGCGGCCTGGAACCGCTGCGGGCCGAGCGCCTGCTCGTCGCGACGGGCCGCCGCCCCGACCTGGCCGCGCTGGCTGTGGACACCGCGGGCATCGACCCCGCCGCGCCGGCCGTGCCGACCGACGGGCAGCTGCGGGCCGCGGACGGGCTGTGGGCGATCGGCGACATCACCGGCCGCGGCGCGTTCACGCACGTCGCGATGTACCAGGCGCGGATCGCCGTCCGCGACATCCTGGGCCGGCCCGGCCCGGACGCCGACTACCGGGCGCTGCCGCGCGTCACGTTCACCGACCCCGAGATCGGGGCCGTGGGCCTCACCGAGCGGCAGGCGCGCGAGCGGGGCGTGCGCGTGCGCACCGCCCTGGTGCCGATCGCCTCGTCCGCGCGGGGCCTGGTCCACGGGCCCGGCAACGAGGGGTTCGTCAAGCTCGTCGAGGACGCCGGCCGCGGCGTCCTGGTCGGCGCGACCTCCGCCGGCCCCACGGGCGGCGAGGTGCTGTACGGCCTGAACGTCGCCGTGCACGCCGAGGTCCCCACCGCCCGCCTCGAGCACATGATCTACACCTATCCGACCTTCCACCGGACCGTGGAGGCCGCCCTGCGCGAACTCCGCTGACCCCGCCCGGGAAGGGGTGTCACAGATCGCCGGCCTGTCTTGTCGTAGCTGACCGGGGGCGCTCGAAGGCGAGGCGGGACCAGTGACCAGCGGAACAGGGGCGGCGGCGATGGGCGGAACCGGGCCGGAGGACGGCGGCGGGCGGGAGGACCTCGACCGGGCCGCGGCGGACTTCGCCGCCGCGCGGCCGCGGCTGTTCGGGATCGCGTACCGGATGCTGGGCAGCGCCACCGAGGCCGAGGACCTGCTCCAGGACGTCTGGCTGCGCTGGCAGACGTACGACCGCTCCGCCGTGGCCAACCCCGCCGCGTTCCTGGCGACTGCCACCACCCGGCTCGCCATCAACGCCCTGCAGTCGGCGCGGGCCCGCCGCGAGACGTACATCGGCCCGTGGCTCCCCGAACCGGTCGACACCGGCGCCGACCCGCACCTCGGCGCCGAGCGCGGCGAGGCGCTCGGCCTCGCGGTGCTGCTCCTCCTGGAGCGGCTCCCGCCCGGCGAGCGCGCGGCGTTCGTGCTGCGGGAGGCGTTCGACTACCCCTACGCGCAGATCGCGGACATCCTCCAGGTCACCCAGGTGGCGGCCCGGAAACTGGTGAGCAGGGCCCGCTCGCACGTCGCGTCCGGGCGCCGCGCGCCGGTGTCCGGGGCGGAGCAGCGCAGGCTGCTGACCGCCTTCGTCGCCGCCGCCCGCTCGGGCGACCTGGCCGCGCTGGAGAAGCTGCTCGCGGCGGACGTGATCAGCTACTCCGACGGCGGCGGCGCCGTCCGGGCGTCCCGGATCCCCGTGGTGGGCGCCGACCGCGTCGCGCGGTACCACAGGGCGTTCGCGGCCCGGTTCTGGGCCGGGGTCGACGTGGAGTGGCGCAGCGTGAACGGGCAGCCGGGCGCGCTGCTCCGCCGCGACGGCGCGGTGCTCGCCGTCCTCGGCCTCGGCGCCTCCCGCCAGGGCATCGACCGGGTGCTCTGGATGATGAACCCCGCCAAGATCGCGGCGGTGTCCGCCATGCCGTGACCCGCCGGCCCTCGCGATGCGCCGCGGACGTCACAACCGGGCCGGCCGCCCGGTCTTAGCTGGCGTCTCGGAGGAAGTGAGGACGACGTGCGGACGACGAAGAAGGCCCTCCCCGGCGGGGGCCGGCCATGACGCGCCCGGAGGCGGGCGCCGGTTCGGCGGCGGAGATGCTCGACGAGCGGCGGCACCTGCTGGAGACCGCCCTGTGGATGTTCGGCTCGCCCGCGGCGGCCGAGCGGATCGTCCAGGAGACCTACCGCCGCTGGTACGCCCTCGGCGACGGCGAGCGCGCCCTCATCGACCGGCCCCGGGCCTGGCTCACCAGGGTCGCGGGAGGCATCTGCCTGGACCTCCTCGCCGCCACCGCCGCGGCCCGGCCCGGCGGCGGCGCCGCCCAGCCCCCGCGGCCGGGCGGGGCCGGGGGCGCCCCCCCCCGCCGGCCCCCGCCCCCGGGCCCCCCCCCCCCGCTCCCGGGGGCGCCCCCCGCGCCCCAGGTAGCTTGCCCTTGGCGGGCGGGGGGGCGGGCCGCCCGCCCGGGGGGGGCCCGCCCCCCCGCCCGGCGTCAGCCGCGGTACGGGTGCGCCTCGTCGAGGGCGAGGTTGAGCTCCAGCACGTTGACCGCCGGCTCGCCCATGAACCCGAGCGCGCGCCCGGTCTCGGCGTCCCGGATCAGGCGCTCGACCTCCCGCGCGGGGACGCCGCGGGCCTTGGCGACCCGCGCGGCCTGGAGGTCGGCGTACGCGCGGGAGATGTGCGGGTCCAGCCCGCTGCCGCCGGCCGTGACGGCGTCGCTCGGCACGGCCGGCCTGGCCGGCGCGTCCCCCTTCACGGGGACGACCACGCCCTTCGCGTAGTCCTCGCCGTAGCGGGCCAGCTCGACCTTCACGCCCCGGTAGGCGGCGACGAACGGCGCCTTCACCACGCCCTGCTGCTCGTTCAGGCTGACCACCCGCGTCGGGCGCGGCACGGAGCCGTCCGCCGCGCGCTCGCCGAACACCGCGAGGACGGCCCCGGCCCCGCCGGGGGTGCAGTACGGGCGGCGCCCGTCCACGCCCTCCAGCCCGCCGACGTCGCGGCTGCGCTCGCAGACCTGGGTGAGCAGGCTCTGCCGGGCGTTCTCGTCCTCCTTGCCGGCGGCGACGGCCGCGGGGTCGGGCAGGGTGTCGACGACGTCCTCCGGGCCGAGGTTGCTCGCGCCGGTGGAGGTGGGGTCGTAGCCGTCGCCGGCGTTGGACGGGCGGCTCTGGAAGTACTGCCTGAGCGGGTCGCCGTCCGCGTCCGTGAACGACTGGCCGATGAGCGAGCTGCCGACGACGCGGCCGTCGCGCTCGATGAGGGACCCGTCGGCGTGGTCGCTCAGCCCCGGCAGCCGGCCGACGGCGAAGACGGCCAGCGGGTAGAGGACGCCGAGCAGGACGGTGAAGACCAGCAGCGCGCGGAGCGCGGCCAGGTGCTGGCGGATCCAGCTGGGTGCGTGCATGTCAGGACATCCCCGGAAGGAACTGGACGATGAGGTCGATGAGCTTGATGCCGATGAACGGGGCGACGAGCCCGCCCAGCCCGTAGACGCGCAGGTTGCGCGACAGGAGCCGGGACGCGCCGCCCGGCGTGTACCGCACGCCGCGCAGGGCCAGCGGGATCAGCGCCACGATGACCAGCGCGTTGAAGACGACGGCCGAGAGGATCGCCGACTGCGGGCTGTGCAGGCGCATGATGTTGAGCGCGTCCAGCCCGGGGAACAGCCCCATGAACATCGCCGGGATGATCGCGAAGTACTTGGCGATGTCGTTGGCGATCGAGAACGTGGTGAGCGCGCCGCGCGTGATCAGCAGCTGCTTGCCGATCTCCACGACCTCGATGAGCTTGGTGGGGTCGGAGTCGAGGTCCACCATGTTCCCGGCCTCCTTGGCGGCCGAGGTGCCGGTGTTCATCGCGACGCCGACGTCGGCCTGGGCGAGGGCCGGGGCGTCGTTGGTGCCGTCCCCGGTCATCGCGACCAGCCGGCCGCCCTCCTGCTCCTTCCTGATGAGCGCGAGCTTGTCCTCCGGCCTGGCCTCGGCGAGGAAGTCGTCCACCCCGGCCTCGTCGGCGATGGCCCTGGCGGTCAGCGGGTTGTCGCCGGTGATCATGACGGTCCGGATGCCCATCCGGCGCATCTCGGCGAACCGCTCCCGCATGCCGTCCTTGACGACGTCCTTGAGGTGGATGACGCCGAGGACGCGGGCGGTGCCGCCCGCCAGCTCGCCCACCACCAGCGGCGTGCCGCCGGACGCGGAGACGCCGTCGACGATGCGGCCGAGGCCGGGGGAGACGTCGCCGCCGTGCGCGCGGACCCAGTCGGCCACCGCGGTCGCGGCGCCCTTGCGGAGCGCCCGCGCGGTGCCGTTCTCGGCCAGGTCGACGCCGCTCATCCGGGTCTGCGCGGAGAACGGCACCCACGTCGCGTGCGCCAGCTCGCCGGGGGTGCGCTCGCGCAGGCCGTACTCGCGCTTGGCGAACACGACGACCGAGCGGCCCTCCGGGGTCTCGTCGGCCAGGCTGGACAGCTGCGCGGCGTCCGCCAGCTCCGCCTCGCCCACCCCGTCCACCGGGAGGAACGCGGCGGCCTGCCGGTCGCCCAGCGTGATCGTGCCGGTCTTGTCCAGCAGCAGCGTGCTCACGTCGCCGGCCGCCTCGACCGCGCGCCCGCTCATGGCGAGCACGTTGCGCTGCACGAGCCGGTCCATGCCGGCGATGCCGATCGCCGACAGCAGCGCCCCGATCGTGGTCGGGATCAGGCACACCAGCAGCGACACCAGCACGATCCCGGTGACGCCGTTGCCATCGAGGGCGGGCGAGTCCGGCACGCCGGGCAGGCCGCTCTTGGCGTAGATCGCCAGCGGCTGCAGCGTCGCCACCGCCAGCAGGAACACGATCGTCAGCGCGGCCAGCAGGATGTTCAGCGCGATCTCGTTCGGCGTCTTGCGCCGGTCGGCGCCCTCCACCAGCGCGATCATGCGGTCGATGAACGACGCGCCCGGCTTCTGCGTGATCTTCACGACGATCCGGTCCGACAGCACCTTGGTGCCGCCGGTGACGGCCGAGCGGTCGCCGCCCGACTCCCGGATGACCGGCGCGGACTCGCCGGTGATCGCCGACTCGTCCACGCTGGCGATGCCCTCGACCACGTCGCCGTCGCCGGGGATGATCTCGCCGGCCTCGACCACCACGTGGTCGCCCTGCTTCAGCTCGGGCGCGCCGACGCGCTCCTCCCGGACGGAGGCGGCGCCGGGCGCCCAGCCGAGCAGGCGGCGGGCCACCGCGTCCGCCTTGGCCTTGCGCAGCGCGTCCGCCTGCGCCTTGCCGCGCCCCTCGGCGACGGCCTCGGCCAGGTTCGCGAACAGCACGGTCAGCCACAGCCACGCGACGATCAGCCAGCCGAACACGCTCGGGTCGAGCACCGCGAGCACGGTGGTGAACACGGCGCCGACCTCGACGATCAGCATCACCGGGTTGCGCCACAGCGTGCGCGGGTCCAGCTTGCGGAACGCGTCGGGCAGCGACCGCACGAGCTGCTTCGGGTCCAGCAGGCCGCCCTGGACCTTGCCGCCCCCCTTGCCCGCCGGAGCGGGCGGCTCGGCCTGCTTCTCTGGAACGGTCTGGACGGCCATCAGTTGATCCCTTCGGCCAGCGGCCCGAGCGCGAGCGCCGGCAGGAACGTGAGAGCGACGAGGACGACGGTCACCCCGGCGACCATGCCGACGAACTGCGGCCGGTGCGTGGGCAGCGTGCCCGCCGACTCGGGCGTGCGCGCCTGGCGGGCCAGCGAGCCGGCCAGCGCGAGCACGAAGATGATCGGGATGAACCGGCCGAGCGCCATGCACAGCCCGAGCGCGGTGTCGTAGAAGACCGTGTTTACCGTCAGGCCGGCGAACGCCGACCCGTTGTTGTTGGACGCGGAGGTGAAGGCGTACAGGACCTCGCTGAGGCCGTGCGGGCCGCTGTTCAGCATGCCCTCGCGGCCGCTCTCGGTCGCCATCGCCACCGCCGTGCCGGCCAGCACCAGGACCGGCATCACCAGGAAGTACAGCGCGGCGAACTTGATCTCGCGGGCGCCGATCCGCTTGCCGAGGTACTCGGGGGTGCGGCCGACCATCAGCCCGGCCACGAAGACCGTGATGATCGCGAGGATCAGCATGCCGTACAGGCCGGAGCCCACCCCGCCGGGCGCCACCTCGCCCAGCATCATGTTGAACATCGTCATCATGCCGCCGAGGCTGGTGTAGGAGTCGTGGAAGGAGTCCACGGCGCCGGTGGACGTCAGCGTGGTCGCCGCGGCGAACGTCGCCGAGTTCGCCACGCCGAAGCGCGTCTCGACGCCCTCCGCCGCGGCGCCCGCCGCGGTCGGGACCGTGCCGTCGCCCATCAGCTGGAACGTGGTGGTCAGCGTGACGCTGACGACCGCGATGGTCGCCATCACGGCGGCGATCGCGTACCCCTGCCGGTTCTGCCCGACCATCCGGCCGAACGTGCGCGGCAGCGCGAACGGGATCACCAGGATCAGGAAGATCTCCAGCCAGTTGGTCCAGGACGCGGCGTTCTCGAACGGGTGCGAGGAGTTGGCGTTGTAGAAGCCGCCGCCGTTGGTGCCCAGCTCCTTGATGACCTCCTGGCTGGCCACCGGCCCGCCGGTGATGGTCTGCGTGCCGCCGGTCAGCGTGCTCGCGGTGGTGCCGCCGTCGAAGTTCTGCACCAGGCCGCCCGCGATCAGCGCGACGGCGCCGACGAAGGCGATGGGCAGCAGGATCCGGATGGCGCCGCGGGTGAGGTCGGCCCAGAAGTTGCCGAGGTGCTCGGTCTTCGCGCGGGCGAACCCGCGCACCAGCGCGATCGCCACCGCCATGCCGACCGCGGCCGACACGAAGTTCTGGACGGCCAGCCCCGCCATCTGCACCAGGTGGCCCATCGTCGACTCGCCCGAGTACGACTGCCAGTTGGTGTTGGTGACGAAGCTGACCGCGGTGTTCCAGGCCTGGTCCGGCTTGACCGGGTCCATGCCCAGGCTCAGCAGCAGGTGCTGCTGCACGCGCTGGAAGGCGTACAGGAACAGGATCCCGGCCACCGAGAACGCCAGCACGCTGCGGGCGTAGGCGCCCCAGGTCTGCTCGTTCTCCGGGCGGGCCCCGATCAGCCTGTACACGGCGCGTTCCACGCGCGTGTGGGAGGTACCGCTGTAGACGCGGTACATATAGTCGCCGAGCGGCCGGTACGCGACGGCCACGGCGAGCGCGAGGGACCCGATGAACAGGATCCCCGCGACGGTCGTACTCACTAGAAACGCTCCGGATATACGAGGGCGATGACGAGGAAGACGATCAGCAGCACGGCCAGCACCAGGCCGGCGATGTTCTCGGCGCTCACAGCCGCTCCACGCCCTTCACCAGCAGGCCGAGCGCGACGAAGATCGCCACGGTCAGCAGGACGAACGCCACGTCGCTCATGGTCGGTAGGTCACCTCTGTGTCGGATTCACGGCTGTACGTTCTGGGCCCGTTTGGGAGTAAAGCGCGAGTTCAAGGGGGTTTCCGGGGGCGTTGACGCGTTCTTGACGCCGGTCGCGGCGGTTTTGACGCCGTCCTGACACCGAGCCCCGCGAATGCCCCTGAAAGGGAGTCACCCCACGTCGCGTGCGAGAAGGTCCTCGACCGTCTCGCGGCGGACCAGGACCCGCGCCCGCCCGTCCCGGACCGCGACCACGGGCGGGCGGCGGACCAGGTTGTAGTTGGAGGCCATCGAGTGGTGGTAGGCGCCCGTGCAGGGCACCGCCAGCAGGTCTCCCGGCCGCACGTCGGCGGGCAGCCGCGCGTCCCGGACCAGGACGTCCCCGGCCTCGCAGTGCCGGCCCACGACGGTCGCCCGCCGGGTGCCCGAGCCGCTCTTCCGGCCGACGAGGCGCACCGAGTAGCGGGCCCCGTACAGGCTGGGCCGGGGGTTGTCGCTCATGCCGCCGTCCACGGCGACCAGCCGCTCGCCCGCCGCGCCGCGCTTGACGCCCACCACCCGGTAGACGGTCACCCCGGCCCGCGCCACGACGGCCCGGCCGGGCTCGATCGTCAGCAGCGGCACCGGCAGCCGGTGCTCGGCGCAGCACTCCCGGACGGTCCGCAGCAGCCGCCCGGCCAGCAGGCCGGTGTCGAGCTCCGGCTCGCCCTCCCGGTACGGCACGCCGAACCCGCCGCCCAGGTCCAGCCGCCGCGGCGTGACGCCGTGCCGGTCGCGTACCGCGGCCAGGAAGGCGATCATGCGGCGGGCGGCGCGGTCGAACGCGCCCGGATCGGTGATCTGGGAGCCGATGTGGCAGTGCAGCCCGACCAGGTCCAGCCCGCGCTGGCCCAGCACCCGCCGGACCGCCTCGGCGGCGGCCCCCGAGGCCAGCGGGAAGCCGAACTTCTGCCCGTCGGTCCCGGTGGTCAGCGCGGCGTGCGTGTGCCCGTCCACGCCGGGCGTGACCCGGACCAGCAGGCGCGGCCGGTGCCCGTCGCCCGCCAGCGCGGCCAGCCGGGTGATCTCGTGGAACGAGTCCACCACGATCCGGTCCACGCCGTACGCCAGCGCGGACTTCAGGTCCTCGGGCGTCTTGGCGTTGCCGTGCATCAGCACCCGCTCGCCGGGGAACGCCGCGGTGCCCGCCACGGCCAGCTCGCCGGCCGAGCACACGTCCAGCGACAGCCCCTCCTCGGCGATCCAGGCCGCCATCGCCCGGCACAGGAACGCCTTGCCGGCGTACGCGACCTCCACGCCGGGGAAGGCGTTGCGCAGGGCGCGGCAGCGGTACCGCACGTCCGTCTCGTCCAGGACGTGGACGGGCGTGCTCCAGCGGGCGGCGATTGCGGTGAGCGGCACCCGGCCGATCGACACGTCGCCGTCGGGGTGGGCGCGGGCCGTGGCGGGCCAGAGCGCGCGGTCGAGACCCTGGACGAGCGCCGTCATCGGGCACCCGCCACGACGCGCTCGGCGCCCCGGGCCGCCGGCGCGGCCGGGAACTCCGGGCCGACCAGCAGCGGATCCACCTGGATCCGCGTGATGCCCATCGGCCGCAGCAGGGACCGCAGCGCGCGCTCGCCGAGGCGGATCCGGCGCTGCCCGCCGCCGAGCGCGGCCCGCAGCCGCTCCTCGGAGGTGAAGGCGATCCCGACCCGCTCCCCGGTCCGGTCCAGGCGCCCCGTCCGGAGCGCGACGATCCCGCTCTCGCCCGGTCGTACGGGAACGATTAACTGCTCGTCCACCAGCCCGTCCTTTCTCGAACTTCAAGGCCGGGAGTCACGTTATTGCCAGAAAAGGCCAAAATCGGCCGCTTCTACGCCGTATTGACGGCGGCCGCGGAAATCCTGACGCGATCCTGACGGGCGGGGAGCGCACGGAAAAACGAAAGGGCCTGGCACCCCCCTCTGGTGCCAGGCCCTCGCCCTTTTGGCCCGATCAGCGCAGCAGCAGGCTCCGCAGCCTTTCGAGCCTCTCGGTCGCGTCCGCCAGATTCCGCTCCATCGCTCCGGTCGCGTCGCGCAGCCCGCGCCCGATCGCCTCGCGCTCGCCGATCAGCGAGTTGTCCGCGCCGAGGAACCCGGCGAGCCGCTCCCGCCCCGCGAACTCGATCTCCCGCTGGGCCCGCCCGGTCAGCTCCACGATGAGTTCCGCCAGCTCCCCGGCCCCCATCCGCATCGCGCGCGGATCCAGGTGCAGCGCCCGCAGCCCCTCCGTCCGGGAGCACTCCACCGCCACCCGCCCGTCCGGCGACTCGGCGCGCGCGGTGAGCGCGGTCTCCGCCTCGTACATCTCGCGGAGCCCGGCGATGAACCGGTCGGCGTCGTCGGCCAGCCTCTCGGGGTCGAATCCGAGAACGTCCTGCAATTCCTTCATTCGCTCATTCCCAGGGATATGAATAGGAGCCGTCGGCGTTCTGCCCGGGAGTCAGGCCCCCGGTGACCGCCTGGCTTCCCCCGTTGTACTGCGTTTCGTGGAAAGCCTTGGCGCCGGCCGCGTGAGAGAGGCCCGGAGTGCCGCTGCCGAGGCCCGTGGCGGTGAGGTCGCGTTCCACGCGGTTCGCGGTTCCCCACGCCAGCATCGGCCCCTGGTCGACCGTCGCCTGGACGAAATTTTCCAGGCCGCTGAAATCACCGTGCGCCGCCTCCGCGAGGATGTCGCCGGCGACGAGCGTGCCGAGGATTCCGGCGCAGGTGTGGAGCGCCGTGTCGAACGCGGCCTCCACGGCCTTGAGCGTCGCGTTGACGTTCGCCAGCGTCATCGTCGCCGTGAGCCGCGCCATCGCCGCGCTCGGCGGGAAGACGGTCGAGACCGCCACCCACGCGGCCAGCGCCGCCAGCAGCGCGGCCACCATCGACATGAACACGATCATGGCCATGGTCAGCGTCGCCGCCGTGAACAGCACCGCCGCTACGGCCGCCGCCCGGATCTCGATCGCCAGCAGGTCGGCGAGATGGCGGTCCATCCGGCGGCGGAACGCGCGGCCGTCCTCGCTCCGCCAGCCGTCCTCCTCGACGCCCTCGACGAGCCGCTCGACCTCCTCGCGCACGGCCCGTACCCGCGACACCGCCCCGGCCCACGCGACGCCGCCGTCCCAGAACGCCTGCGGCGGGTACTGGTGGACGTACAGCGGCGGCACGAACGGCCACGCCGCCGGCACGCCCAGCGCCGACAGCGCCAGCGCCGCCGCCGAGCCGATCTGCAGGTTCCGGCGCGCCAGCTCGGCGCCGTGCTCCAGCCCGATCACGGTCACACCACCCGGGGCGCGCTCGCCCGCTCGGCGGCCTCCCACACGTCGGCGGAGCGCCCGGCCCGGTCGCCGATCTCGGCGGTGTCCTCGGCCCGCTGCCGCAGCTCGCGCCGCGTGTACGCCTCGACCTCGTTGTACGCCAGCGCCAGCGAGTAGGTGAACGAGGTGAACGACGCCTCGGCGACCGACAGGCCCACCAGTCCCTCGACGGCGGCCTCCAGCCCGCGCGACGCCGCCGGAAGCGCCGCCTTGAGCTCGCGCAGCCGGTCCCGCTCGACCTCCACCTCCTGGGGGGTCGGGGGCGGCGGCGGAGGCGGAGGCCATCCGGGGGACGGGGAGTGGCCGTTCAGGATCTCGTCGATGCGGTTCACGGCCGCCAGTCAAGATCGTCGGAAGGGCGTCCGGCAAGGTGCCTTAACGCCCTGTTGACAGACCCCTGACGCCGTCCTGATCCGGGCCGCGCACGGGTCCTCGCCGTTCAGCCGGTCTTCGGGGTCGCGCGGTCGATGATCGGGGCCAGGTCCAGGCCGGGCGGCAGCGTGCCGAACGCGTGGCCCCAGTCGCCGCCGAAGCGGGTGGCGCAGAAGGCGTCGGCCACGGCCGGGTGCCCGTACCGGACCAGGATCGAGCCCTGGAGGGCGAGGGCGAGCCGCTCCACCACGCGGCGGGCGCGCAGCTCGATGGTCGCGACGTCGGCGAGCGACGCCTTCACCTCGCCGATCGCGGCGTCCAGCCGGGCGTCGGCGCCCGCGGCGGCGTCGATCTCCGCGAACAGCGCCTCCACCGTCTGCGGCTCCTTGGCCATGGCGCGCAGCACGTCCAGCGCGGCGACGTTGCCGGAGCCCTCCCAGATGGAGTTCAGCGGGGACTCGCGGAAGAGCCGCGGCATGCCGGACTCCTCGACGTACCCGTTCCCGCCGAGGCATTCGAGGGACTCGGCGGCGTGGGCGGGCCAGCGCTTGCAGACCCAGTACTTGCTGACGGCCAGCCCCAGCCGCTTGAACGCGGTCTCGGCCGCGTCGCCGCGTACCGAGCGGTCGGTGGCGCCCGCCAGGCGGAGCATCAGCGTGGTGGCGGCCTCCGACTCGATCGCCAGGTCGGCCAGCACGTTCCGCATCAGGGGCTGGTCGATGAGGTAGGCGCCGAACGCCTTGCGGTGGGACGCGTGGTGCGCGGCCGTGGTCACGCCCTGCCGCATCCCGGCGGCGGCGCCGATCACGCAGTCGAGCCGGGTCATGTTGACCATCTCGATGATGGTGCGGACACCGCGGCCCTCGTCGCCGACGCGCCAGGCGACGGCGTCCTCGTACTCGACCTCGGACGAGGCGTTGGACCGGTTGCCCAGCTTGTCCTTGAGCCGCATCAGGCGCATCGGGTTGAGCGTCCCGTCGGGCAGCACCCGGGGGACCAGGAAGCAGGTGAGGCCGCCGGGCGCCTGCGCCAGGGTCAGGAACAGGTCGCACATCGGGGCGCTGGTGAACCACTTGTGGCCGCGCAGCCGGTACGTCCCGTCCGCCGCGGGCGCCGCCTCGGTCGTGTTCGCGCGGACGTCGGAGCCGCCCTGCTTCTCCGTCATCGACATCCCGGCGAGCAGCCCGTCCTTGCCGGCGGGCTCGCGCAGCCCGAAGTCGTACACCGGGCGGGCCAGCAGCGGCTCGAAGCGGGCGGCCAGCTCGGGGCTCTGGCGCAGGGCGGGGACGGCGGCGTACGTCATCGAGATCGGGCAGCCGTGCCCGGCGTCGACGCGCCAGGTGTAGAACTTGGCGGCCCGCGCCACGTGGGCACCCGTCCGACTGTCCGCCCAGGGCGCGCCGTGCAGGCCGTGCTCGACGGCCGTGCGCATCAGCTCGTGCCAGGCCGGATGGAACTCGACCTCGTCGATCCGGTGCCCGTAGCGGTCGTGGGTCCGCAGGACGGGCGGGTGCTCGTCGGCCAGCCGCCCCCACTCCTGCGCCTGCTCCGTCCCGGCGAGCCGGCCCAGCGCGTGGACGTCCTCCAGCGCCCAGCCGGCGCCCTCCCGCTCGATCCCGTCGAGCAGCGCCCGGTCGTCGGCCGCGTCGTGGCCCGCGAGCGGGGGAACTTGGTTGAACACCTGGTGGGTCGCCATCCGCCACTCCGCAACGCTCGGGTAAACAGGCCGCCACCAGGCAGGATACCGAACCTCATTCGGAACGGTGGAAGGAGTCCTCCCAAAGGCGCGGGGCGATCTCGTCCGCGCGGCGGATTGCCCGGGGGGCCGGAGGGCATACCTTCGGAACCATGAGTCAGCCCACCCCGCATCACCGGCCGCAGATCCCGCCCGATCCCGACCTGCGGGCCTCCGACGCCGAGCGCGAGACCGTCGTCGAGCGGCTGCGGGTGGCGTCGGTGGAGGGCCGGCTGACCTTCGAGGAGCTGACCGAGCGCACCGAGGCCGCCTACCTGGCGGTGACCCGCGGCGACCTGGACACGATCACCCGCGACCTGCCGGGCATGGGCGCGCCCGGCGCCGAGCCCGCCCCGCTCCAGGTCCAGCGCCGATTCACCGCGGTGATGGGCGACTGCAAGGAGCGCATCGTCGGCCGCATCGACCAGCCCCTGGAGGTGCTGTCGGTGATGGGCGACGTCGTCCTCGACCTGCGCGGCGCGCAGGTCCCCAGCGGCGAGGTCGCCGTGACCGCGACCGCCGTGATGGGCGACGTCAAGGTGATCGTCCCGGACGGCGTGCTGGTGCGGATGACCGGCCACTCGATCCTCGGCGACCGCAGGGTCCTCGTCCGCGAAGCGAAGGCCGGCCTGCCCGTCCCGGTGGTACGGATCCAGGCGACCGCCGTCATGGGCGACGTCAAGATCGTCGACGACGAGCACCACGCCCCCGTACGCCGCGCCCTGACGACCTGGTGGGAGGAGCGCCGGACGCGCCGCGGCTGAGCGGGCCCGCCTCAGTCGGGCGGGGCCGCGTCCGGGTGGCCCACGTCGACGCCCGGCGTGGCGGTGCCGCCGGCCTCGTCCTCCTGCCGGGACATCCCCTCCTCCTCGGCGGGCACGGTCTGCCCCTCGTCGGGGACTCCCTCGCCGCCCCGGGGCACGGTGCGGCCGCGCCCGTTCGCGTCCCGGTTCACCGGGGCGAACCGCTTGTCATGGGTCTCTTCGGGCTCGTGCCCGAGGTCTTCGCGATCGGTCATACGTTCCGCATACCCGCTGGGCCGAGGGTATGCGGGAACGCAGTGGACGGCGGTGGATCAGACGGCGGCGGCCGTGGTCGCGGCGAGGGCCTCGGTGTAGCGGAGCAGGACCAGGTCGGCCAGCTCCGGGGCGGCGCCGAGGGCGGGGGAGACCGCCGTGGCGCCGGCGGCCAGGGACTCGGTGCGGACCTTGTCGGCGAAGTGGCCGGGGGCCATGAAGTACGAGGCGACCGCGACGCGGGGCGCGCCCGCCTCGTACAGGGCCCGGACCGCCGCGGCGGGGGCGGGGCGGGCGGCGGAGGCGTAGGCGGGGACCACGCCGTGCCAGCCGCGGTCCCGCCACTCCCGGGCCAGCCGGCCGATCGTGGCATTGGCCGAGGGGTCGCTGGACCCCGCCGACACCAGGACGACGGCCGTCCCGGGGTCGCCGATCTCCACGCCCTCCTCGGCGAGCCGGCGTTCCAGGGCCGCCATCAGGAGCGGGTGCGGGCCCAGCGTGGCGGCCGTGCGGACGTCGAACAGCGGGTGCCGCCGGCGGACCGGCGCCAGCACGCCGGGGATATCGGACTTGCTGTGGTACGCGGCGGTGAGCAGGAGGGGGAGGACGACGGCGCCCGCCGCCCCGCCGGCGGCGAGCCCGTCCAGCACCCGGTCCGGCGCGGGCGGCGCGTGGTCCAGGTACGACGTCAGGACGGGCACGTCCGGGCGGCGGGCCCGGACGGCGTCCAGCAGCTCCTCCACGGTGGCGGCGGCGCGCGGGTCCCTGCTCCCGTGCGCCACCGCGACCATCGGCCGAGTCACAGGTGGATACCGCATTCGGTCTTGCCCATCCCGGCCCAGCGGCCGCTGCGCGGGTCCTCGCCGGGCGCGACGCGGCTGGTGCACGGCTCGCAGCCGATCGAGGGGTAGCCGTCGTAGTGGAGCGGGTTCACGATGACGCCGTTGTCGGACATGTAGTTGTCCATGTCCTCCTGCGACCAGTCCAGGATCGGGTTGACCTTGACCATCCCGCGCTTGCGGTCCCACTCCACGACCCGGCGGTCGCGGCGGCTGGTGGTCTCGTCCCGGCGGATCCCGCTGAACCAGGCCATGTAGCCCTCCAGCGCCCGGCCCAGCGGCTCCACCTTGCGCAGGTGGCAGCACAGGTCCGGGTTGCGGCCGTGCAGCCGGGGGCCGAGCGCGGCCTCCTGCTCCTCGACCGTGCGGGACGGCGTCACGTTGATCACGTTCACCGGGTACACGGCCTCGACCGCGTCCCGGGTGCCGATCGTCTCGGCGAAGTGGTAGCCGGTGTCGACGAACAGCACGTCGATCCCGGGCTTGACCTTCGAGACCAGATGGATCAGGGCGGCGTCCGACATCGAGGAGGTCAGGCAGATCCGGTCGCCGAACGTGGCGGCGGCCCACCGGATGACCTCCAGCGTGGAGGCGCCCTCCAGGGCCGCGGCGGCGGATTCGACGATGTCCTCGAGATCGAGAGTCGGTCTGTCGGTCTCCAGCAGCGTCACCGGTCGTTCTCCTTGCTCGCCTGGGAGGCGTTCGTTCGGGGGGCTCCGACGCCGAGGAACTTCAGCTGGAAGGAGCGGACGCAGTCGGCGCAGTACCACGCCCCGTGCTCCTCGCGTGGTTCCAGGTGCTCCTCCCCGCAGTACGGGCAGTAGAAGGGCGCCGCGCGCTCGCTCATTCCCGCCCGTCCCTACTTGAGGTCGGCGTCGTCGGCGCGGTGCACCCAGGCGGCGAACGTCTCGCCCTCGGTGCGCTGCTCGTCGAACTTCCGCACGACCCGCTCGACGTAGTCGGTGAGACCGGCCGAGGTGGTCTTCAGCCCGCGGACCTTCTTGCCGAACGTGGCGCCGAGCTGCCCGCCCAGATGGATCTGGAAGCCCTCCACCTGGTCGCCGTTCTCGTCCACCACCAGCTGGCCCTTGAGGCCGATGTCGGCGACCTGGATGCGGGCGCAGGCGTTGGGGCAGCCGTTGACGTTGATGGTCAGCGGCTGGTCGAAGTCGGGCAGCCGCTTCTCCAGCTCGTCCATCAGGTCCATCGCGCGCTGCTTGGTGTCGACGATCGCGAGCTTGCAGTACTCGATGCCGGTGCAGGCCATCGTCTGGCGGCGGAACGTGGACGGCCGGACCTGGAGGTCGTGCTCGGCCAGCGCGGCGGCCAGCGGCTCGGTGTTCTCCTCGGGGACGTCGAGGATCACCATCTTCTGCTCGATCGTGTTGGCGACCCGGCCCGACCCGTACCGCTCGGCCAGGTCGGCGATGGTGCCGAGCAGCTCGCCGTTCACCCGGCCGACCCGCGGGGCGAAACCGACGTAGTAGTTGCCGTCGTTCTGGAGGTGGATGCCCACGTGGTCGCGCTGGCGGACCGGCGGGGGCGGCTCGGGGCCGTCGGGCAGCGCGTACCCGAGGTACTCCTTCTCCAGCACCTCGCGGAACTTCTCCGCGCCCCAGTCCTTCACCAGGAACTTCAGCCGGGCGCGGCTGCGCAGCCGCCGGTAGCCGTAGTCCCGGAAGATCGAGGTGACGCCGTGCCACACCTCGGTCGCCTGCTCCGGCTTGACGAACACGCCGAGGCTCTGCGCGAACATCGGGTTGGTGGACAGCCCGCCGCCGACGAACACCTGGTAGCCGGTCTCGCCGGCCTCGTTCACCACGCCCACGTACGCGATGTCGTTGATCTCGTGGACGGTGCAGTGCGCGGTGCAGCCCGACAGCGCCGTCTTGTACTTGCGGGGCAGGTTGGAGAACTCGGGGGAGCCGATGTAGCGGTCGTGGATGTCGCGCAGCTGCGGCGTCGGGTCGATGACCTCGTCGGCCGCGATCCCGGCCAGCGGGCATCCGATGATGGTGCGCGGGACGTCCCCGCACGCCTCCATCGTGTGCAGGCCGACGGCCTCCAGCGCCTCCCAGATCGCCGGGACGTCCTCGATCCGCACCCAGTGCAGCTGGACGTTCTGCCGGTCGGTGATGTCGGCGCTGCCGCGAGCGTACCGGGTCGAGACGTCCGCGATGGTGCGCAGCTGCGCCCCGGTCAGCTGCCCGCCGTCGATGCGGACCCGCATCATGAAGTAGCGGTCCTCGAGCTCCTCGTCCTCGAGCGCGCCCGTCTTGCCGCCGTCGATGCCGGGCTTGCGCTGGGTGTAGAGGCCCATCCAGCGGAACCGGCCGCGCAGGTCGGCGGGGTCGATCGAGTCGAAGCCGGTCTTCGAGTAGATCTCGATGATCCGGTTGCGGACGTTGAGCCCGTCGTCGTTCTTCTTGTTCTCTTCGTTCTTGTTGAGCGGTTCTCGGTAGCCGAGGGCCCACTGGCCCTCGCCCTTCTTGCGCTTGGTCGCAGGTGGCACGGCGCGATCCTCATCCATCGTGTGGTGGGGACGCGTAGCGCACCGGCAGTCATGAGCGGCCGGCTCGACGCTGAGCAGGAGTGGGTGGAACGTGACGCCGATGCACCACGCGCCCGTCTAATACAGGGGGCGTGGTCGGGGCGTCACGGACAGATCGCGCTGCGGACGCGCAGGAAGTCCACGTGCCGGCGCATCACCAGCAACGGATCCGCAGCAGTCATACCCGAACTCTGACATGCCGTCTCGCGGGCTGTCCAGTTCCGTCCGGCATGCGGACAGGTGAGATGCGTCATCCTTGACGCCTCCAGTTCACCCGCGGCTCGGACCGCTCCGCCTCGTCCGGCGGCGCTCCGCCGCTCTCGCCGGCGGCGTCCGCGCTCCGCCCGCTCCGCGCGGACGGCTTGTGCTGGCAGTCGCACCAGGACCCGCCACGGCACTCCTCGTGGCGGTGGTCACGGCACGCTTGGCAGATCACCCCTCGATTATCGCCGACGCCCGCCGGTGCCTGCTCCGCGCCATGCCCCGAGAGCCGGATGTGATGTTGGGCCGGAAACCGGTTCCGTACGTCAAAGCGGGTATGAACGCGGACGACGCCCTACGGTGTATCGGTGTGACCACGGTTTCGGACACCACGGGCACCCCGGCGGAGGAGGGCGACGCGGACACGGGGCGATGGGGGACCGCGCTCCGCGCTCTGTCCCGGAACGGCCTGCGCGAGCGGCTGATCGTCGCGCGCGGGCGGGCGCGCGCCGTCCCGCGGATCTGCTGGCAGCTGGTCCGCGACACCGCCGTCGCCGCGTTCCGCTACCGGGTGACCGGGCTGGCGGCCGAGGCCGCGTTCTTCGCGCTGCTGTCGCTGCCGCCGCTGGTGATCGGGCTGATCGGCACCATGGGCCACTTCCGCGGGGTCCTCGGGCCCGGCACGGTGACCGAGATCCGCGGCTGGCTGATCGAGCAGGCGCGGACCGTGCTGACCGGGCCGGCGGTGGACTCGGTGGTGGTGCCGCTGATCGACGACGTGATCCGCGGCGGCAGCCCGGACATCGTCTCGATCAGCTTCCTGATCTCGCTGTGGGCGGGCTCCCGGGCGACCAACGTCTACATCGACACGATCACCATCGCGTACGGGCTGTCGGGCATCCGCGGCGTGATCCGCACCCGGCTGCGCGCGTTCGCGCTCTACCTGATCGGGCTGCTGATCATGATCGTGCTGATCCCGCTGCTGGTGGCGGGGCCCGCGCTGGTGCGGCAGGCGCTGCCGGAGAGCGCCGGGTTCATCCCGGTGGCGTACTGGCCGGTCGTGGTGACACTGTCGATCGCGTTCCTCGCGCTGCTGTACCACATGAGCGTCCCGGTGCGGAGCTCCTGGCTCCGCCAGGTCCCGGGCGCGGTGGTCGCGCTGCTGATCTGGATCCTGGGCAGCTTTGCGCTCCGGCTCTACCTGGCCGGCTCGCTGGCCGGGGTGTCGGTGTACGGGTCGCTGGCCGCCTCGATCGCGGTGCTCGCCTGGCTCTACGTGGCGGCGCTGGCGGTGCTGATCGGGGCCGCGCTGAACGCCGAGATCGACCGCCGCTGGCCGAGCCCCGGCACGGCGCTGGCGCGGGCCCGGCGGGAAGAGGCGGCCGCGGGAGGCTGAAGGTAAAAACTGTCCGGATTTGCGGTCGGATATTGCTAAATGTGTCGTAACCTCGCGTTCCATGACCCCCCGCGAGGAGCCCGGACGGCTGCGCACCGTGACCGGAACGATCTCGACGTCCGACATCACCGGACCGGTGCTGCCGCACGAGCATCTCCAGCTCGACCTGCGCTGGCCGGCCCGCCCCGCGCTGCTGGACGACGACCCGCGCCGCTGGCTGGACGAGGAGAAGCCGGTCACCCGCGAGCTCCACGCGCTGCGCGCCGGGCACGACCTCGGCCTGGTCGTCGACCTCACCTGCACCGGGATGGGCCGCAACGCCGCCGCGCTGGCCCGGATCGCCGCCGGCTCCCGGGTCGCGGTGGTCGCCGGCACCGGCTTCCTCGCCGAGCCGTTCCACCCCGCCTACGTCGCCGAGTCCGGCGTCGAGCAGCTGGCCGAGCGGCTGCTGGCCGAGATCGGCTTCGGCATGGACGGCACCAACGCGCTGCCGGGCGTCATCGGCGAGATCGGCACCTGGGGCGAGGCCCCGACCGCCGCCGAGGAGCGCTGCCTGCGCGCCGCCGCCCAGGCCGCCCGCTACTCCGGCCTCGCGGTGGCCACCCACGGCCGCGCCGGGCTGACCCAGCTGGAGATCCTCACCGCCGCCGGGCTGCCCCCGCACCGGGTCGCGGTGGGCCACCAGGACCTGGTGGACGAGCCGGCCGCGCACCGCAAGATCGCCGAGGCCGGGGCGTACGTGTCGTTCGGCTCCCTGGGGCTGGCCGCGGGCGACCCCGAGGCGCTGGACCGCCGGGTCCGCAACGTGATGGAGTTCCTGGACGGCGGGCACGCCGACCGGCTCCTGCTGAGCACCGGCGTCTCCCGGATGACCCAGATCACCCGGTACGGCGGCACCGGCTTCGGCTACCTGTTCGAGACCTTCCTGCCCGCGCTGCGGGCCGCCGGGGCCGACGAGGCCGCGCTGCGCGCGATCGTGCGCGACAACCCCCTCCGCTGGCTGGCCGCCACCGGTTCCTGACCGCGCGGGCGCCGGGCGGGCGCGGCGTAAATGGGTAGGTCACAGGGCGACAGGTGTTCCGCCGCGTCCCCAGAAGGGGGTGACGCCCGATGCGCTGGAACAGGACGGCGCACGAGACCGACCTTCCCGTCCGGCTGCCGTTCGCCGACCGCGCCGAGGCGGGCCGGGTGCTCGCCGAGCGGCTGGTGCCGCTGGGCCTGGACGGCGCCGTGGTCCTCGCGCTGCCGCGCGGCGGCGTCCCGGTCGGGTACGAGATCGCCCGCAGGCTGACGAGCCCGGAGCGGCCCGTACCGCTGGACGTCCTGGTGACCCGCAAGATCGGCTATCCGCCGCAGCCGGAGCTGGGCGTGGGGGCCATCGCCGAGGGCGGCGAGCCGGTGTTCGACGAGGACCTGCTGGCCCGGGTCGGGCTGGACCGCGCCGACCTCGCCCCGACGGTGGCGGCCGAGCGCGCCGAGCTGGAGCGCCGCGTCCGGACCTACCGGGGCGGGCGCCCGCTGCCCGAGGTGGCGGGCCGGCCGGTGATCGTGGTGGACGACGGGCTGGCGACCGGCGGCACGGCCCGCGCGGCGGTGCGGGCCCTGCGCGGGCGCGGGCCGGCCCGGCTGGTGCTGGCGGTCCCGGTGGGCGCCGCCGAGACCGTGCGGGCCCTGGAAGCCGAGGTAGCCGAGGTGGCCGCGGCGGCCGCGGCGGAGGGGGGCGCGTCCGGCGAGGTCGTCGTCCTCGCGGCGCCGTGGTCGTTCCGGGCGGTCGGCCAGTGGTACGGCCACTTCGAGCAGCTCGCCGACGCGGACGTGACCGGCCTGCTGGAGCGCGCCGCCCGGGAGCGGGAGGAGGGCCGGTGAGCAGCGTTCACCTTCCGGCCGGCGACGTCCGGCTGGAGGGCGACCTGGTGGAGCCGGCCGGCGCCCGCGGCGTGGTGGTCTTCGCCCACGGCAGCGGCAGCGGGCGGCACAGCCCGCGCAACCGGCGGGTCGCCGCCGCGCTGAACGCGCACGGCTTCGGCACCCTGCTGTTCGACCTGCTGACGGCCGAGGAGGAGGAGAGCGACCGGTGCAGCGCCCGGCTGCGGTTCGACGTCCCGCTGCTGGCCGGGCGGCTGGGCCGGGTCGTGGACTGGGTGCGGGCCGACGACCGGGCCGCGGGGGACGCGGCAGGGGCGTCGGGGGCGTCGCGGGCCGTGCGCGGGCCGGTGGGGCTGTTCGGTGCCAGCACGGGCGCCGCGGCCGCGCTGGTCGCCGCCGCGGCCGCGCCGGACGACGTGGCGGCGGTGGTGTCGCGGGGCGGGCGGCCGGACCTGGCGGCGCACGCGCTGGAGGAGGTGCGGGCGCCCACGCTCCTGCTGGTCGGGAGCCGTGACCTGGAGGTCCTGTCGCTGAACGAGCGGGCGCTGGAGCGGATGGACCCGGCGGGCGGGCACGCGCTGGCGCTGGTCGCGGGGGCCGGGCACCTGTTCGAGGAGCCGGGCGCGCTGGAAGAGGTGGCCCGGCGGAGCGCGGAATGGTTCACCGCGAATTTGCGGAAATAGCCCGCATTGCCGGGCCGGGTGCGGTATCAGGGAAGGTCGCGCGCGCCATTCCCGGATTGGCGGCCGTGATCGGTTTTCAAGGATTCGCTGAAAGGGCGCGCGGAGAAGCGGCCGGAGTGGTAGTAGGGGCGGTAGTAGAACGTCCGGCGGGGCCGTTTGCGCGTCCCGCCGGAGCGGGCAACGCAAACGGCCCCGCCGGGCGGGGCCGTACGTTCTGATTCCGGTGGCGTGCCGGGGTGCGCGAGGGGAGCCCTTGCGGCGCCTGGTCAGGCGGCGTCAGGCGGCGTTGGCGCGGCGCATGCGGCGCCGGCGCTCGGACGCGCGCTCGTCTTCGTTGAGGCCGCCCCACGTGCCGTACTTCTCGGGCCGGGACACCGCGTAGTCCAGGCAGTCCGAGCGGACGGGGCAGCCCATGCAGATCTGCTTGGCCTTGCGCTCGCGAATCTCGCGCTCGGGCTGACGCTCGCCGTCGGGGCCGAAGAAGAGCACGAGGTCTTCCCCCCGGCACGCCGCGGCGTCCTGCCAGCCCCAGCTGGGACGAGGGAGGTTTGCCTGCCGACGTACCTGAGCCATGGAACACCCACCTTGGTTGGTTTACGAACAAAAAACGACATGGACGCTCGACATGCTCCGAAGACAGGTGTCTGAAGCGCCGAATGGTCCAACGTCTGGAGTTGCCGCTCTGTTCCCCTCCGCCCGGTTCGCCGGGCGACCGAGGGGCCGTGCGACAGGGAGACCCTCTAAATGGGGCCTTGGAGAGATTACACGAGGGCCGCTTCGTTGAGAAGGGTGATGTCCCTAACAATGTAGGTCCGGAGGTTCTCCCGGCACTCGGAGCCGTACTCCTGGCCGCACGGATCGGGCGGTACGACGCTCTGAAAGATCACTCGGTAACGGTTCTGCCGAGCGCGCACCAGCGCCTCGTACGGTCCCGTTCCGGTGACCGATTCCACGGTCACGGCGTCGATGTCGAAGATCTTCGAATGCTCCCGCACGAAGTGCTCGGCCGCCTGCACGGGTTCGGGCCGCCCGGCCCTGCCGCGCAGCCGGTCCGTCGTGACCTGGCCGTTCAGGTACGCCTCGATCGCCGCCGTGGCCTCCTTGGGGCCAAGGTCGCCGTAGTACAGAGCGTGGGGAAGACATACGAGATTGGCTGCGTAGCGATCGCCGCCGACGTGGGTTGTTTCCCACACAAAAGGGTCGAAACGCGCGGACAGGTATCGGGCCAGCGGCGCCCCCGTGCGGGCGCAGCAGGCGTTGCGGCGGCCGTGCGTGCAGACCAGCAGCACCGGGTCGTCCACCGGATCGCCGAAGCCGGGCCGCTCGCCGGCGGCCAGCGCGCGCAGGTCCAGGTCCGCCAGCGCGGCGGGATCGTCCAGCTCCCGGCCCTCCAGCCACGCCCGGCCGGAGCCCGCGCCGTCTCCCGAGAACCCCGCGTACACCTGGACGGGCGGGACGCGCCGCCGCCGGCCCGCCCTGCGGATCAGCTGCGGCCGGACCCCGGCGGCCAGGGCGGCGCGCACGGTCTCGGCGATCGGGGCGGGGCAGGCGGCGGAGTCGGCGAGGTGCTCGATCCGCTCGGGCCACGGGCCGGGGTGCTCGATGAGCAGCCAGCTGTGCGCCTTCACCGTGGCACTGGCCAGGCACGGCCGTTCGCCCGAGTGGCTGCCCGGGCAGTGCTCGCAGCTGTCGCGGCGCGTCAAGCCGTCCCCCCCAGCTCTCCGTCGGGTCATGGCGATCGTCGATTATTAGGTTAGGGTAACCTAACTCACTCCGCCGAGGGGTGCCAGGTGACGCTCGTCATACCGAATCCGGGACGATTCCTTGCCTGGTGAGTGCGGTCTCGGCCGCCGGGAGGGCCGCGTCGCGGTCGGCCGCGACCAGCCCGATGCGGGTCCGCCGGTCGAGCAGGTCGCCCGCGTCCAGGGCCCCCTCGTGCCGGACGGCCCAGTCCAGCTCCGCGCGCGTGACCGGCAGGCCTGGGACCACCGGCTCCAGTGCCCCGGCGCCCTCCTCCCGCGCGAGCGCGGCCAGCAGCGGCGCCTCCGTCCCGTACCGGCGGACGAGGCGGCGCGGCGCGTCCAGCCGGGCCAGCCGGTCCGGCGGCGCGGCGCCGACCAGGGGGATCCGCGCCGTGCGGCTCGGCCGCCCGCACTCCACCCGGCCGCCCGCGAGCACGGCGTCCACCGCGTCCTGGGCCATCCGCCGGTACGTGGTGAGCTTGCCGCCGACGACCGTGACGACGCCGTCCGCCGAGGTCAGCACCTGGTGGCGGCGCGAGATGTCGGCGGTGGCGCCCTGCCCGTCGTCCAGGAGCGGGCGCAGGCCCGCGTAGGCGCCCGCGACGTCCGCGCGCCGCACCGGCAGGTCGAGCGCCGACCCCAGGATGTCCAGCAGGAACCCGATCTCGCCCTCGGACGGCACGGGCACGTCGGGGATCGGGCCGTCGGCCGGCTCGTCGGTGAGGCCCACGTAGACCCGGCCGTCGCCCTGGGGGAGCACCAGCAGGAAGCGGGCGGTCGCGCCGGGCACCGGCACCTGCACGCCCGCCGTCAGGCCGCCCAGGCTCTCGGCGCGGACCACCAGATGGGTGCCGCGCGAGGGCCGCAGCCGCACGCCGTCCACCAGCCCGCCGGCCCACACCCCGGCCGCGTTGATCACCGACCGGGCGCGGACGGTGAGCGTCCGCCCGGTCAGCTCGTCCCGGACCTCGGCGCCGTCGCCGGTGACGGCCAGCGCCCGGCAGCGGGTGAGGATCCGGGCCCCGTGCGCGGCGGCGGTACGGGCGATCGCCGTCACCAGCCGGGCGTCGTCGGCGAGCTGCCCGTCCCAGGACAGCAGGCCGCCGCGCAGCCCGTGCGGGCGCAGCGCGGGCGCCAGCCGGAGCGTCTCGACGGCCGACAGCCGGCGCGGGCCCGGCAGCAGGGCGCGCGGGGTGCCGGCGGCCGCCCGCAGCGCGTCCCCGGCGGCCAGCCCGGCGCGGGTCAGCGCGGCCTGGCGGTGCGGCACCAGCGGCGTCAGCGGCAGCACGAACGGCAGCGCCCGCACCAGGTGCGGGGCGGTGCGCGCCATCAGGACGCCGCGCTCGACGGCGCTCTCATACGCCACGTCCACCTGCCCGGAGGCCAGGTAGCGCAGACCCCCGTGGATCAGCTTGGAGCTCCAGCGGGAGGTGCCGAACGCCAGGTCGCGGGCGTCGATCGCGGCGACGCTCAGGCCGCGCGCGGCGGCGTCCAGCGCGGCCCCGGCTCCGGTGGCGCCGAGCCCGACGACCAGGACGTCGACGACCTCGTCCGGCAGGGCGGCCAGCTCGCGCTCGCGGCGGGCGGCGTTCAGGGAGGAGCGCCCGGGGGCGGCGGGGGGAGGGGTCATGGGGCGAGGGTCCTCTCCAGGATGTGCGCCAGCTCGGTGTCGAACGCGGCGTCGTCCAGTTCCGGATCGCCGCCGCCGGTCACCGTCCGCGCGGACAGGGCGAACGACTGGACGACCAGCAGCAGCGCGCGGGCCTGCCGGGCGGGATGGCCGGGCCGGATCGAGCCGTCCGCGTGCCCTTCCCGCAGCGTGCCCTCGAACATCTCCAGGAACGCCAGCTGGCTGGTGCCGAGGCGGTCGAGCATGTACGGCAGCAGCAGTTCGGGATCGACTTCGATGATCTTGCGGAGCAGCGGGTGCGAGCGGACCGCCCGGACGCCCTCGACCAGGCCCGCCACCAGCCGCGCCCGCGCCGGGCCGGTGCCGGCGGGGGGCTGCGCGCCGAGCGCGGCGGCCAGCCACTCGCGGGTCATCAGGTCGCCCACGATCGTGCGGACGTCGGGCCAGCGCCGGTAGAGGGTCATGCGCGAGACGCCGGCGCGCCGCGCGATGTCGGTCAGCGTCGTGCGGCGCACGCCCACGGCCAGCACGCAGTCGCGGGCCGCGTCCAGCACCCGGTCGTCGCCGGTCCTCTTGTGACGTTCTGACGTCATATGTCACAGTGTAAGACATGGAGACGCGGGACATGCTGTGGAGCGGGTGGGGCGACCCCGCCAGGGCCACGCCGCTGCCGGAGACGGTGGTCGGCCTGCTGCGGGATCTGCTCGGCGTACGGCCCGCGGCCGCGCCGCCCGTCCCGCTGGACGGCATCGCCGTACCGGAGCCGCGCCTGCCGGACGCCGTCCTGGCGGCGCTCGCCGGGGCGGCCGGCGGGCCCGGGCACGTGCGCACCGACCCCGAGGCGCGGATCCGGCACACCCGCGGCAAGTCGACCCCCGACCTGCTGCGCGTCCGCGCGGGCGAGGTCGCGGACGCGCCCGACGCGGTCGTGCTGCCCGGATCGCACGACGAGGTCCTGGCCGTGCTGGCGGCCTGCGCCGAGCACGGCGTCGCGGTCGTCCCGTTCGGCGGCGGCACGTCCGTCGTCGGCGGCCTCGCCCCGGAGGGCGTGGACGCGTTCGTCACGCTCGACCTGCGCCGCATGGACGCGCTCGTCTCCGTCGACCCCGTGTCCCGCACGGCCGTGCTCCAGCCGGGGCTGCGCGCCCCGGACGCCGAGCGGCTGCTGCGCGAGCACGGCTTCACGCTGGGGCACTTCCCGCAGTCCTACGAGTGGGCCACGATCGGCGGGTTCGCCGCCGCCCGGTCCAGCGGGCAGGCGTCCGCCGGGTACGGGCGCTTCGACGACATGGTCGCCGGGCTCACCGTCGCCACCCCCGAGGGCACCCTCGACCTGGGCCGCGCGCCCAAGTCCGCCGCCGGCCCGGACCTGCGGCAGCTCGTGCTGGGCTCGGAGGGCGCGTTCGGCGTGATCACGTCGGTGACGGCGCGGGTCCGGCCGGTGCCCGAGGCGGCCGCGTACGAGGGGTGGCGCTTCCCGTCGTTCGAGCGCGGCGCCGCGGCGCTGCCCCGGCTCGCCCAGGACGGCCCGCCGCCGGTGGTGCTGCGGCTGTCGGACGAGACCGAGACCATGATCGGGCTGGCCGATCCGGCCGCGATCGGCGCCGCGCCCCCGGGCGCCGCGGGCTGCCTGGCGGTGCTGGGGTACGAGGGGACGCCCGGCGAGATCGAGGCGCGGCGGGCGGCGGCGGGCGCCGTGCTGGCCGCGGCGGGCGGCGAGCCGCTGGGCGCCGGGCCGGGGGAGAAGTGGGAGCACGGCCGCTTCAACGCCCCGTACCTGCGCGACTCCCTCCTGGACGCCGGGGCGTTCGCCGAGACGCTGGAGACCGCAGCGTTCTGGTCCGGGATCCCCGCCCTGTACGAGGCGGTGCGGGCCGCCCTCATCCGCGAGCTGTCGGGCGCGGGCACGCCGCCGCTGGTCATGTGCCACATCTCGCACGTCTACCCGGCCGGCGCGTCGCTCTACTTCACCGTGGTCTCCGCGCAGGGCGCCGACGACGCCGTCGCGCACTGGGCCCGCGCCAAGCACGCCGCCAACGACGCGATCATCGCCGCCGGCGGCACGATCAGCCACCACCACGGGGTGGGCACCGACCACCGCGACTGGTACGCCCGCGAGATCGGCCCGCTCGGCATGGAGGTGCTGCGGGCGGTCAAGGCGCGGGTCGACCCGCGCGGCATCCTCAATCCGGGCATCCTGGTCGAGGCGGGCCCGCCGCGCGCCGTCCCTCACAAGGAGTAAGCCGTGCCGTCCCCCCGTACGTTCACCGCGCTCGTCAACCCGTCCGCCGGCGGCTCGGCCGCGGCGGCGAGGCTCGTCCCGCTGGCCCGGCTGCTGCGCGACGCCGGGGCCGAGGTCGTCGTGGAGTACACCCGCGGGCTGGAGCACGCCACCGCGCTCGCGCGCGGCGCGGCCGGGGCGGGGCACGTGGTGCTCGGCGTGGGCGGCGACGGCATGGTCGGCTGCGTGGGGGGCGCGCTGGCGGGGACGGGTGCGGTGTTCGGCATCGTCCCGGCGGGCCGCGGCAACGACTTCGCCCGGCAGCTGCGCGTCCCGTCCGGGCCGGCGGAGCTGGCGGAACTGCTGCTGGAGGGCGAGCCGCGGCCGGTGGACGCGGTCGAGGCGAACGGGACGCCGGTGCTGGGCAGCGTGTACGCGGGCGTCGACGCCGTGGCCAACGACAACGCCAACAAGTCCCGGCTGCTGCGCGGGCAGGCGTCGTACTACGTCGGCGCGCTGCGGGCGATGGCGACCTGGCGGCCCGCCGCGTACCGGATCACGGTGGACGGCGAGGTGCTGGAGCGCCGCGGCTACACGGTCGTTGCGGCCAACTCGGGCTACTACGGGTTCGGCCGCCGGATCGCCCCGGGAGCGCGGGTGGACGACGGGCTGCTCGACATCGTCGTGATCGGGGACGCCCCGCGCCCGCTGTTCTTCGCGGTGATGCGCGAGTTGTCGGACGGCTCGCACGTCCGCCGGCCGCAGGTCGAGGTGCTGCGCGGCCGCGAGGTGCGGATCGAGCTGGCCGAGCCCGGCCGGACGCTCCCGTACGGCGCGGACGGCGAGCTGCCGGGAACACTCCCGGTGACCGCCCGGATCATGCCCGCCGCGCTGCGGGTGCTGGCCCCCGCGGATCCGCCCGAGGATCCCCCCGGACGATTTTGAGACGGCGTATGGGGCGATTTACGCCCGCATTACGGACGCCCGGATAGCGTGGACAACGTCCCTCTTCAGGGACCTTCGGGTCGTCTGCGGAGGCATCATGAGAAGGCGAGAGCTTCGCCGTTCTGGGGGGACTCATGATGCCCGCGGGCACCCGGGTCGTGAGGGCGCCGGTGTCCATGGGGGTTGGCACCGGCGCCCGTTTACGGCCCTCCCGTCATCACGCTGAGTGAGATCGGGATCTCGTTCCGGCATCGGACCCGCATCGACCGGATCACCTCCTCTATTGGCGCCGGCCAACTTCTTGGTCAAATGGCCGCCCAACGGCCCCGCCGGTACCGCTCTGCCCGCGGCTCCCGCGATGGCATGGCGGGATGACGCATGGCAGGACGACCGGGCGGGGCCACGCCCGCCGGAGGTGTGTGTGAAACCTGACTCTCCCGACTCCCCTGACCTGGACCACGAGGCCTTCCTGGAGATGAACCGGAGCCCGGAGTTCCAGAAGCTGAAATCGAGCTTCCGCCGCTTCGTGCTCCCGATGACCGTGGCGTTCCTGGCCTGGTACCTGCTGTACGTCGTGCTGTCGGCGTACGCGCGCGGCTTCATGGGCACCAAGGTCGTCGGTGAGATCAACGTGGCGCTGGTCTTCGGCCTGCTCCAGTTCCTCTCCACCTTCCTCATCGCCTGGGCGTACGAGCGGTACGCCCGCCGCAGGCTCGAACCGCTCGCCGCGGCCGTCGGCCCGGCCGCCCCCGCCGGCACCGAGGAGGAGGGCAAGTGACCGGAACGCTCGCCGCGCCGCAGCTGCTGGCCGCGCCCGCCGAGAACGAGCACCGCGTGTTCTCGCTGATCCTCTTCGCCGTCTTCGTCGCGCTCACGCTCTGGATCACGATCTGGGCGAGCCGGCAGACCCGCACCGCCGCCGACTTCTACGCCGGCGGCCGCCAGTTCAGCGCCGTGCAGAACGGGCTGGCGATCGGCGGCGACTACATGTCGGCCGCCTCGTTCCTCGGCATCGCCGGCATGTTCGCGCTCTCCGGCTACGACGGCTTCCTGTACTCGATCGGCTTCCTGGTGGCCTGGCTCGTCGCGCTGCTGCTGGTCGCCGAGATGCTGCGCAACTCCGGCCGGTTCACGATGGCCGACGTGCTGGCGTTCCGGATGCGGCAGCGCCCGGTGCGGGCCGCGGCCGGCATCTCCACGATCGTCGTCTCGATCTTCTATCTGCTGGCCCAGATGGTCGGCGCGGGCGCGCTGGTCGCGCTGCTGCTGGGCGCCGAGGGCGAGGCCGCCAAGATCTGGACGATCGTGGTCGTCGGCGCGCTGATGATCTTCTACGTCACGGTCGGCGGCATGAAGGGCACCACCTGGGTGCAGATCGTCAAGGCCGTGCTGCTGATGACCGGCGCCGCCGTCATGACCGTGTGGATCCTGGCCAAGTACGGCTTCAACCTCTCCTCCCTGCTGGGCGCCGCCGCCGACGCCAGCGGCAAGGGCGACGCGTTCCTGAAGCCGGGCCTGAAGTACGGCGCCACCGACATGTGGTCCAAGCTCGACCTGCTCTCGCTCGGGCTGGCGCTGGTGCTCGGCACCGCCGGGCTGCCGCACATCCTGATCCGCTTCTACACCGTCCCCAACTCCAAGGCCGCCCGTGCCTCGGTGAACTGGGCGATCGGCATCATCGGCGTGTTCTACCTGATGACGCTGGTCATCGGGTTCGGCGCGGCGGCGCTCGTCGGCAGCAAGGCGGTCGCGGCGCAGGACAAGGGCGGCAACACCGCCGCCGTCCAGGTCGCCGAGCACCTCGGCGGCGGCCCCGGCTCCACCGGCGGCGCGATCTTCCTGGCGGTCATCGCGGCGGTGGCGTTCGCGACGATCCTGGCCGTGGTCGCCGGGCTCACGCTGGCGTCCTCGTCGTCGTTCGCGCACGACCTGTTCGCGAACGTCTTCAAGCGCGGCCAGGCCAGCGAGCGCGACGAGGTGCGGATGGCGCGGATCGCCGCGCTGGTCATCGGCGCGGTCGCGATCGTGCTGTCCATCTTCGCCCGCGGCCTGAACGTGGCGTTCCTCGTCGCGCTCGCGTTCGCGGTCGCCGCGTCCGCGAACCTGCCGACGCTGCTGTTCTCGCTGTTCTGGAAGCGGTTCAACACCGTCGGCGCGGTCGCCGGCATCTACGGCGGGCTCGTCTCGGCCGTCGCGCTGGTGATGTGCAGCTCGATCGCGTGGGGCGGCAAGTCCGCGACCCTGCCCAAGGGCAACCCGGACGCGCTGTTCAGCGAGACGATCGTGGCGCCGTTCCCGATGCAGAACCCGGGCCTCATCTCCATTCCCCTCGGGTTCCTGTGCGCGTACCTGGGAACGGTTCTCTCCAAGGAACGCACCGACGACAAGTACGCCGAGCTGGAGGTGCGCGCCCTCACCGGCAAGGGCGCGCACTGACCGTCCCGTAAAGCGCGGCACCGCCCCCTGCGGGCGGTGCCGCCGCTGTACGATCATCACCGTTACCCGCGTGTCCCCCCCCCACGGAGGTAGTGAGTGCGCGCCGAGGACGCGACGGCACCGGACCAGGAACCCGCACCGGCCAACTCGCGTACCTCGGAGGAGGGGGCCGGCTGGGCCTGCCGCACCCGCGGCGGCTTCTACGACCTGATGCCCGACCGCGTCCCGCGGTTCTCCTGGCGGCGGCCGCTGGTGCTGTGGCGCTCCCGCAACGACGTCGTCGCCGAGCTGTTCGGCGACCCGTCCAACGGCATCCGCCGCCGCTGCGTCGCCGCGCTCGCCGAGCGCGGCACCCGCGCCGGGTTCACCATGCACCGGCCGGACGAGTCGTTCTCGTTCGTCGTGCTCGGGGACCCGGGGGAGGGCGACCGCTCGCAGTACGCGGTCGTGCCGCCGATGCTGAACGCCGGCGCCGGCACCGACTTCATGGTCGTCGCCAGCGACGTCGTCTACCCGGCGGGGGAGGCGGCCGACTACCCGGACAAGTTCTTCCGGCCGTACCGCGACTACCCGGGGCCGGTCTACGCCGTCCCGGGCAACCACGACTGGTACGACGGGCTGCGCGGCTTCCTGCGCGTGTTCTGCGACCTCGACATGAACTGCAGGCCGGACCCGTGGCGCGGGCCGTTCGGGCCGATCGCGCGGCTGCTGTGGCGGCGGCCCGGCGAGATCGACGAGGCGGCGCTCGCGGCGGCGCGCGAGAAGTACCGCGGCGCTCCCGGGCAGCGCGCCGTGCAGCCCGGCCCCTACTGGGCCATCGACACCCCGGCGCTGCGGATCGTCGCCATCGACACCGGCATCACCGGCGGCATCGACCGCGACCAGGGGGAGTGGCTGCGCGAGGTGTCCGCCGGGCCGCGGCCCAAGCTGCTCATCACCGGCAAGCCGCTGTACGTCGACGACCGCGCCAAGCCCGGGAGGATCGAGGGCGGCGGCACGGTCGACGCGATCGTGAAGGACCCGGCGCACAACTACGTCGCGGCGATCGGCGGCGACATCCACAACTACCAGCGCTACCCGATGCGCGTCGGCGACCGGACGGTGCAGTACGTGGTCGCCGGGGGCGGCGGCGCGTTCATGCACGCCACCCACACCATCCCCAAGACGCGCCTGGTGGACGAGGACGACTTCCGCTGCTACCCGCTGCGCGGCGACTCGCTGTCGCGCTACAGCAAGCTGTACGGCCGGGTGCTGCGGATGCCGAAGCTGTTCGAGCTGACGCCCGAAGAGGCGACCCAGGCCGTCCGCCACCGGCTCGGCATCAACCCCGGCCGCGGCTACGGCGGCACCGGGTCGCTCGCGTCGTCCGCCAAGGGCCTGGACGGCGAGGGCGCGGCGGAGGGCGGCGCTCCCGTCGCGGCGGGGCCCGGCACGGGGACCGCGAAGCCGCCGCTGCGGGTGCGGTTCGTCGCGTGGGCGCTCGGCGTGCCGCGCGACGGGCGGTGGCGGCCCGGGATGACGCGGCTCCCGGTGCGCAGGCTCCCGCAGCGGTTCCGGTCGGAGATGGCCGACTGGGACCGGCCGCCGTTCTTCAAGAGCTTCCTGCGCGTGGACGTCACCCCGGCGGAGCTGCGCATCCGGTGCTACGGCGTGACCGGGTGCGGCGACCACGAGGCCCGGCCGCCGTGCGAGGACGAGGTGACGATCGCGCTGCGCTGAGCGCGACAGAACGGTGTTCTCGGGATAAGTATCGGTGAACTCGGGAAAATCTGATGTTTCCCTACATGTGGCGCGGTCCTTCTGCCGTACAGTCGAACGTCATCAATCAAGGATCCTCGAAACGGGGCGCCGCGCCGCGCGCGGCCACGCCCCCGGGAGTGAACACGCGATGAGCTACCCCCAGCAGGGCCAGGCGCAGCCGTACCAGCAGCAGCCCCAGTACGGCGGCCAGCAGGCGCCCGTGCCCGCCCAGCAGCACGCGCCCGCGGCCGCCGCGACCGGCTACAACATGAAGCGCCGCAACCCGATCGGCGCCTGGCTCGGCCTGCCGATCATCACGTTCGGCATCTACGGCCTGGTCTGGTTCTTCAAGGTGCACGCCGAGCTCTTCAACTACGACCGCCGGGTCGGCGACGCCGCCACCAACGCGCTGCTGTCGATGATCTTCGGCTTCGTCACGCTCGGCATCTGGCCGCTGATCATGTACGTCAAGCTGGGCGGCCGCATCGCCCAGGCCCAGCGCGCCGCCGGCCTCCAGCCGTCCTGCAGCGGCGGGATCGGCTTCCTGCTCGGCATCCTCGGCTTCGGCGTGCTCTACTACCAGATCCAGCTCAACAAGATCGTGGACCGGTACGGCGACACCCAGCCCGGCCAGCAGGTCTCCCTGGCCGCCTGACCCGGCCGCGGGCCCGCATCGGAACCCCTCCGCGCTCCCTGGCGCGGAGGGGTTCCGCGTTCTGTCGGTGCCACCGTCCACAATGGGCGGGTGAGGATCGCGGTGGCGGCGGGACCGGACGGCGGCGGCACGCTGCACCGGCTGTCCGAGGACGGCTCGCCCGCCGCGCCCGCCGAGACCGTTCCCGACCTGGTGGCGGCCATCGCCGCGCACGAGCGCGCCGCGTCCCCGCGCTGGGTGTGGCCGTCCACCGCGCGGCTCTACCCGCGGCTGCTCGGCGCGGGCGTGCGCGTCGGCCGCTGCCACGACCTGGAGCTGGTCGAGACGCTGCTGCTCGGGCACGCCGGGCGCTACGGGGAGCCGCGTTCGGTACGGGCCGCGTGGGCGCGGCTGCACGGCGAGCCCGTTCCCGACGACCCGCCGCCCCCGGCCGAGGCCGATCCCCAGGGCCTCCTGTTCGACACCGGCGACTTGCTCCCGTCCCCGGCACCTTCCGGAGGCGACGAAGAGGGCGACGGCGAGGACGGCGCGTTCGGCGACAGCGTGACCGGCGTCGCGGCCGTACGGGAGCCCGCCGCCGTGCCCGGCACCGGCGCGGACGATCCCGAGCCCGGCGGCGCGGGCGACCTGGAGCGCATCCTGGCCGTGCACGCCGAGCAGCAGCGGCGGATCGCCGGGCTGCCGGGGTTCGCGCTGCTCGCGGCGGCCGAGTCGGCGGGCGCGCTGGTGGCCGCCGAGATGAGCCACGACGGGCTGCCCTGGTCGGCGGAGCGGCACGACGCCGTGCTCACCGGCCTGCTCGGCCCGCGCCCGTCCGGCGGGATGCGGCCGCGCAGGCTGCAGGACCTCGCCGATCGGATCAGCGCCGCGTTCGGGCTGCGCCGCCCGGTCAACCCCGACTCGCCCGCGCAGATCCTCAAGGCGTTCGCGTCCGTGGGGCTGCCCGTCGACTCGACCCGCGCGCACGTGCTCAAGCGGCTCGACCATCCGGCCGTCCCGCTGCTGCTGGAGTACAAGGAGCTGTCCCGGCTGCACACCGCGCACGGCTGGTCGTGGGCCGACACCTGGGTGCGCGACGGCCGCTTCCGGCCGGAGTACGTCGTCGGCGGCGTGGTCTCGGGCCGCTGGGCCACCAACGGCGGCGGCGCCCTGCAGATCCCGCGGGTGCTGCGGCAGGCGGCGGTCGCCGATCCCGGCTGGTCGCTGGTCGTCGCCGACGCCGCGCAGCTGGAGCCGCGGGTGCTGGCCGCGCTCGCCGGCGACCGGGCGTTCGCCGCGGCCGCCGCAGAGGGCGACCTGTACGCCGCGCTGTCCGACGCGTTCAGCGGCACCGCCGGTGGAGGCATGAGCGCCCGCGACAAGGCCAAGATCGCCCTGCTGTCCGCGATGTACGGCGGCGGCACCGGCGAGGCCGTACAGCTGCTCGCGGTGCTCAAGAGCAGGTTCCCGCAGGCGTTCGGCTACGTGGAGGCGGCCGCCCGCGCGGGCGAGCGCGGCGAGCTGGTCCGGTCCCGGCTGGGCCGCACCTGCCCGCCGCCGTCGGCCGGCTGGCGGCGGCTGACCGCCGCCGGCGAGGAGGGCGCGGGCCGGTCCGGCCAGGCCACCGCGGCGCAGGCGCTGCGCGCCCGCGGCCGCTTCACCCGCAACTTCGTCGTTCAGGCCACGGCGGCCGACTGGGCGCTGGCGCTGCTGGCCGCGCTGCGCCGCCGGCTGACCGTCCTCGGCCCGCCCCGCCTGGTCTTCTTCCAGCACGACGAGGTCATCGTCCACACCCCCGACGCCCTGGCCGACCAGGTCGCCGACGCCATCCACGCCTCATCACGCGAGGCGGCCCGCCTGCTGTTCGACCGCACCCCGGTCGTCTTCCCCATGGAGATCGCGACCGTCACCAGCTACGCCGACGCCAAGTGACCCCACCCGGCGTCCCACCTGGTGTGCCGCGCACGCTGCCGTCTGTGCGCTGTCGCCTGTGTGCCGCGTGTGCGGTGTCCTGCTGTGCGGGCTGCGTGTCCGTCCCGTGGTGGGCATGAGAAAGCCGCGCCCGCGAGGTCGTTCGCGGGCGCGGCTTTCCGTGCGGCTACTTGGTGACGTCGACGGGCTCGTTCCCGGGCCCGTCCTGGGCGCTGCCGCGTACGAGGCGGCCGACCTCGGCGCGGAGGCGGACGAACTCCGGCAGCCCGCGCGTCTCGATCTGGTCGCGGGAGGCGGGCAGGCCGACCGGCAGCTCGGCGCGCACCCGGCCCGGGTTGCGGGCCAGCACCACGACCCGGTCGCCGACGTAGACGCTCTCGTCGATGTCGTGGGTGACCAGGAGGATCGTCATGCCGCCGTCCCGGTGCACCCGTAGCACCAGGTCCTCCAGGTCCTCGCGGGTCTGCGCGTCGACCGAGCCGAACGGCTCGTCCATCAGCAGCAGCGTCGGCCGGTACGCCAGCGCGCGGGCGATCGACACCCGCTGCTGCATGCCGCCCGACAGCTGCCAGGGGTACTTGCGGCCGGCGTCGGCGAGGCCGACCTGCTCCAGCGCCTCCTGCGCGGCGGCGCGCCGATCCTTCTTGCCCTTGCCGCGCCGGCGCAGCGGCAGCGCCACGTTGTCGCGCACGGTCAGCCACGGCATCAGCGACCGGCTGTAGTCCTGGAAGACCACGGCCAGGTCGTCGGGGACGCCGTCGATCGGCTTCCCGTTCAGCACCACCTTGCCGCCCGTCGGCGGGACGAGCCCGGCGATGGCGCGCAGCAGCGTGGACTTGCCGCAGCCGGACGGCCCCACGATGCTGACCAGCTCCCCGGCCGCGACCTTGAGGTCCAGGCCGGACAGTACGGTGTGGTCGCCGTAGCGGTGCGTCAGTTCGTTGATCTCTAGCATGGTGTTCACCTGCTGCCTCAGCGCGTGCGCGCCGGTGGGGGAGCGGCCGAGACCGCCCAGGGCGAGTCGCGGTTCATGTCGTCGGTGTGGGTGATGGACTGGTAGCCGGCGGCGAGCGGCGCGAGCTCGTCCGGCGTCAGCACGTCCTCGATCCGGGCGAAGCCGTCCGGGGCGCGCTCGGCCACGGTGTGCAGGATGGCGTCGCCCGGGTTGACGCGGTTCCCGATCACGATGGCGTTCACGGTCTCCCGCCGCGCGGCGTCGTACGCGGCCAGCCCCTCCTCCGGGGTGGCGGCCCGGGCCAGCTCGTACGCCAGGGCGCGGGCGTCGAGGACCGCCTGCGAGCCGCCGTTGGAGCCGAGCGGGTACATCGGGTGGGCCGCGTCGCCGAGCAGCGTGACCCGTCCCCGGGTCCAGAACGGCAGCGGCGCGCGGTCCACCATCGGGTACTCCAGGATCTCCCCGGCGCCCTTGATGAGGCCCGGCACGTCCAGCCACGGGACGTTCCAGTCCTCGAAGTACGGCATGACGTCCTCGATCCGCCCCTCGCGGTTCCAGTCGGGGACCTCGGTCAGCCCGCCCGCCGTGCCGGCCGGGTCGTCGGGGTCAACGGGGCGCTCCTGCACCTCGCCGAGCCAGTTCACCAGCGCGCGGCCGCGGTCGGCGGCCTCCCTGGAGATCGGGTAGCAGATGAACTTGGCCGCGTGCTTGCTGCCGAGCACCGCCATCGTCCTGTTGTCGAGGAACGGGTCGGCCTCCGTCGTGCCGCGCCACAGCCGGACGCCGTTCCACAGCGGGCCGCCCTCGTCCGGGTGCAGCGCCTTGCGCACCGCCGAGTGCAGCCCGTCGGCGCCGACCAGGACGTCGGCCCGGATCTCGGATCCGGTGCCGGTGTCCTGGTCGCGCACCCGCGAGGTGACGCCGCCGGCCTCCTCGGTGAAGCCGGTGAGGGTGGTCCCGGTACGGACCGCGTCCGCGCCGAGCCGCTCCTGCACCGCCTCCAGCAGCAGCATCTGCAGCTCGCCGCGGTGGACGAAGATCTGCGGCCAGCGGTAACCGAGGGCCGTGCCGCGGCCCTCGCCCCACACCCGGTTCCCGTGCCGGTCGAAGTGCACCAGCTCCTCGGCCGGCAGCCCGATCCCGGCCAGCGCCTCGCCGAGCCCGAGCGCGGTCAGCTCGCGCACGGCGTGCGGCAGCAGGTTGATGCCCACGCCGAGCGGCCGCGGCCGCCGCGCGGACTCCACCAGCTCCGCCTCGATGCCCGCGGCGTGCAGGCTCAGCGCCGTGGTGAGTCCGCCGATGCCGGCCCCCGCGATCAGTACGCGCATGCCTTGCCTGTCTCCGTTCGTAGTGGATTGAGAGAGATTTTCGGGGGGTGGGATGGGTGAAGCGGTCGTTCCCGGTCAGTCCGCGAGCCTCTTGGCCCCGACGTGCCAGCGCAGCGCCCGCCGTTCGACCAGCAGGAACACCATGTTGAACAGGCAGCCGAGGACGCCGAGCAGCACGATGCCGGCCCACATCTCGGCCAGCTCGAAGCTCTGCTGGGCGAGGACGAGGTGGGCGCCGATGCCGGAGGTCTGGCCGATCAGCTCGGAGATCACCATCAGGATCAGCGCGAAGCCCAGGCTGACCCGCAGCCCCGCGAAGATCTTCGGTGCCGCCGCGGGCAGGATGACCCGCCGCAGCCGGGTGAGCCCGGTGATGCCGAAGACCCGCGCCGTCTCCAGCTGGAGCCGGTCCACGGTGCGCATGCCGTCGATGGTGTTGAGCAGCACCGGCCAGACGACCCCGAACGCGATCGTGGTGATCTGCAGCGGGCCGTCCAGGTCCAGGATGACCAGGAGGAACGGGATCATCGTGGGCGGCGGCACCGCCCGGAGGAACTGCAGGAGCGGGTCCAGCAGGTCGCCCAGCAACCGGGACCGGCCGATCAGCAGGCCGAGCAGCACGCCGCTCACCGCGGCGATGGCCCAGCCGGTGAACAGGTTGGTGAAGCTCGGCTTGAAGTCCTCGATCGCCTTCTCGGTCAGGAACAGGTCGCTCGCCGGGCCGGAGAACCAGATCTCGTGCAGGGCCGCGACGATCTCCGAGGGCGGCGGGAAGAAGGACCCGTTCGCGATCCGGGTGACGACCTCCCACAGCGCCATCAGCAGCACGAACAGCCACAGCCGCCCGATGCCGGTCCCGAGCAGCCGCAGCCCGCGCCCGGCGCCCGGCTTCCCGGCGCCCTTGCGTGCGGCACCGGCCGTCTTCTCGGCGGTGGCCGCCTTGACGTCGGTCATGCCGCCTCCGTTCCGGCCGCGTGCCAGCGGAACGCGCGGCGCTCCGTACCGACCAGCACCGCGTTGGCGAGCAGGCCGAGCAGGCCGGCCCAGACCGCGCCGGCGAGCATGAGGTCGGTCTGGCCGCCGCCGGTCTGGCTGTCCATGAGGAAGCCGCCGATGCCCTCGCCGCCGCCGGCGACGAGCTCGGTGCTGATGACCACGACGAGCCCGACCGAGAGCGCGATCCGCACGCCGGTGGCGACGAACGGGGCGGCGCTCGGCAGGCTGACCCGCAGCAGCACGGCGAGCTTGCCGAAGCCGAAGCTGCGCAGTGTCTCCTTGGCGACCGGGTCCACATCGCGCAGCGCGTACAGCGTGTTGATGAGGATGGGCCAGGTGGAGGCGTAGAACACCAGCGACATCTTGGACTGGGTGACCGAGCTGAACGTCACGGTCGCCAGCGGGATCAACGCCAGCGACGGGATCGGCCGCAGCAGCTCGACCACGACCCGGGCGGCGCTGTTGAGCCACGGGGTGGCGTTGAGCAGCAGGCCCAGCGCCACCGCGACGACCGTGGCCAGCAGCAGCCCGCCCAGCCAGGCGCGGACGGTGTCGGCGACCGCGGTGAGGAACTCGGTGTCGGCGAAGAGTTCGGCGGCGCGCAGGAGCACGGTCGAGGCGGGCGGGACGTCCTCGGCGTCGACGAGACCGGTCCGTACGACCAGTTCGGCGAGCGCGATGGCCCCGGCCACCCCGACCGCGCCCCGCGCGACGCGCGCGAGCCGGGCCTTCATCAGCCGTTCTGCACGACGAACGGCTTGACGTCCAGGTCCTGCTTCAGGTACCCGAACTGCCGCATGACGTCCGCGACCCGCTGGACCCGGGTGGCGCTGGTAGAGGTCGGGAAGCCGTTCAGGGCGATCACGCTCACGACCTTCGGGTCGAGCTTGGTGAACTTCGGCATCGCCTCCTGCAGCACCGCGCGGTCACCGGCGATGGCCTGCGCCTTCACCAGCGCGCGCTGGAACGCGGCCACCGTCTTGGGGTTCTCGGTGGCGAACTTCTCGCTCGCGGCGAAGCCGGTGATCGGGAAGTCCTTGGTCGGGCCGCTGGAGAAGTCGGTGAGGATCCGCGCGCCCAGCGACTGCTGGATCTGGGTGACGAACGGCTCGGGGACGATGATCGCGTCCACCTTCTCGTTCTTCAGCAGCGCCTCCTGCTGCGGGAACGGCGCCACGACGACGTCCTTCTTCTCGTCGATCGTCACGTTGTGCGGCTGGAGGGTCGCGCGAAGCAGCAGGCTGTTCTGGTTGTTGATCGCGTTCGTGCCGATCTTCTTGCCCGCCAGGTCCTTGGGGGACTTGATGGGGGAGTCCTTGGGGACCAGCACGCCGTTGAGGTTCTTGGTCATCGAGGACGCCTCGGCGACGATCCTCAGCTTGACGTCGCCGCTGGCCTGGGCCTGGATCAGGCCAACGTGGCCGCCGTGCGCGATGTCGAGCTGGCCGCCCTTGAGCTTGGGCAGCGCGTCGGCCGAACCGGTGACCGTCTGCATCTTCACTTCGAGGCCCTCGTCCTTGAAGAAGCCCCGGGAGATGGCGATCTGGACGCCCGCGCCCTCGGTGATGGGCATGACGCCCACCGTGATCTCGGACTGCTCCAGTCCGTTGGCCGACTTCTCGCCACCGCCGCCGCAGGCGGTCAGCGCCAGGGCGAGCGAGCCGGCGAGTGCCCCGGCGATCCACTGGCGCCGGCTGTGAGCGAACCTCATCGAGGGCTCCTTCAGGGGGGATATGGGAGTTATGCCGTTCAACGGCATGATCGTGGCGGACTCTAGCGCAGTAACCCTGGGTAACTCTCGAACGTTGCCTCGATGTTTATGTACGTGATACGCGAAGCGGACAAATAGGGCTAAAACACGTACAAACACCCCAAAATGGCGGAAGTTCGAAATGGCCCATCTTGGGGTTTGTTCTTGGGATTACTCTGTGCTGCAATGACCCTCGCCCCAGAGGTATCGACAGGTCACGGGAACCCCGCGCCGTGCGGGGCGGCGATCGGTGGGCGAGCCGCCGCGGACCCGTGAATAGGTGATGGAGGGACGTGCGACCAGCGATGGAGCAGGACCGCGTGCGAGGTCCGGATGCTCGCTCCCTCACGCCGGACGACGACGGCAACGCCGGTCGGAGCGCGGGCGGGCGCCGATTCAGGCTCGCCAACACCCGCGTGACCACCAGGCTCGTGGTGCTGATCCTCATCCCCGCGACCGTTGCCGGCATCCTGGCCGGCCTGCGGGTTCGCGACGGTGTGGCCGAGGCCGGCGTCTATACGCGAATCGAACGGCTGGCTACGCTCAGTGAGCGGGTGTCCGGACTCGTACAGGAACTCGAAGACGAACGAGACCTTACGGTCCAGTTCCTGACGGCGGCGCGGGCGGGCCAGACCCAGACGCTGAAGGACCAGCAGGCGGTCACCGACCGTGCGGCAGGGGAGGTCCGGGAGGCGCTCGGCGACATCGGTGAGGACTACTCCTCCCTGGTGCGCGCCAAGATCGGCGACGTCCGGTACCGGCTCCAGACGCTGCCCGGCATGCGCGAGATCGCCGGGCAGAACAGCGCCTCGGCGTTCTCCACGCTGGACATCTACAGCCAGGTGATCGTGGCGCTGCTCGACCTGAACGACCTGGTCGCCCAGGGCAGCCCGAACGCCGAGGTGGCCGAGAGCACCAGGGCCTTCGCCGCCCTCGCGCGCGCGAAGGACAACGCGTCCCAGGAGCGCGCGCTCGTCGCCTCGGTCATCCTGAGCCGGCGCTTCGCCACCCCCGCCGACCGGGAGCGGCTGCTGGCCACCCGGTCGCAGCAGGACAGCCAGATGGCGCTGTTCCGCACGACCGCCACCACCGCCCAGCGGCAGGCGTTCGAGGACACCGTCACCGGGCCGGAGATCGGCCAGGTCGAGGGCATCTACCAGCAGGTCCTGGTCCGCTCGGACGCCTCCCCGACACTGGCCGTCGGGCTGCGCCCCTCGCAGGCGATCGCGTGGGAGAAGGCGGCCACCGTCCGCCTCGGCCAGATGCGCGAGGTGGAGCGGAACATGGCCGCCTCGATCGTGCGCCACAGCCGCGAGCTGAAGGACGACGCGTACGTCGGCGTGGGCATCGACGCCGCGCTGCTGCTCATCGGGCTGCTGGTGGCGGCGCTCGCCACCGGGGCCGTGGCGCGCTCGCTGGTGCGGCCGCTGCGCCGGCTCCAGGTCGGCGCCCTGGAGGTGGCCGGCACCCGGCTGCCCGGCCTGGTGGACCGGCTGCGCGATCCCGAGGCGGCCGCCGAGGGCATCGAGGTCGAGCCGATCGACGTCGACTCCTCCGACGAGATCGGCCAGGTCGCGCGGGCGTTCGACGAGGTACACCGGGAGGCGGTCCGGCTGGCGGCCGACGAGGCCGTGCTGCGCGGCAACATCAACGCGATGTTCGTCAACCTGTCGCGGCGCAGCCAGTCGCTGATCGAGCGTCAGCTCAAGCTGATCGAGGACCTGGAGCAGAGCGAGCGCGACGAGGAGCAGCTGGGCAACCTGTTCCGGCTGGACCACCTCGCCACCCGCATGCGCCGCAACAACGAGAACCTGCTGGTCCTCGGCGGCCAGGACCAGGTCCGCCGGTGGAACCGGCCGGTCCCCCTGATCGACGTGGTGCGCGCCTCGCTGTCGGAGGTCGAGCAGTACGAGCGGGTCCAGCTGCGCGTGCACGGCGACATGACCGTCGCCGGCCCGGTCGTCAACGACCTCGTCCACCTCCTGGCCGAGCTGGTGGAGAACGCCACGGTGTTCTCCGCCGACCACACCCGGGTGACCGTATCCGGCCAGCAGCTCAGCGGCGGCGGCGCCATGCTGCAGATCACCGACGCCGGCGTGGGCATGTCGCAAGAGGAGCTGGAGCAGGCCAACTGGCGGCTGGCGAACCCGCCGGTCATCGACTTCTCGGCGGCCCGCCGCATGGGCCTGTTCGTGGTCGGCCGGCTGGCCGTCCGGCACGGCGTCAGGGTCGAGCTGCGCGCCGCGCAGGGCGGCGGGCTCACCGCGTTCGTGGTGCTGCCCGACCAGGTCATCGCCCCGGCGGGCGGCGGCGGCGTGGGATCGCGCGGGTTCGGCGTGCTGGAAGAGGGCGCCAGGTCCGCCGAGTACGCCGCGATGGCCACCCCGCCCGCGGCCGGTCCGCCCCCGGCGGCCCCCGGTGACTACCGCCAGGGCGAGGGCACCGGCGAGTTCGGCGTCCCGCGCCCGCGGATGGGCGGCACCGGGCCGATGCGCACCGTCCCCGGCGGCACCGGGCCGCAGCCGATGGCGGGGGACGAGTCCGGCCCGCACGGCATGCCCCCCGGCCGGCGCCCCGGCGGAAGC
Source organism: Spirillospora sp. NPDC029432 (assembly GCF_040703975.1). NCBI lineage: Bacteria > Bacillati > Actinomycetota > Actinomycetes > Streptosporangiales > Thermomonosporaceae > Spirillospora > Spirillospora sp. NPDC029432. Next base: position 111,706 of record NZ_JBEZWH010000013.1, read on the forward strand.
GGCCGCACCGGCCCGCAGCCGATCATGGGCGGTACGGGCCCGCAGCAGCAGCCGCCGTACGGCGGCACCGGGCCGCAGCCCGCGTTCGGGAGCAACGGCCAGTACCCCTCGCCCGGCGGGACCGGGCCGGTCCCGCCGCTGCAGCCGCTGGACCAGGGGCCGCCCGAGGAGGCGCCGCGCGGGCTGCGCGACCCGTACGCGATGCGCGGCCGGCACGCGCCCGCCGAGCCGGAGCGGCCCGAGCCGCCGATGGACGAGCCCCCGTACGAGCAGTCGTACGACCAGCCGTACGAGCAGCCGTACGACAAGCAGTACGAGCAGCCGCACGAGTTCCAGCACGGGCCCCGGCAAGGGCAGCCGCCCGGGGACCGGCCGCTGCCGCAGCGGCAGCCCGGTGCCCAGCACCCGGCGCGCGGCGGTGCGGCGGAGCCCCCCGAGGCGGGCGACCCGAACCGCACCGCCCCGGTGCCGCCGGTGGCGGGAGTGCCCGAGGCGCAGCCGGCCGTACCGGACCCGGCGCCGCCGGCGCGGCCGGGCAACCCCTGGGAGACCGGGCCGATGCCGATGGTCTCGCCGCCCGAGCACGGTGCGCCCGAGCACGGGGGCGCCGCCAACGGGGTCGCGCCCGGCGCCGGCGCCGGACCGGCGCCGGAACGGGGCTTGCCCGACCGGACCCCGGCCGAGCATGATCATGACCGGGCCGCCCCGCCCGGGGTGCCTCCGCGCTCGCCCATCTTCGACGCGATGCGGTCGGAGTGGTTCCAGCGCCGGACCGACCAGACACCGATCGAGGATCCCGTGAAGGGTTGGGAATCTCCAGCCGACGCCGGGTTCCGGGCCGCGGAGGCGGTCCGGGAGCCGGTGGCCGGCCAGCGCACGCAGGCGGGACTGCCCAAGCGCGTACCCGGCAAGAACCGGGTGCCGGGCGCGGTCGGGGCGCGCCCCGGCGGGCAGTCGCCGCCGCAGGTACCCGGGCAGCAGCCCGGGGCCCCGGGCGCGGCGGCACCGCCGCCGGCGCCCGCTCCGTCGGCCGATACCGTACGGAACCGGTTCGCCAGCCTTCAGCGCGGCGTCAGCCGGGGGCGTAACGAGACGCGTGGCTCGGAGGGCCCGGGCGACCCGTCCGGCTCCGGCACGACAGGTGAGGGCTCCTCGCAGGGCGACGGAGAGAACGGAGGAACCCGGTGAGCGGGCAGGATCTCAACTGGCTGGTGACCAACTTCGCGGATCGCGTCCCCAAGGTGGCGCACGCGGTGGTGGTCTCCTCGGACGGCCTGCCGATGGCGTACTCGGCGGGCTTCCCGCCCGAGCGGGCCGACCAGCTGTCGGCCATCGCCTCGGGCCTGATGAGCCTCACCCAGGGCGCGGCGAAGATCTTCGACGCCGGCGGCGTGGCCCAGACGGTCGTGGAGATGGACCGCGGGCTGCTGTTCGTCATGTCGATCGCCAACGGGTCGGTCTTCGCGGTGCTGGCCGCGTCCGACTGCGACCTCGGGCTGGTGGCGTACGAGATGACCCTCCTGGTGGAGCGGGTGGGTCGGGTCCTGACCCCGGCGCTGCGCGGTACGGCCGAGCAGCAGCCGCCGTACGGGGGAGGGGCCGTTCCGGAAATGGGCACCGGACCGGCTCGTTATTGACCTTGACTGACTCTGACGGAGGTCGGCGAGATGGATCGAGGCAGTCCCTGGGGAGCCGGTCCGGGCGGCCCGCCGCGGTGGCACGGTGATCCGCGCGGGAGACCCCCGGTGGAGGAGCCCGAGAGCAGTTCGCTGGTGCGCCCGTACGCGGTCACGGGCGGGCGCACCAAGCCGCGCTACGACCTGGCGGTCGAGGCGCTGGTAACGGCGGCGCCCTTTCCCCCGCGCGACGTGGCGCAGCTGACCCCGGAGTATCGGGCGATCATGGACCTGTGCCGGTCCGCCCGCTCGGTGGCCGAGGTCTCGGCGCTGCTGCGGCTGCCCCTCGGGGTGGCCCGGGTCCTCATCGCCGACATGGCACTCGAAGGGCTGCTGCGTTTGCACCAGTCGCGTCCCTCCGGCCAGCAGCCGGACATGCGTCTCCTAGAAAGGGTTCTCAGTGGCCTTCGGAACCTCTGATCAGGCGCCGCCGCCCGGCGCGTCGGGCGGGGACGCCGAACTCACCTCGGTGAAGATCGTCGTCGGTGGCGGCTTCGGGGTGGGCAAGACGACCTTCGTCGGGTCGGTGTCGGAGATCATGCCGCTCACCACCGAGGCGGTGATGACCGCCGCCAGCGCCGACGTGGACGACCTGTCGGCGGTGCCCGACAAGACGACCACCACGGTCGCGATGGACTTCGGCCGGGTGTCGCTGGACTCGGAACTGATCCTCTACCTGTTCGGCACCCCGGGCCAGCACCGCTTCTGGTTCATGTGGGACGACCTGGTCAAGGGCGCGATCGGCGCGGTGGTGCTGGTCGACACCCGGCGGCTGGAGGACTGCTTCGCCGCGGTGGACTACTTCGAGGAGCTCGGCCTGCCGTTCGTGGTCGGCGTGAACGGCTTCAACGGCGAGTTCCCGTACGGCGCCGAGGACATCCGGGACGCGCTGTCGATCAGCGCGCACGTGCCGATCATGCAGTGCGACGCGCGCAGCCGCGAGTCCACCAAGCAGGTGCTGATCACGCTGGTCAAGCACGCGATGACGATGCACGCCGCCGGGGTCCCGATGCCCGGCGTCCCGGCCGCCGGCTCGCAGCCGCCGCCGCAGCAGCCCGGCGGCCCCGTGGGGACCACCTCGCCGACCTGGACGTAGGCGCCGGCGCCGGGCCGCCCGGCGCCGGCCTTCCTACGGTCGCGTAGGAATGCGTGCATAATGCATACTTACCCCCCGTGAATCTTGGAGGCGTTCGAGGGGGTGCGATGGAGTCCCTGGGACAGATCGGTACGTACGTCGCGATCGGCGACAGCTTCAGCGAGGGCCTGAACGACCCGTACCCGGGCGAGACCGACCGCTTCCGCGGGTGGGCCGACCGGCTCGCCGAGCATCTGGCCGAGCGCGACCCGGGACTGCGGTACGCCAACCTGGCGGTGCGCGGCAAGCTGCTGCGCCAGATCGTGGACGACCAGGTGCCGCGGGCGGTCGAGCTGGAGCCCGACCTGGTGACGTTCTGCGCCGGCGGCAACGACATGATCCGGCCGGGCGCCGACCCGGACGCGCTGGCGGTGCTGTTCGACGACGCGGTGCGGCGGCTGCGCGCGACCGGCGCCCGGGTGGTGGTCTTCACCGGCTTCGACACCCGGAACCTGCGCTCGGGCCACCGCATCCGCGGCAAGGCGGCCACGTACAACATGCATCTGCGCGCCATCGCCGACCGGCGCGGCTGCGACGTGGTGGACCTGTGGTCGATGACGATGTTCAACGACCCGCGGGCCTGGTACGAGGACCGGCTGCACCTGTCGCCCGAGGGGCACCGCCGGATGGCGCTGCTGGTGGCGCACACGCTGGGCGTCCCGGTGGCGGGCGACTGGCGCGAGCCGTGGCCGCCGGCCGAGGCGGCGCGCTGGCTCGACCTGCGCCGCGAGGACCTGCACTGGGCGCGCGCGTACCTGCTGCCCTGGATCGGCCGCCGGGCGACCGGGCGCTCGTCCGGGGACGGCCGCGGGCCGAAGCGCCCGACCCCGTCGCCGCTCTGACCCTCTCCCGCCGGGCCCCTCCCCGGCGGGACTCCGCCGGATCAGCCCGCGGGCGCCCCGCCCGCCCGCGCGGCCACCGCCTCCGCGACGGTGCCGGCCACGGTGATCCGGCGGTGCAGCCCCATGACCTCCAGGGCGCGCCGGACGATCGGCCGCGGCGCGGCCAGCGCCAGGCTGCCGCCGTTCTCCCCGACCGCCTTGTAGCAGTCGATGATGATCGACAGGCCGTGCGAGTCCATGAACATCAGGTCGGCGAGGTCCAGGACCAGGTGGTCGCCGTGCGAGGTCCGGATCTCGCGCAGCCGATCGCTCAGCACGTCACCGGTGGCGATGTCGAGCTCGCCGGTGAGGCGCACGACGGCGCAGCCGTCGTGCGGGTGCGCGGTCACGTCCAGTGGGGGCACGCGGGGGCCTTCCCGGTCGGGGGACATCCACGGGCGCTCCGTGAATGTTTTCCATGCGACAACTATCCACGAGGATCACGCATCTGCCAACCCGGCCCGGCCGTGGTCGGGCGGCAGGTGTGCACGGCGCGGCGGCGCCGTAGGGTGCATGCCGTGAGTCCCCCACGGTTGCCCGAACACCTCGCGCCGCTGCTGACCGACGAGCCCGTCCTGGACGTGTACGCCTACGGGCCGTGGCGGGTGCCCGACGGCCTGTACGCCGAGATGCGCGAGCGCGCGCTGGAGTTCAACCGCGACCCGCGCGCCGCGGTGCTCGCCCGGCAGCTGAGCGAGTTCTACGGGGAGGGCACCTCGGCGACCGGGGCCGAGCAGTGGTCGCTGCTGACGTTCCTGCTGGGGGCGTCGGCGCTGCGCGGCGGGTCCCGCGGCGACGTCGACTACGAGCTGCTCGGCGACTTCCTCGCCACCCCCGAGCCCGCCGTCCGCGACCCGCTCGCCTGGTTCACCCAGGGCGGGCGCTGGCGGCCGCCCGGCCTGTGGCTGCCCGAGCCCGCCGGGGACGACCGCGAGCGCCGCGAGGTGATGTACGAGCTGGCCCGCGCCGGCCTCGACGTGTTCGCCGGGCTGGAGCCGCTGGAGGAGCGCCGGGCCGCGCTGATCGAGGTCTTCGACCGGCGGCTCGGCGACCCGGCGCTGCGCGAGGAGGCGCTGGCCGTGCCGCTGGACCGGCTGGAGGCGGTGTGGACCGCCGACCTGCCGGAGGCGACGCTGGCGGTGCTGCCCGAGCTGGCCGGGCCGCTCGGCTACCTCGGCTGGGTGTGCGAGGGCCTGGCCGCCGCGCACGAGCGGCTGCTGGAGACCGCCGGGCCGGGAGACCCGCTGGAGGCGGCGCTCGCCAAGATCATGCTGGCCGCCGAGGTGACCGCCGCCCCCGCCGAGCTGGCGGTGGCGCTGGGCACCGCGCGCTATGAGAATCTGGCCGACCGGCTACGGGCGCTGGAGCCGGGCTTCGCCGCCGAGCCGTGGCAGCTGGAGGTCCGCGCCTGGCTCGCGCGCGGCCTGGTCGCGGGCGAGGCCGACGCCTGCCGCGCCTGGCTCGACATGGCGGCGCGCGCCACCGGGGCCGTCCAGGGGCTGCCCGAGCCGGCCGCGAGCCCGCGGTGCCGGCTCCCCGTCCGCGCGTTCCAGCACGACCTGCGGCGGCTGTTCGACCACCGCCCGGTCGCCAACCCGCTGGCCGCGAGGCTGCGGAGGCCGGCCGCCGGGTCCCGGCCGGAGCGGGCGGAGCCGGAGACCGCGCCCGACGCGGCGCGGGCGGCGGGCGACCTGCTCGTCGGCCAGCCCGAGCTGAGCCGGGCGATGCGCGAGGCCGTCGCCGCGCGGCTGGCGGGGGAGCGGCCCGCCCGGCTGCTCGTCGCCGGCTCCGAGGGCACCGGGAAGGGCACCGCCGCCGAGGTCCTGGAGCACGTCCTGCGCGAGCGCGGCCTGATCCGCGAGGCGCTGTGGATCTCCGACCAGGTGTTCGCGACGCTGGGCGTCAGCGACGCCGTGCTGTGGCTCCAGGCCCGCGTCCGCGACTGCGTCGAGGGCCGGATGCTGCTGGTCGTGGACGACCTGGAGAAGCTGGCCGGGTACGAGCGCTGCGGTCCGGCCGCCCTGGAGGAGCTGCGCCGGTTGATGGCCCGCTCGCCCGGCCTCGACGTCGTCGCGCTGTGCCGGCCGGGCGGCGACCGGCGGCTGTTCGACGCCAACCCGGCCCTGGTCCGCGCGTTCGAGGTGACCCGGACCCGCGAGTTCGGCGAGGACGACCACGCCGAGCTGTTCCACCGGGCCGTGTCGGCGCGCGGCGCCCGCGTGAGCCGCGAGGTGGCCCGTACCGCCGGACTCCTCATCACCCGCACCCCGCCGCTGCACAACCTGCGCGGCGCCCGGCTGGTCGAGCACCTGGCCGGGCAGAGCGTCGCCGCCGCGGCCCGCCGCCGCGCCGCCGAGGAGGCCGGGCCCGGCGAGGACGCGGACACCGTCCCGGAGGTCACCGCCGCCGACCTGCCGCACCGGGTGATCACCGGCCGCGCGGCCGAGGCCGACCCGCTGGCCGAGCTGGCCGCGATGGCGGGCATCGAGCCGGTCAAGCGGGAGGTGGACGCGCTGGTCGCCGAGGCCAAGGCGGCGCGGCTGCGCCGCGAGGCGGGGATGGCGGTGGCCGCGCGCCCCCGCCACCTGGTCTTCACCGGCAACACGGGGACGGGCAAGAGCAAGGTCGCGCAGATCCTCGGCCGGGTGTACGCCGACCTCGGCGTGCTGTCCAACGGCCACCTGTTCGAGGTGGACCGCGCCGACCTGCTGGGCGACTACTCCAGCGAGAGCGCCGTCAAGGTGCGGCGGGCGGTCGAGCGCGCGCTGGGCGGCGTGCTGCTCGTCCGGGACGCGCACGCGTTCGCCTCGGCGGAGGCGGCCCGCGGCCGGGAGATCGTGGACGTGCTGCTCGGCGCCGTCCAGGCGCACCCCGACGACCTGGTCGTGGTGCTGACCGGCCCCGAGGCCGAGCTGAACGGCCTGCTGAAGGCCCACCCCGACCTGGCCGCGTACTTCCCGCGCACCGTCCGCTTCCCCGACCTGACCGAGGACGAGCTGGTCGAGGTGTTCCGGATCAAGGCGGCCGACACCGGGTTCGCGCTGGCCGAGGGCGTCCTCGACCGGGTGGCGGCGCTGGTGCGGGCCGCGCCGCGCGGCCGCGGGTTCGGCAACGCCCGCGTCATGCACGGCCTGCTGGACCGGGCGGTGGCGATGCAGGGCCGCCGCGTGCTGGCCGACGGCGTCGTGGACGAGACCGAGTCCCTGGACGAGATCCTGCTCGCCGACGTGCCCGACACGCTGGCGCCCGGCCGGGACGCGGTGCCCGGCGACCCGCTGGCCGACGTCGCCCGGCTGATCGGGCTGGAGGAGATCAAGCGGGAGATCGGCGCGCTGGTCGCCGAGGCGCGGGCCGAGCAGATGCGCCGGGACGCGGGGGTGCCGCTGGCGTTCCCGGCCCGGCACATGGTGTTCATGGGCAACCCGGGCACCGCCAAGACGACCATCGCCCGGCTGGTCGCGGCCGTGTACGCCCAGCTGGGCCTGCTGTCGTCCGGCCATCTCGTCGAGGTCACCCGCGGCGACCTGGTCGCCGAGTTCATCGGGCAGACCGCGCACAAGGTGCGTGCGGCGGTGGACCGGGCGCTCGGCGGGGTGCTGTTCATCGACGAGGCGTACGCGCTGAGCGGCGCCGGCGGCGACGGCCGCGACTTCGGCCACGAGGCGGTGGCCGAGCTGCTGAAGCTGATGGAGGAGCACCGCTCGGACCTGGTGGTGATCGTCGCCGGGTACGACGCGGAGATGGAGCGGTTCCTGCGCTTCAACCCTGGGCTGGAGTCGCGCTTCCCCAAGGCGCTGCGGTTCCCCGACTACACCGACGACGAGCTCGCGACGATCTTCGAGTCGATGGCGGCCGAGGCCGGCTTCGCGATGGCGGACGGCGTGCTGGCCGCGCTGCGCCGCCGGCTGGCCGCCGAGCGGCGCGGCGCGTCGTTCGGCAACGCCCGGCTCGTCCGCAACGTGCTGGAGGAGGCGATCTCCCGGCAGGCGCAGCGGATCACCGGGGCCGAGGACGCCCGGCCCGGCGCCGTCGACCCGGCCGAGGTGCGGACGCTGCGGCCGGAGGACGTGCCCGCCGAGCCGTCCCGGCGCGAGCCCGACCTGCCGACCGGACCGTACATCTAGTAGATGGGGTACATGGGTGTCCGGCCCGGGCTCAGCCTGCGGCGCGGTACGCCGCCGCCTGGAGGCCGTAGAGGTCGGCGTAGAGGCCGCCGTGCGCCATCAGCGAGGCGTGGTCGCCCTCCTCGACCACCTTGCCGTGCTCCAGCACGTAGATCCGGTCGGCGTGCCGGACGCTGGCCAGCCGGTGCGTGATCAGCAGCACCGTCCGGCCGTCGGCGTGCGTGCGGATCCGCTCGAACAGGTGGTGCTCGGCGCGCGCGTCCAGGGCGGCGGTCGGCTCGTCGCAGATCAGCAGCGGCGCGTCCCGGAAGAAGCCGCGGCCCACCGCCAGCCGCTGCCACTGCCCGCCCGACAGCTCGGCGCCGCCCTCGAAGCGGCGGTCCAGGAGCGTGTCGTAGCCGCGCGCGAGATCGGCCACCACCTCGTCGGCGCCGGAGGACCGGGCGGCGGCCAGCAGCGCCTCCTCGGACGCCTTACGGCCCATCGTGATGTTCTGCCGGGCGGTCATCGGCCAGTGCGTGTAGTCCTGAGCGATCACCGCGACGCGCTCCCACAGCCGCTCGGGCGGCACCCGGCGCAGCGGGACGCCGTCCCAGCGGACGTCGCCGGTGTCGGGGTCGTACAGCCCGGCGAGGATCTTGGCCAGCGTGCTCTTGCCCGAACCGTTCTCGCCGACCAGCGCCACCACCTCGCCGCGCTCGACGCGCAGCGAGATCCCGTTGAGCGAGGGCGCGTCCGCGCCGGGGTAGGTGAACGTGACGTCCTCGACGGTGATCCGGCCGAAGTCCGCCGGCAGCGCCACCGGGGCCTCCGCAGGGTCCTCCGCGGAGACCTTCTCGGAGTCCTTCTCGGGGTCCTCCTCAGGTAGGAGGCGTACGCGCTCGGGCGTACGCGCCTCGGCCTCGGCGCAGAACTCCAGGTAGTCGCCGAAGTACAGGCCCTCCTCGTAGCACCGGTTGACGGCGAACACCAGGGTGGCCAGGGAGGTCTGGCCGGTGCGGATCGCCAGCACGGCCGTCCCCGCCACGGCCAGCGGCACCGCGCCCTTCCACAGCATGAGCCCCAGCGCGACGTAGACGCCCGCCGTGGCCAGGCCCTTCATCATGTCGCCGAGGACCCGCACGGCCGTCTGCCGCCGGGCCAGGGCGAGCTCCACGGCGCGCTGGTGCGCGGCGACCTGGTCGTACTGCTCCAGCAGGAAGCCCCGCATGGTGAACGAGCGGATCTCCGGCGCCTGCCCGCGGTCGGCCATCAGGTCGGACAGGATCCACTTGCGCCGCAGCGCGCCGATCAGCCGCAGCTCGGTGACGTAGCGCATCCGCGCGGCCCGGACCGCCGCCCAGCCCTCCGGCAGCGCCGTGAGCAGCAGCAGCGGCAGCAGCAGGGGATGCAGGACGCCCAGCGTCCCGGCCGCGGCGGCCAGCCCGACCGCGCCGGTGAGGACGTCCACCGCCTGCTGGACGACCATGGTCGCCGACCGCATCCCGCGGCCCTCGGCGCGCTTGAGGTCGTCCAGGAACTCCGAGTCGTCCAGCGCGGCCAGCTCCACGGCCGTGGTCGCCTCGTACAGCCGCAGCTCGACCAGCCGCTGCACCTGGGGGTTGAGGCGGTCCTGCGCCCAGCCGGCCGCCGCCTGCAGCCCGGACCGCAGCGTGATCGCGCCGGCGACCAGCGCCAGCGACGGCAGCGCCGCGCGGACCCGGTCGGGGGTCGGGCCGGCCGCGAGCAGCGCGGTCAGCACGCCGGTGGTGGCCAGCAGCCCGAACGCGGTGAAGACCCCGGCGATCAGGTTGAACGCGATGGTCACGGTGGTGTCGACCGGGTTGGCGCGCCAGGCCAGCCGGGCCGACCGCCCGATCACGGCGGGCAGCCGCCGGGCCATCGTCCGCATGCCGGTCGAGTTCAGCTCGCCGGTCCGGGCGTACCAGACCGGCGCCGAAACCTCCGGCAGCCCGGAATCGTCCGGGGCGGCATCGGCGCTGGTCCGGCGCCGGTTCCTGAAGGCGCGGACGAATCCGCGCAGGGAGAATCTTGGTGAAGAACCCATCCGCCGCCCCTCGCCCGCACGTACCACCGATGGGAAGTGTGCCCCGGGAGGACGACGGCGACCGCTGCTTTCATCACAAAGCGTGCTGATACGGAACGACAGACAAATCATGCACTGGATGGACGCGCTCGGTAGTCGGCGTCCCCTAAGGTCTACGGCATGACCGACGCCCGGCCAGGACGGGAGGGAGACCGGATGGCGCGCAACAGGCCCGCTCCGGCGGAGTACGCGCACGAGCGCGACCCGTACGGCGACCCCTACGCGGACCCGTACGCGGGCGACCAGTACAGGGGCCGTGACCCCTACGACGAGGGCTACCGCCGGCGCCGGCGCCGCCGCTGGCCCCGGGTGCTCGCGATCCTGCTGGTGATCCTGCTGGTGCTGGCGGTCGGCGGCTACTTCTACCTGGACTCGCGGCTCAAGCGGGAGGCGGTGCTGGATCAGCCGGGCCGGCTCGCCGACACCCCGGGCACCAACTGGCTGATCGTCGGCTCCGACAGCCGCGAGGGGCTCGACAGCGCCGACCGCAGGCGGCTGGCCACCGGCAAGGCCGAGGGCCGCCGGACGGACTCCATGATGCTGCTGCACTACGGCTCCGGCGGCACGTCCCTGACCAGCCTCCCGCGCGACTCCTACGTCCCGATCCCGGGCAGGGGTTCCAACAAGCTGAACGCGGCGTTCGCGTTCGGCGGCCCCAAGCTGCTGGTGAAGACCGTCGAGCAGGCCACCGGCGTGCGGATCGACCACTACGCCGAGATCGGCCTGGGCGGCTTCGTCGGCATCGTGGACGCCATCGGCGGCGTCGACATGTGCATCAAGGAGCCGATGCGCGACCCCAAGGCCGGGCTGAACCTCAAGGCCGGCTGCCAGACGCTCGACGGCGCCTCGGCGCTCGGCTACGTCCGCACCCGCGCCTCCGCCCGCGCCGACCTCGACCGCGTCGAGCGGCAGCGGCAGTTCTTCGGGGCGCTGATGAAGAAGGCCGCGAGCCCGGGCGTGCTGGCCAACCCGATGCGCAGCATCCCGCTGGCCCTCAACGGCACCGGCAACTTCCTGGTGGACGAGGACGACCACCTGCACGACCTGGCCCGGATGATGTGGGCGATGAAGGGCGTCAGCGGTGGCGGCGGCGTCACCACCTCCGTCCCGATCGGCGGCAGCGGCAGCTCGCCGAGCGCCGGCGCGTACATCACGTGGGACAAGCGGAAGGCGGGCGCGCTGTTCGAGGCGCTGAAGAACGACGAGAAGATCCCGAGCAGCGTCATCTCCAAGTAGCGGCGGCACGGGCGGCTAGAGTCGGGAGCATGCCGGAAGCGACGCGGCTGGACGAGCTGCCCTCCAAGGAACTGCACGACCGGGCGATGGCCCTGGCCAGGGAACGGCGCGACGTGGGCTTCCTGTGGGAGCTGCTGCGCGCCATCCCGGCGGCCGCGGCCTCGCTCGGGGAGGTCGACCGGGCCACCTTCGACCTCCTGCACGGGCTGTCGCTGCTGGAGGAGTTCACGCACGCGGGCGAGAGCGATCTCGCCGAGGCGCTGCGCCCGCTCTACATCTCCTACCTGGCCGAGCACGGCCGGCCGGGGGACTGATCTTCCGCAGGGCGGTTCTTTGCCCTCCCGTGACTTCTGTTCGCGTTCACTGGGGAAGCACTCTCCGTGAGCGACCGACCTCAGAAGGTAGGGAACGTGAACAAGAAGCATATGAAGATCGCCGCGATCGCCTTCGCGGTGTGGTACGTCATCACCAGGCCGGAGGGCGCCGCCACGCTGGTCAACAGCACGCTGGGCGGGCTCGGCGGCGCGGCCGAGTCGATGTCGCAGTTCGTCAGCGCGATTCCCTGACTCGCGCCGCCTCTGAGCGAAGGGCCGCGGCCCCGTACCTGCGTCGGGTACGGGGCTTCTCCATGCCGTATCCACGCCGTCCCAGTGCCGTGTCCACGCCGCGATCCGGGGCCGGATCATGCCGGGGGGATCAAGCGCTGGCCGTCCCGCCACAGTAAAATGGCGCTTTGCGTGCGTAAGCAGATGGGCACAAATGAGTCGGGTCAGTGTGTCGCTGCGCTACTGAGGGATGGCTGTTTCGGATGAACAAGAAGAACCTCCAGCGTGTTGCCATCGTCTTTGTGATCTTCTACTTGCTCACCTCGCCCCGTGACGCGGCCAACGTGGTCAACAACGCCATCTCGCAGCTCGGCGAGGCCGGCAACGCGCTGGCGGCGTTCGTGAACGCGTTGGGGACGTGAGGGCGGGCCGTCCCCGCTCCCACGGGACGGCCGGTAACGGGCAGGCCCGATCTCTCTTCTAGGATCGGGCCCATGTCTGTCTACGAGGTAGAGATCGGTGGTCTGCGCGGCGGTTCCGCGGACCTCGGCCAGTACCGCGGCAAGGCCGTGCTGATCGTGAACGTCGCCTCCAAGTGCGGCCTCACCCCCCAGTACACCGGCCTCGAGCGGCTCCAGGAGCGCTACGCCGGGCGCGGCTTCACCGTCCTCGGCGTTCCGTGCAACCAGTTCATGGGGCAGGAGCCGGGCACGCCGGAGGAGATCGAGCAGTTCTGCTCGACGACCTACGGCGTCACGTTCCCCCTGACCGAGAAGATCGAGGTGAACGGCGAGGGCCGGCACCCCCTGTACGACGCCCTCACCCCCACCGCCGACGCCGAGGGCCACACCGGCGACATCCGGTGGAACTTCGAGAAGTTCCTCGTCGCCCCGGACGGCACCGTCGCGGCCCGCTTCGCGCCGCAGGCCGAGCCCGAGTCCGACGAGGTCGTGGCCGCCATCGAGAAGGCCCTCCCGGCCGCCTGACCCGGTCCCCGGTGGCGCCCGTCCCGCCGCCGCGCTCGCCGTGTGGGGTGCGCCACACTCCGGTTGTCGCTGTTGGACGCTGGGTCTAGCGTGGGGTCCCGCGACGACGTGGAGGTGACCATGGGCGGCTGGAGTGCGGCCGACATCCCCGACCTGAGCGGGCGGCGGGCGATCGTCACCGGGGCCAACAGCGGCATCGGCTACCACGCCGCGCTGGAGCTGGCCCGGCACGGCGCGTCGGTCGTGCTGGCGTGCCGCAGCGCCGAGCGCGGCCAGGCGGCGCACGACCGGATCGCGGCGGCCGTGCCCGCGGCGGACGTCGAGCTCGGCATCCTCGACCTGGCCGACCTGTCCTCGGTACGGGAGTTCGCGGCCCGAGAGGAGGGCCGCCCGCTGGACGTCCTGGTCAACAACGCGGGCGTGATGGCGCTGCCCAAGCGCGCGACCGCCGACGGCTTCGAGATGCAGTTCGGCACCAACCACCTCGGCCACTTCGCGCTCACCGGCCTGCTGCTGGCGGCGCTGCGGTCCGCCGACGCCCCGCGCGTGGTGAACGTGACCAGCGGGTTCGCCTGGGCGGGGAAGCTGAACTTCGGCGACCTGCAGAGCGCCCGCAAGTACCGCAAGTGGACCGCCTACGCCCAGTCGAAGCTCGCGAACCTGGTCTTCACCAAGGAGCTGGGCCGCCGCGTACCGGAGATCACCGCCGTGGCCGCGCACCCGGGCTTCGCCGCGACCAACCTCCAGCAGACCGGGCCGCGGATGGAGGGCAGCCGGGGCCAGGAGCGCCTCATGGGCGCGGTCAATGCCGCCGTCGCCCAGTCCGCCGCCGCCGGGGCCCTGCCCACGCTGTACGCGGCGACCGCGCCCGGCGTCGAGCAGGGCGCCTGCTACGGGCCGCGGCTCGCCCAGTACCGCGGCGCCCCCACCAAGGTCGTCGTGAACCCGGCGGCCAAGCGCCCCGAGCTGGGCGCGCGCCTGTGGGAGGTCTCGGAGTCGCTGACCGGCGTCGCGTTCGCGACCTCCGTCTAGCCGCCCCGGCTAGGGCGCGGTGGCGAGGTCCCAGTCGAGCGTGGCCGGGATGGAGCCCTCCATCGTCAGCAGCCAGCGCTTGACCTCGACGCCCGAGCCGCCGCTGTAGCCGCCGAGCCCGTTGGACGCCACCACCCGGTGGCACGGCACGATCAGCGGGACCGGGTTGGAGCCCATCACCTGCCCGATCGCCTGCGCCGGCACGCCCGCTCCGCTGAGCTCGCCCAGCTCGCCGTAGGTGACGACCTTCCCGTACGGGACGGACTCGTACAGCGCCGCCAGCACCCGCCGCTGCACCGGCGAGGTCAGCCGCCAGTCGACCGGCAGGCCGAACGCGTGCTCCGTGCCGGTGAAGTAGGCGCGCAGGCCGTCCAGCGCCGGCGCGACCCGCCCGGGGTCCTCGACGACCGGCAGCCCGAACCGCGCTGCCGCGCGCGCCCGGGTGCCGGGGGTGTCCTTCCAGCCGAGCCAGCCGACGCCGGTCTCGGTGGCGCCGACCAGCAGCCGCCCCAGCACGGTGTCCACCGATCCGAACGCGAGTGTCTCCGTCATGTCCGCTCCCTTCCGCCCACGATGAGCGCCGCCGTCATGGGCAACACCAGGGCCATCGCGCAGGTTGCGAGGACACCGTAGGAGAAGGCGGTGACGATCGCGCCGGCCGCCAGCCCGCCGATCGCGGCGCCGCCGTTCATCAGCAGGTCCGACAGGCCCTGGACGGCGGGCCGCCGCTCCAGCGGGACCGACTCGGTCAGCAGCGCCGACCCGGCCACCAGCCCGAACGACCAGCCGAGCCCGAGCAGCACCAGCGCGATCGACAGCCGGGTCACGTCGTGCGGCGCGGAGACGGCCGCCAGCGCGGTCGCCGCGGCCAGCACGGCCATCCCGATCAGCAGCACGGGGACGCGCCCGTACCGGTCGGCGAGCCAGCCGGGCAGCGGCGACAGCGCGTACATGCCGGCGATGTGCAGGCTGATGACCACGCCCACGATGGACAGGCTCGCGTGCCCGTGGTTGAGGTGGACCGGCGTCATCACCATGACCGAGACCATCACGATGTGGCTGACCGCGATCGCGGCCACCGCCAGCCGCGCCCGCGGGGACTCGCGCAGGGCCCGCCAGCCGCTCACCTTCGGCGCGGGCGGGCCGCCGTCCGCGTCTTCGGCCCCGTCCCCGGTCACGTCCCTGGCCGCGTCTTTGCCGGACGTGCGCATCCCGGCGGCGTGCAGCGGGTCGGGCCGCAGCAGCGCGAAGATCCCGAGCAGCGTCAGGCCGAACGCGATCGCCGCCATGGCGTACGGTCCCGCCCAGGCCGCCAGGCCCAGGTCGCGGCCTATCGCGTCGGCGGGCTCGGCCAGGTTGGGGCCCGCGATCGAGCCCACGGTGGTCGCCCACACCACGATCGACAGATCCCGCGCGGTGCGCCCGGGGCCGGACAGGTCGGTGGCCGAGTAGCGGGCCGCCAGGCCGCCCGCGCTGCCGCCGCCGGCCAGGAAGAGGCCCAGCATGAGCAGCGGCCACGAGGGGATCGCGGTGCCGATCATCGCGACGACCGCGCCGGCGGTGGCGGCGCCGTACGCCAGCGACAGCCCGGCGCGGCGGCCGTGCCGGGCGGCGGCGCGGGCCATCGGGACGGCCAGCACGCCGGCGCCCGCGACCGCGGACGTCTGCGCCAGCCCGCCGATCGCCTCCGAGCCGGACAGCGTCGCCGCCGCCAGCGTGCTGATCGCGACACCGGTGCCCACCCCGATCCCGCCGAGGATCTGGGAGGCGGTCAGCACCGCCAGGATGCGCCGCTGGGCGGGATGCCGCCCCGGCGGTACGGCCCGTTCCGCGGCCTCGTCCGCGAGCGTCATCGGCATGGTCCTGTCACTAGTGGTGTCAGCAGTGATGTCAGCAGTGAATAGAGGGAATGTTCATGATTTGCCCGATCACTGTACGGGATGGGGGTATCCAGGGAAAGCTCACCACCGGGTGAGGTGCGCGTACAGCCGCGCCGCCTCCTTCACCAGCCGGCTGGACCCGCCCCGGCCGACCGTCTCCGCCAGGCCGGGCACGCCGTCCCGCGCCCCCGTGGCCTCGGCCGTCCGGGTGCCCAGGGCGATCAGATCGGGCAGCCCGGCCGGCGGCTTGATCTTCTGCTCGGCGATCGCGGCGAATATCACCGGTAGCGCCGCCGCGACCGCCGTCCACACCTGGGCGTCCGCGCCCGCTCCGGCGGCCTCGGCGAGCGCGCCGGTCACGCGTGCGGGCTTGGCGATCCGGTGCTCGGTCAGCGTCCCGACGGCCGCGCCCAGCTCGGCGGCCGGCAGGCGGCCGCGCGCCGCCATGTGCAGCAGCGCGTCCACGGCCCCGGCCCGCTGCCGCGCGCTCTTGACCGTCAGCCCGTACGCGAGTGCGGCCCCCGCCGCCGCGCCGGCCGGCCCGTCCGCCTCGGCGAGCCCGAGCAGCGCGGCGCCCTGCTCGTGATCCGCCTCGACGAGCGGCGCCAGGTGGGGGAGGAGATGTGCGGCGGCCGTCTCGGTGTGCGACGGCAGCATCGCCGGCCACCAGTGGATCTCGGGGGCGGCCTGCGGGTGCTCCCCCTCGGAGTGGCTCTGCCACGAACTCCCCCAGGGGAACGCGAACAGCGGGGCCACCGGATCCGGCACCTCCCCGCGCGGCGTCACCGTGGCGACGAGCCCGCTCCCCGCGTCACCGGCCGACCGGGCGCCCTGGAGGAGAACGCATTCGACGGCCGGGTCGGGGACGGGCCCGCCCGCGAGCCGGTCCGCCAGCTCCCGGCCCGCGGGCGAGGCCAGCCGCCGGGCGCGGGCCGCCGCGTCCGCGCCGGCCTCGCGGGGAAGGCGGAGGAGGGCCTGCTGGAGGTCGAACGGCCCGGGGTCGGCCCCGGCCGCCTCGACCCGTTCCATGCGGGAGACCAGCTCGTCCGGGTCGATGTGGCCGGTCGACGACGTGGGCGTCCCGAGCACGACCGGCACCCGCCCGGCCAGCGCGGCGATCTCGCGCATCCGCAGGAGGAGGAAGCGGCGCAGCGGCGCGTGGAAGGACCCCGTGACGCGGTCGACCCTCGGGAACGGGGCGTCCGGTTCGACGATCGCCCGCGCGGCGAGCTTCGGCCAGACCGCCGGCCAGGCCGCGAAGTACCACCCGAAGTCCACCGGCTGGTTCCAGATGTCGGACTCGTCCTCGACGAACGGGCCCAGCGCGGCCCTGACACCGTCCGGATCGCGGTACCCGAACTCGACGATCCCGGCCAGCACGCGCTCGACGTCCTGCCACGAGGGGTCCGTGCGTTCCAGGACGGCGAACTGCTCGGCCAGCTCGGCGATGGAGGAGATCGGGCCGGGCAGGAGCGCGGGCGGGGGCGGCGGGGCCAGGACGACCGGCGCGGCGGGCTCGGGCGCCTCGACATCGCCGAACGCGGCGGCGACCCAGGCGCGGAGGTCGGCGGGCAGCGCGGCCGCCGCCTCGCGCACGGCCTGCCGGGCCTTCTCGCCCGCCTCGGCCGCGTGCTTGACGGCCACCTCGACGGCGCGTTCCTGGAGCGCGTGCGCCTCGCAGCCGAATGCGACGGGGAGGGCGGCCAGCGTCGCGTCCACCCGGGAACGCTCGCGGGCGCTCCCGCCGAGCCAGATGAGCGCCGCCCGGACCAGCTTCTTCTCCGGACGGAACAGCAGCGCCTCGGCCGCCTCGGCGAACGCGGCCCCGTCCAGCGCGCCGAGCCGGTCGGCCCGGCGCACCTCGGTGAGCGCGAGCTCGGCGACCCCGGCCGGCGCGGCGGGCAGCAGCCGCAGGTAGTCGCGGAGCCGCTCGGCGGCCTCCTCCGGGGTGACGGCCAGCGCCTCGTGCAGCCGCACGTACCAGCGCAGGTCGGCGAGGTCCCCACCGCGCAGGAGGCGGCGCAGGCAGCCGTCCAGCAGCGCGGTCCGGTCGATCCCGCCCGCGCGGGCGAGCGCGGTGAGCGCGTCGATCCACGGCCGCCCCTGGTAGGTCCCGCCGAGGACCCGCCCGATGATCTCGATCTCGAACAGGCGCGGCAGCATGGCGCCCAGGAACGGGTCGCCGGCCAGCTCCTCCGGGTCCGTCCAGTTGGCCCAGCCGACGGCGAACGCGTCGTCGTCTGGCGGCCCGGCGCCCGCGTCCGCGCTCAGCAGCGCGCAGATCCGCCAGGCCGCCGCGTTCCCGTGCGGGTCCGCCTGGTCGGCGACCGCCAGCCGGCCGGCCAGGCGCCGCGCCACCTCGGCCCGCCAGGCCGCCGGGCGGCCCGCCGCCGCGGCGACGACCCGCAGGGCGTGCGCCGGTTCGCCGTCCGAGGAGGGGACGCGCAGGTCGCGGCGGGTCAGCCAGGCCGCCGCCGCGGCGGCCCCGCCGATGCCGCCCGCCCCCGCCGCCATGAACGCCCACTTGTGCCGTTCCATGCTCCAGCTCCAGCTGAACCCGGGCTGCCGGTCCTGGACGTCCCTCAGCAGGCCGGGCAGGTCCTCGCCGAGCCGCCGGCGCTCGGCATCGGTGAGGCGCGGCGCGAGCGCGGCCACCATCCGGAGGTTGCCGCCGTCGAGCTGCTTCAGCAGCATCTCCAGCACGGGCGCGCTCATCGGGCGCTCTCCTTCGCGGCGTCGCGGACGATGCGGGCGGCCAGGACGTGCTTGCACGGCCCCCGCCCGCCGCGGTGGTCGACCCACCAGGGGCAGGTGCAGGACGCGGTCCCGTCCGGGGAGCCGCCCGCGAACCGCACCTGCCAGGGCCGGCCGCCGGTGTCCACGGCCGCCACGTCCGGGCCGGTGAACGTGACGCGGCCCTCGTCCACCAGCGTCCGGGCGTTGCGCAGGCGCGGGTTCATCGCGAGGACCCGTTCCGCGTCGTACGGCAGCTCGCGGTGGAAGAACCCGGCCTCGGCGGTGTCGTAGCCGACCCGCCCGGCCGTCCCGAGCTGGGTGAGCGCGGCGCGCGTCCGGGCGAGGCCGAGCCCGGCCCGTTCGGCGATCAGGTCCGGCTCGACCCGGGGCTCGAACGACAGCAGCGCCCCCACCAGCTCCGCGTCGTCGGCCGCCTCGTCGGTCGCCAGGGCGTCCAGGACGGCGCCCTCGCCGGAGAACCCGCGGTGCGGCTCGGGGGAGAGCACCAGCACGTACCGCATGCCGGGGAGCTCCAGCTCCCAGGCGCTCGCGACCGGCCCGTTCCCCGCGCGCACCGCGGGCCCGTACGCGCGCAGCGCCCGGGCGAAGCGCAGCAGCGGCAGCATGGTCCGCAGCCGGCCGGGACCCGGGAGGCAGACCGCGCCCGGTACGGGCCGGGCCGCGACCCGCAGGCCCCGCCCCGCCGGGACCGCCCACAGCGTCCCGGGGGACCGCGCGCCCGGCAGGCCGCGCACGAAGCGCACCGCCTCGGCCGCCCCCAGCTCGGCGCGCGGATCGAACCCGGACGTGATCACCTGCACCTCGGCGAAGCCGCGCAGCCACCGCTCGGGCAGCGGCACCTTCTTCTCCACCACCGCGCCGTCCAGCGTGGTGACCGCCAGCTCCTCGGCGCCCACGGCCAGGTGCAGCGGATCGTCGCCGCCCACCCGGGCGAGCGCCTCGCGCAGCGGGCCGTTCACGTCCACGTTGGTGGTGCCGCGCTCGTGCACCTCCCCGTCCAGGGCCTGCTCCAGCACGTCCAGCCGGGCGTACACCCCGCAGCACGCGGAGAACGACTCCAGCCTCAGCCGGTCCCCGTTGCACGTGACGACCGGATCCCGGAACGCGGTCGGCCGCGGCCGGTGGTAGCGGGTCTGCGCGACGTCGGCCAGGGCGAGCAGCGCCGCCGCGGCCGGCGCCGCCCTGGTGAGCAGCCCGCTGAAGAAGTACGGGTGGTCACGGGGGCCGGCGGTGGTGGTCCCGCCGGACGTGGAGAGGCCGAGGACGTCCCCGGCCAGCCCCGAAGGGCGCGGATACGTGTAAGCCTGAGCCGTGCCGATGCCCGCCATGCCGCGAACCTAGGGCCGAACACCGACAAATCCAACGATGCATACCGGGGTGAGAACGGCGAACCCGGCATAGTACGGGGTTGGGCACGGGCTCGCCGAGGCCGGAGGTAGGGTTTGTGACGTGCGAAGGTTCCTCACCCCTGGCTGGCTCGGGCTGCATGCTGTGGCGATCACGCTGTGCGTCGCCTTCATCGGCTTCGGGTGGTGGCAGTACGACCGCGCGCAGGCCGGCAACGACCGCAGCTGGGCCTACACCTTCGAGTGGCCGATCTTCGCGCTCTTCGTGGTCGTGATGTGGGTCAAGATGATCCGGGACGAGCTGTCCGACGACCCCTCGATCAAGGCCCCGGCCCGGATCGAGGAGCCCGCCGAGGCCGCGGTCAAACGCTCCATCATCGCGGCGCAGGAGGAGGAGGACCCGCAGCTGGCGGCCTACAACCGCTACCTGGCGAGGCTCAACTCCGAGACCCACCGGCGCGACTGAGGGCACCCCCCGTACCCACGACCATGCGACCTCCCCCGGAGGTCCGACCGTTCAGAGAGGTGACCCGTGGAAGCGGCCATCAACCGGTACCGCGTCATGGCCATCATCGTCGGCGTGATGCTGCTGATGGTGGTCTTCGTCGGCATGCCGATCCGCTACATCGGCGGCAACGGCACCCCGTCGGCGATCATCTCCCCGATCCACGGCGCGCTCTACATCGTCTACCTGGCGATCGCGTTCGACCTCTACCAGAAGGCGTCCTGGCCCCTGAAGCAGATGGTGCTGATGGTGACGGCCGGCCTGATCCCGTTCCTGGCCTTCTTCATCGAACGCAAGATCGTCACCCGGGCCCGCGCCGAGCTGGCCGCCCGCGGCGCCGCCGGGACCGCCGAGGGCGAGAAGCCCGCCCCCAACCAGGCCTGAACCGGCCGCCTCCCCGGCTTCCAGAGGCCCGGGTACGGCCTCGGCCCGTGGGGCTGGACGCCTCCACGGGCCGGGCACAGCAGCGGTCATCGGCTGCTTACTGGGCGGCCTGGGACGGGGGTCGGGTCTGAGTCGCCGGGCCGCCCGGCTCCTTTAACGGCTCACACGGTGCGTCTGGATCCGGCACTCACCTCTCTCTCCACTGGGTCGGTCGCTGGCGGCCGGTCCGATGGCGCGGCTCCGCGGAGCCGCCGGTCCGGCGGTGAGGCGTCCGGTGCCGGGAGGGCGTCCGGCACCGGGCCCTGGGCCCGGATCGTGACGGTGCACCGGGCCGGGACGGCCGAGGACCCGAGGTGTATCCCGGCGCGTTGCGGTCGCCGCCGGCACCTGGGCGGAAGGGGGGCGGTGCCGGAAGCGACGCGACGTGCCGGGAACGCCCTCGGCCGTCCGGACCGGGTCGCCGGGAAGGTCGCGCAGTGCCGTCCCCCGCATGATGACCCTCCCTGGTCCGTCGGGTGCGGACCTTGGTGCGGCCCTTCACCCTGCGTCACGATTACGTTGCGTTAAGTACCCCGGCTTCACGTCGGCGTAAACCCAGGTCAACGAAGAATCGCTGAAGGTAAACCGGCCGCGCCCGCGCTCGGCGCCGCCATGCCCGCCGGAACCCGCCCGCAGACCTCGATCCACCGCCGTGGCCGCTTCGGGCCTTGCACAGGCTAACGGCGTTAGCTATCGTGTAGCTAGCGCCGTTAGCCAGGAGGCAGAGATGCTCGTCCGCGCCACCCTCACGATCGTCGTACTGCTCGCCGTCGCCATCGCCGGCCTGTACGTCTGGACCAGGACCCACCCCACCCGGATGCGCTCGCAGATCGAGATCAGCGCACCGCCCGCCGAGGTCTGGAAGGTGCTGACCGACTTCCCGTCCTATCCCGAATGGAACCCGTTCATCGTCAGCGCCGCCGGCGAGGCCCGCACCGGCGCCCGCCTCACCAACCGGCTGTCGAACGGCGGCGGCACGATGACGTTCAAGCCCACCGTCCTGGTGGCGAGGCCGGGCGAGGAGCTGCGCTGGATCGGGCGCTTCGGAGTCCCGGGCATCGTGGACGGCGAGCACTACTTCCTGCTGGAGGAGATCGCCGGCGGGCGGACCCGGCTCGTGCAGGGCGAGACGTTCACCGGCGTGCTGGTGCCGTTCGCGGGCGGCGCCATCCAGGTCGAGGACGGCTTCGCGGCCATGAACGCGGCCCTCAAGGCCAGGGTTGAGAAGATGGCCGGATGACCATCGAGCAGCCGGCGCTCACCGCGCTGACACCCCGGGCGGCCGAGATCGTCACGGCCGCCCGCGCCCTGCTGGAGGAGGAGGGCCGCGAGGCGCTGACCATGCGGGTGCTCGCCGACCGGATCGGCATCCGCGCGCCCTCCCTCTACAAGCACTTCCCCGACAAGGAGGGCGTCGAGGTCGCGCTGATCGAGCGCGGCCTCGCCGAGATGGGCGCGGCCCTCCGCGCGGCGCTCGGCGGGCCCGACCCCGTGCCCGCGCTGCTCCGGGCGTACCGGGAACGGGCCCGCGCCAGCCCCAACCTCTACCGGCTGAGCACCGCCGGGCCGCTGCCCCGCCACCGCCTGGCCCCCGGCCTGGAGGACTGGGCCGGGGAGCCGTTCTTCCTGGCGACCGGCGAGCCGTACGCGGCGCAGGCGCTGTTCGCGTTCGCCCACGGAATGGTCGTCATGGAGATCGACGGCCGCTTCCCGCCCGGCTCCGACCTGGACCGCACGTGGGCCGAGGGCGCCCGCGCCTTCGCCGCCTAGGGCCGTCCGGCGACGCTCGTCCCGAACGCGGAACCCGCCGGCGCGCCGTCGCGGCCGGCGAACCAGTTGTCCGCCACCACGGTCGTGCCGAACAGCGCCCGCCACGGGACCGCGTGGGCGGCACCCTCGCCGTGCCCGGGAGCGCCGGCGACCACGCTCGCCTCGCCCGGCCCGAACGCCAGCGCCGCACCGAAGCGGGCATTCGCCCGCGCGTCCCCGCCCAGGCCGTCGGTCTCCTGGCTGACGGTCCCGTCCACCCGCGGAGTCGCCCCGACCTGCACGCCGTGCACGCGGCCCGCGTCGGCCAGCTCGCCCACGTCCTCGCCGGGCGCGCCGATCGCCACCGACACCTCCGGTCCCGGTGCCGACGCCGACCGGATGACGCCGGCGGCCACGCTCGTACCGAACCCGTCGCCGGTCTCGTTGGCCCCCGGCACCCCGGCCGTGCCCTGGTGCACGGCCAGCACCTCGGCGGCCTGCCGGCCGTCGTAGCCCAGGACGGTCACCATCCCGGCGTCCGCCGCGGCGCCGAGGTCCTCACCGGGCGCCCCGGCGGCGACGCGCAGCGGCAGGGCCGGCTCCCAGGCCGCCGCGACGCTCGCGCCGAACCGGTCACCGGACTCGGACGTGCCGCTCACGCCCGCCGAGTCCTGGCCGATCGCGGTCTCCTCGATCGCCGCCATCGGATCCTCGACGATGTGGATCATCCCGGCGTCCCGCTCGGCGCCGACGTCCTCGCCGGGCACCCCGATCACCGCGGTGGGCTTGTCGAACGAGCCCGCCGCCAGCGACGCGCCGAACCGGTCGCCGGCCTCCACGGTGCCGTCGAAGTCCTGCCGGTCCTGGTTCAGCTCGGTGACGCCGGCCACCCGCCCGCCGCTGATGGACACGACCTGGACGGCGCCCGCGTCCGCCGCGGCCTCGCCGTCCCCCAGGTCCTCGCCCGGCGCGCCGGCGAGCACCGTGCCGGGCATCGCAGCCACGGCCGTTCCGTAGCCGTCGCCCGCCTCGGAACGGTCCGGTACCCCGCCGGCGCCCTGCCGCAGCGTGATCGGCGCGGGCCGCGCGTCCCGTCCCGGAGCGAAGATCACATGGACGGCGCCGGCGCCCGCGTCCTCGCCGGGCGCGCCGACGACCAGATCCGCGGCCCCGTCCCGGTCGATGTCGGCCACCGCGACCGACGCACCGAACCGGTCGCCGTCCTCGGGCGCCTCGTCCGGACCCTGCGTGATCGTCAGCCAGCGGTCGCCGCACCGCACCTGGACGGCACCGGCCCCGGCCCGCCCGTCGACGGCCGCGGCGGGATCGCCCGCCACCGCCCCCACCGCGCAGTCCTCCGCCGCCGCGGCGGTCCCGGCGGTCACGGGCACGGCGAGCGCGGCCGCCGCCACCACTCCCACGATCTTTCGACGTCTGGTCATGAACGCCTCTCCTGCGGGGCCTCTGGATGAAGGTCGCCTTCGTGGGGGAGACGCTCGATGACCTTGAACGGGTTACCGCGCCTCCCACGAAACGCCCTGACCTGCGACGGGCCCGGCCAGGCCCGCGTACAGCAGCCGGTCCCGCCACCGCCCCCTGAGATGAAGGTGCTCCCGCAGGCGCCCCTCGAGCCGCATCCCGATCTTGGTGAGGACCCGGGCGGAGGCGACGTTGCCGGGGTCGCAGGTCGCCGAGATCTTGTGCAGCCCCAGCTCGCCGAACCCGAAACGCAGCCGGCGCCCGGCGGCCTCGCCGGCGTAGCCCTTCCCCCACCAGTCCCGGTGCAGCACATAGCCGATCTCCCCGCGCCGATGGGGCACGCTGGCGATCTGAAGCTCCACCGACCCGATGAGGGTCCCGCTCTCCCGTTCGACCACGGCGAGCCCGAACCGTTCCCGGGGAGTGCCGGAGGCGTCCCGAACCGCCTCGGCGAGGAACGCGGCGGTGTCGTCCGGGCTGTTTGGCCCCCAGTCGGTGTACCGGGTGACCTCCGCGTCCCCGGCGAACCCGTGCACGGCCGCGTGATCGTCGAGGCGGAACTCGCGCAGCAGCAGCCGAGGCGTACTCATCTCCATGATCCGCAGTATCCCGCCGCCACTCACATCAGCTGAGGTCGCGCGACCCCCTGGAGGGTGTCGATCCAGCCATCGTGCTGGACGACGATGACGCGGCCCGTCAACGGCGACACGACGATGGTGTCGCCGTTTACGAGAGGCTCACCGACCACGTCCGGGTAGGCCGTGGCGAACTCGACGAACCGCTCGCAGGCGACGAAGAACGGGCCCGCCCGCTCGGCGAAACTGCCGGAGGTGACGACGATCAGCAGCCCGTCGACACGGGCCAGGCAGTACTCGACGAACTCGATCGTCACGTCGTCGGGATCGCGGTCGTCGATCTGGAACCGCCGCCAGCGCTCCACCGCCAGGCCGGGGATCTGGTCGGGGGAGAAGCCGGTCGCCCCTGGGACGACCCGGCCGAGCACGGCGGTCGCCAGGGCCCAGTTGGGATGCATGGCGGCCGATTCTCGCCGAAGTGATCGTCATTGTTCGAGGCGCCGGCCGACCGTCAGGACGGCGGACCAGTGCCGGGTGAGGCGTCCGTCCGGGCGGGTGGCGAGGCGGCGGCGTATCTCGCGGTGAGGGACGGCCGCGGGCTTGATCGCTGTCAGCGAACGTGGGTGAGGGAACAGATTGCTGCTCCGTTTTCTTGAGTGTGTATGACTCAACTTGATGTTGGTCAGAGCGCTACAGACTTGGAGCTGAGAGCATGAGCGAGACCCTGACGCTGCCGGTCCTGCCCCTGGACGACGGGGCCGTTCTGCCGGGCATGGTCGTGCCCCTCGATCTTTCGGAGAACGAGGTGCGCGCGGCGATCGAGGCGGCCCGGGCGGTCGCGCGGGCCAAGGGGCCCGGGATCCGGTCGGCGGCCAAGCCGCGGGTGCTGCTGGTGCCGCGGCTGAACGGGCAGTACGCGGCGGTCGGCACGCTCGGTGTGATCGAGCAGGAGGGCCGGCTTCCCGGGGGCGAGCCCGGGGCCGTGGTGCGCGGTGTGGAGCGGGTGCGGATCGGGACCGGGACGACCGGGCCGGGCGCGGCGCTGTGGGTCGAGGGCACCGTGATCGAGGTGCCGCCGGCGTCCGGGCGGGCGCAGGAGCTGGCCAAGGAGTACAAGAGCCTGGTCGCGGTGATCCTGCAGAAGCGCGGCGCGTGGCAGGTCGTGGACGTCGTGCAGGCCATCGACGACCCGTCGGCGCTGGCCGACAACGCCGGGTACGCGCCGTATCTGAGCGACGAGCAGAAGATCGAGCTGCTGGAGACGCCGGACACGGTCGAGCGGCTGACGCTGGCGATCGGGTGGGCGCGCGACCACCTGGCCGAGCTGGACGTGCAGGAGACGATCCGCAAGGACGTCCAGGAGGGCATGGAGAAGACGCAGCGGGAGTTCCTGCTGCGGCAGCAGCAGGAGGCCATCCGCAAGGAGCTGGCCGAGCTGAACGGCGACCCGGCGGACGAGGAGGACGACTACCGCGCCCGGATCGAGGCGGCCGACCTGCCGGAGAAGGTGCGGGAGGCCGCGCTCAAGGAGGTCGACAAGCTGGAGCGGTCGTCGGACGCCTCGCCGGAGGGCGGCTGGATCCGCACGTGGCTGGACACCGTCCTGGACATCCCGTGGAACGAGCGCACGGAGGACGCGTACGACATCGCGGGCGCGCGGGAGATCCTGGACGCCGACCACGCCGGGCTGGACGACGTCAAGGAGCGCATCATCGAGTACCTGGCCGTGCGCAAGCGGCGCGCGGACCGGGGGCTGGGCGTCGTCGGCGGGCGGCGGTCCGGCGCGGTGCTGGCGCTGACCGGCCCTCCCGGGGTCGGCAAGACGTCGCTGGGCGAGTCGGTCGCGCGGGCGATGGGCCGCAAGTTCGTCCGGGTCGCGCTGGGCGGAGTCAGGGATGAGGCCGAGATCCGCGGCCACCGCAGGACGTACGTCGGCGCCCTCCCGGGACGGATCGTGCGCGCGATCCGCGAGGCCGGCTCGATGAACCCGGTGGTGCTGCTGGACGAGGTCGACAAGGTCGGCGCCGACTACCGGGGCGACCCGACGGCGGCGCTGCTGGAGGTCCTGGACCCCGAGCAGAACCACACGTTCCGGGACCACTACCTGGAGGTGGAGCTCGACCTGAGCGACGTGCTGTTCCTGGCGACCGCGAACGTGGTCGAGGCGATCCCCGGGCCGCTGCTGGACCGCATGGAGCTGGTGCAGCTGGACGGCTACACCGAGCACGAGAAGGTGACGATCGCCCGGGACCACCTGCTGCCGCGCCAGCTCGACAAGGCGGGGCTGGAGGCGTCCGAGGTGTCCTTCGGGGACGACGCGCTGCGGCTGCTGGCCGCGGAGTACACCCGTGAGGCGGGCGTGCGGTCGCTGGACCGGTCGATCGCCAGGGTGCTGCGGAAGGTCGCGGCGAACGTCGCGCTGGAGAAGGCCGAGCTGCCGGTGAGCGTGGGCGCCGCCGACCTGAAGGACTACCTGGGGCGGCCGCGGTTCACGCCGGAGGTCGAGCTCAGCAGGTCCGAGCGCCGTACGGGCGTTCCGGGCGTGGCGACGGGGCTCGCGGTGACCGGCGCGGGCGGTGACGTCCTCTACATCGAGGCGTCGCTGGCCGACAAGGAGACCGGCGACACCGGCGTGACGCTGACCGGCCAGCTCGGCGACGTCATGAAGGAGTCGGCCCGGATCGCGCTCAGCTACCTGCGGTCGCGGGGCGCGGAGCTGGAGCTGCCGGTCGGCGACCTGAAGGACCGCGGCGTGCACGTCCACGTGCCCGCCGGGGCGATCCCGAAGGACGGGCCGAGCGCCGGCATCACGATGACGACGGCGCTGGCGTCGCTGCTGACGGGCCGGCCGGTCCGGTCGGACGTGGCGATGACCGGCGAGGTGTCGCTGACGGGACGGGTGCTGCCGATCGGCGGGCTGAAGCAGAAGCTGCTGGCCGCCAGCCGGCTGGGCATCACCACGGCGATCGTGCCGAAGCGGAACGAGCCGGACCTGGAGGACGTGCCGGCCGAGGTGCTGGAGAACATGACGGTCTTCGCGGTCAGCGACGTCCGCGAGGTCCTGGACCTGGCGCTGGAGCCGGCCAATAGCGAGGCCGCGACCGTCGCCGCCTGATCCCGGCAGAGGGACGCCCGCGCTCCGGCGCGGGCGTTCCCGCGTTCCGGGCGCATACACGCCGCCGGATCGGGGACAAGCACCGGCATGGTCGAGTCGGTCGGTCGGACCCCCTGGTACGTGCAGGCGCTGCGGGCGCTCGCGGTGGTGGCCGCGCTCGGCGCGCTCGGGGTGTTCTTCTACTACGCGTTCCGGCTCACGCTGACGCCCGTCGAGGACAACGGCCAGGCCGGCGGGAACACCGACCCGGGCGACTCGCTGCGCTTCTATCTGGACCAGCCGCTCGACCGGGCGCTGCTCCAGGTCGGCGGGAACCTGATCCTGCTGGCGCCGCTCGGCGTGCTGCTGCCGGTGGCGAGCGTGCGGCTGCGCGGCCCGGTCCGGCTGCTGCTCGTGGGCGCGCTGGTGTCGCTGGCGATCGAGACCGTCCAGGGCCTGGCCGTGCTGGGGCGCGCGTTCGACGTCGACGACGTCCTCCTGAACGCGCTGGGCGTGCTGCTCGCGTACGCGCTCGCCGGCCGCCGCCTCTCCCGCACGCTCCGCGGAACGGAGTGAGGTGGGGCGGCCGGCGGGCTCAGGAGGCCGGGGTCAGCCGGAAGACGCGCAGCTCGCGGTCCACGCGCTGGACGTACCGGTCGTACACGGGCCAGACCCGCACCAGCCGCGGCCACACCTCGGCGCGCTCGGCGGAGTCGAGCAGGTGCGCGGTGACCTCGGTGGAGCGGCCGCGGAAGCTGACCTCGGCGCCGGGGTGCTTGAGCAGGTTGCCGGTCCAGGCGGGGTGCTTCTCGCGGCCGAAGTTGGACCCGACGACGATCCACGAGCCGTCCGGCTCGGGCATGCACGCCAGCGGCGTCTGCCGCCGCAGCCCGCTGACGGCGCCGGTGGTGGACAGCACGAGGCTCGGCACCAGGAGCTGCCCGAGCATGAGGCGGCCCCCGCTCGCCTTGTGGAGCGCGCGGTCCAGCGGCGGAACGATCTTGGGCCCGATCCGGGCGAACCGCGGCGAGCCCGAGATCTTCTGGAAGGTGGGGCCGAACGTGCGCTGGATGAGGGTCGGCATCGGGTGCTCCTGAGAGGTGTGCGCGGTGCCGCGCGGGGCGGGCGCGAGCCTTCCGGCCCGGCGGAGGTGGCCGGCCTCGGCCAGCCACCGCAGGCCGTCGGTGACGGTCTCCTCGACGGGCCGCAGCGTCATCCCCAGGGCGTCCAGGGAGGGCTTGTCGTCGGTCGGGACGAGCTTGACCATGAACTCGGCGGCGTCGCGGGTGAGCGGGTAATCGAAGTTCCGTATCCGCTTGGCCGCGTCGAGCGCCGACCCGGCGCCGAGCATGACGGCGCCGGGGACGCGGAAGCTGCGCGGGCGCAGGCCGGTCACCTTCTCGCACAGCCTGGCGTACTGCGGCCAGGTCAGGTAGTGGCCGCCGAGCATCAGCCGGTTCGGGGCCGGCGTGGCGACGGCGCGGGCGAGGGCCTCGCCGAGATCGCGCACGTCGATCACGGAGACGCCGCCGGGCGGCAGCGGCCAGGCCTGGTCGAGGCCGGCGCTGAGCCCCTCCATCAGGGCGTCCAGGACGGGCTGGTCCGGCCCGCACACGCCGCCGGGGTAGACGATGGTGACGGGCGCGCCCTCCGTTTGGAGGTCCCGCACGTACCGTTCGGCGGCGAGCTTGGAGCGGCCGTAGTCGGTACGGGGCGAGGCGAGCGGCCCGTCGGTGGTGATGCGCGGCCCGGCGGGCGGCACGAACACCGCGACCGTGGACACGTGCACGACCCGGTCGAGGCCCCGGGCGACGGCGCCGCCGACGACGTTGCGGGTCCCGGACACGTTCACCTGGACGAGCGCGCTCTCGGGGTCGCGGCCGGATCCGGCCCCCGCGGCGAGCGGGCCGCGCGGCCGGTCGGGCGCGCCGGTGACGCCGATCGCGGCGGCGGCGTGGATCGCGGCGTCGCAGCCGTCGAGGGCCGCGCTCACCGCGCCCTTGTCGAGCATGTCGCCGGTGACGAACTCGACCCCGGCGGTGTCGACGCCCAGGCCGGCGAGTACCTTGCCGGCCTTGGCGGGATCGCGGACGAGCGCGCGCGGCCGGTGCCCCGCCTCCAGCAGGGCACGGACGGCATGGGACCCGACGAATCCGGACGCGCCGGTGATGAAGACCCGCATGCGGCTAAACCTAACGCTTGTTCAATGTCGTGGGAAAGCGCGGTCCCACCGAGAACGGGCCCATTGCGGACAGCCCGTAAGGGAGAGGAGGCCCGCCGGGCCGTTGACGTGCATGGAACGCTCCAGCACACTCGGGGCTCACCTGGCCGCAACCTGACCACGGGGGCCGGGGCGGCGTCCTGTCCGGCGCCGGTCCCCAGCGCACCGAACGGGAGGGATCGATGAGGATCGGGCTGGCCGGCGCGGGGCGCATAGGAGCGCGCCACGCCGCCGCACTGCGCGAGGCGCCGGACGTCGAGGCGCTGCTGGTGGCGGACGCCGATCCGGGCCGGGCGCGCGAGCTGGCCGCGGGGCTGGGCGCGCGCTCCCTGGACGCGGTGGACGGCCTGTTCGCCGCGGGCCTGGACGGCCTCGTGGTGACCGCCGCCACCGGCGCGCACGCCGCGCTGGTACGCCGCGCCGTCGCGGCCCGGATACCCGTCTTCTGCGAGAAACCGCTCGCGTCGGATATTGATGGAACGTTCCAAATCATGCGGGACGCCCGGTCCGCCGGGATCCCGGTGCAGGTCGGCTTCCAGCGGCGGTTCGACGCCGGGTACGCGGCGGCCCGCGAGGCCGTCGCCGCCGGGCGGCTCGGCCGGCTGCACACCGTCCGCTCGTGCAGCTTCGACCCGGCGCCGCCGCCCGCCGCGTACATCCCCGGCTCGGGCGGGCTGTTCCGCGACTGCGTCATCCACGACCTGGACTCGCTCCGGCACGTCACCGGGCGCGAGGCGGTGTGGGTGGTCGCGGCGGGCTCCGACACCGGCGACGAGATGTTCCGCGAGTCCGGCGACGTGCACACCGGCGCCGCGCTGCTCGCCCTGGACGACGGCACGCTGTGCACGCTCGGCGCCACCCGCTACAACGCCGCCGGCTACGACGTCCGGCTGGAGCTGTTCGGCTCCAAGGACAGCCTGGTCGCGGGCCTGGACGACCGCACCCCGGCGACCCCCGTGCCGGCCGGTCCGCCCGGTGCCGGCGCCCGCCCGCCCGCGTACGGCGGGTTCCTCGACCGGTTCGCCGCCGCGTACGACGCCGAGCTGGGGGCGTTCATCGACCTGGTCGCCGGCCGCCGCGGCAACCCGTGCCCGCCCGAGGACGCGCTGGAGGCGTTCTACCTCGCGGAGGCGTGCGAGCTGTCCCGGCGGGAACGCCGGATCGTCGAGATCGAAGAAGTCCGAAGGGAAGGGGTGCGGAGATGAGGGTGGCGGGCGCGCCGATCTCCTGGGGCGTGTGCGAGGTCCCGGGATGGGGGCACCAGATGGCGCCGCGCCGGGTGCTCGGGGAGATGCGCGATCTCGGGCTGGGCGCGACCGAGCTGGGGCCGGCCGGGTTCCTGCCGCCCGATCCGGCGGCGCGCGGCCGGCTGCTGGCGGAGTTCGGGCTGGACCTGGTGGGCGCGTTCGTCCCGGCCGTCCTGCACGACCCCGGGCGGGACCCGCTGCCGGACGTCGAGCTGGCCATGGACGGCCTGGGCGAGGAGACGGTGCTGATCCTGGCCGCCGCCACCGGGACCGACGGCTACGACCAGCGGCCCGAGCTGGACACCAAGGCGTGGCGCGCGCTGCTGTCGAACCTGGACGCGATCACGCTGCGCGCCGCCGCGCGCGGCCGGCGGGTCGCGCTGCACCCGCACGTCGGGACGGTCGTGGAGCGGCGCGCGGAGGTCGAGCGGGTGCTCGGCGAGTGCAGCGTCCCGCTCTGCCTGGACACCGGCCATCTCCTCGTCGGCGGCACCGACCCCCTGTGGCTGGCGCGGTTCGCCGCCCCGCGCGTCGCGCATGTGCACCTCAAGGACGTGGACGTGCCGCTGGCGGAGCGGGTGCGCGACGGGCGCGTCCCGTACACCCGGGCCGTGCGGGACGGCCTGTACCGGCCCCTCGGCCGGGGCGACATCGACATCGCCGCCGTCATCGCGGCGCTGGAGGGCTCGGGGTACGAGGGCTGGTACGTGATGGAGCAGGACGCCGTCCTCGCCGCCGAGCCGCCCGAGCCGCCCGGCGCCGGGCCCTACGCCGACGTCCGCGCGTGCCTGGACTACCTCGCCGGGGTGGCGTCGTGACCGGGCCGCCCCCGGCGGGGCCGCGGGAGGGGCCGCGGGAGGGGCCGTACGACCTGATCACGATGGGCCGGGTCAGCGTGGACGTCTACCCGCGCGAGACCGGGGTGCCGCTGGAGGACGTGGAGACGTTCGGCAAGTACCTGGGCGGCAGCCCGACGAACGTGGCGGTCGCCGCCGCGCGGCACGGCCGCCGGACCGCCGTGGTCACGCGCACCGGCGACGACCCGTTCGGCCGGTTCGTGCGCAAGGCGCTGCGGCGGTACGGGGTGGACGACCGGTACGTCGCCGCCGTGCCGGGGCTGCCGACCCCGCTGGCGTTCTGCGAGATCTTCCCGCCGGACGACTTCCCGCTCTACTTCTACCGCTACCCGAAGGCCCCCGACCTCGAGATCCGCGCCGGGGAGCTGGACCTGGCGGCGATCGCCTCGGCGCGGATCGTGTGGGCCACGGTCACCGGCCTCTCGCAGGAGCCGAGCCGCACGGCGACGCTGGCGGCGATGGCGGCCCATCCGGGGCGGACCGTTCTCGACCTGGACTACCGGCCGATGCTCTGGCCGTCGCCGGAGGACGCGCGGTTCTGGACGCGCCGCGCGCTGGAGCACGCGGCCGTGGCCGTCGGCAACGTGGAGGAGTGCGAGGTCGCGACGGGCGAGCGCGACCCGCGCGCCGCCGCGGCCGCGCTGCTCGGCGTCCCCGGCCTGGACCTTGCGATCGTGAAGCGCGGCCCGGCGGGCGTCCTGGCCGCGACGCGCGACCGGGTCGTCGAGAGCCCGCCGGTCGAGGTGGAGGTCGTGAACGGGCTGGGCGCGGGCGACGCGTTCGGCGGCGCGGTCTGCCACGGGCTGCTGGCGGGCTGGGACCTGGACCGGGTCCTGGCGTTCGCGGGCACCGCCGGGGCGATCGTCGCGTCCCGGCTCGCCTGCGCCGACGCGATGCCGGACACGGCGGAGGTCGAGAAGGCCATGGCGGGGGAGCAGGTATGAAGCACCATCTGCGCGCGGGCTCCACGGCGGACGGGCCGTACCGCCTGGTGATCACGCCCGAGTCGGCCGGCTGGGCGTACGCCTCGCTCCGCGTCCTGGAGCTGCCGGAGGCGGGCGAGGCCGCGTTCGGGACGGGCGAGTACGAGACGATCGTGCTGCCGCTCGCCGGCTCGTGCACCGTGACCTGCGACGGCGAGCGGTACGAGCTGCGCGGCCGCCGCGACGTCTTCTCCCGCGTGAGCGACTTCGCGTACGTGCCGCGCGACGCGCGCGTGACCGTCGCGGGGGAGGGCCGCTTCGCGCTCGCGGGGGCGCGCTGCACGCGGCGGCTCGTCCCGCGCTACGTGCCGGCCGAGGACGTGCCGGTCGAGCTGCGCGGCGCCGGCCACGCCAGCCGCCAGGTCAACAACTTCGGCACGCCCGAGGGCTTCCCGTACGCGGAGAAGCTCATCGCGTGCGAGGTCCTAACCCCGGGCGGCTGCTGGTCCTCGTACCCGCCGCACAAGCACGACGAGGAGACCGCGGCCGAGGCCGTCCTGGAGGAGATCTACTACTTCGAGGTCGCGCCGGGACCGCGGGGGCGCCCCGGGATGGCGTACCAGCGGGTCTACGGGAGCCCCGGGCGGCCCATCGACGTCCTGGCCGAGGTGCGGGACGGCGACGCGGTCCTCATCCCGCACGGCTGGCACGGCCCGTCGATGGCGGTGCCCGGCCACGACCTCTACTACCTGAACGTGATGGCGGGCCCGTCGCCGGAGCGCGCCTGGCGGATCTGCGACGACCCCGCGCACGGCTGGATCCGCGAGACCTGGCCCGGGCAGCCGGTCGACCCGAGGCTCCCGCTCACCTCTTCCCAGGAGCGAACATGAGGCTCACCGTCGGGCAGGCGCTCGTCCGGTTCCTGTCGGTCCAGTACTCCGAGCGCGACGGGTCGCGCCGCCGGTTCTTCCCGGCCTGCTTCGGCATCTTCGGGCACGGCAACGTCGCCGGGGTGGGGCAGGCGCTGCTGGAGTACGGCGACGCGCTGCCGTTCCACATGGCGCGCAACGAGCAGGCGATGGTGCACACGGCGGCCGGGTACGCGCGGGCGAGCGACCGCCTGGCGACGTTCGCCTGCACGACCTCGATCGGCCCCGGCGCGACGAACATGGTGACGGGCGCGGCGCTGGCGACGATCAACCGGCTGCCGGTGCTGCTGCTGCCCGGCGACGTGTTCGCGACCCGTACCGCGAACCCCGTCCTGCAGGAGCTGGAGGACGCGCGGTCGTACGACGTGTCCGTGAACGACTGCTTCAAGCCGGTCTCCAAGTACTGGGACCGCGTCAACCGGCCCGAGCAGCTCGAAACCGCGCTGCTCGCCGCGATGCGCGTGCTCACCGACCCGGCGGAGACGGGCGCGGTCACGCTCGCGCTGCCGCAGGACGTCCAGGCCGAGGCGTACGACTGGCCGGAGGAGCTGTTCCGGGAGCGGGTCTGGCGGATCCCGCGGCCGCTGCCCGAGCCCGCCGCGCTGGAGGAGACCGCCGCCCTCCTCGCCGGCGCGGAACGGCCGCTGATCGTCGCCGGGGGAGGGGTGGTGTACTCGGGCGCGGCGGCCGAGCTGCGCGCGCTCGCCGAGGCCACCGGGATCCCCGTCGCCGAGACGCAGGCGGGCAAGGGCTCGCTCCCCTGGGACCACCCCTGCGCGGCCGGCGCGATCGGCGCCACCGGCACCGCCGCCGCGAACGCGCTGGCCCGCGAGGCCGACGCCGTGCTCGGCGTCGGCACCCGCTACAGCGACTTCACGACCGCGTCGCGGAGCCTGTTCGCGCGCCCCGGCGTGCGGTTCGCCAACCTCAACGTGGCGCGGTTCGACGCGGCCAAGCTCGCGGGGACGCCGCTGGTCGCCGACGCCCGCGAAGGGCTGCGCGGCCTGCTCGCCGCGCTCGGCGACCACTCCGTGCCGGACGCGTACCGCGCGGAGGCGCGCGACCTGGCGGCGCGCTGGAACGCCGTCACCGAGGACGCCTACCGGCGCGGCCACGCCCCGCTGCCCGCCCAGACCGAGGTGATCGGCGCGGTGAACGCGGCGGCCGGGCCCCGCGACATCGTCGTCTGCGCCGCCGGGTCCATGCCCGGCGACCTGCACCGGCTGTGGCGGGCCGGCGGGCCCGGGACGTACCACGTCGAGTACGGCTACTCCTGCATGGGCTACGAGATCGCGGGCGGGCTCGGTGCGAAGCTCGCCGTGCTCGACTCCGCCGACCCCGATCGCGAGGTGTTCGTCCTGGTCGGGGACGGCTCGTACCTGATGATGGCGCAGGAGCTCGTCACCGCGGTCGCCGAGGGTGTCAAGATCGTCGTCGTGCTCGTGCAGAATCACGGTTTCGCGTCGATCGGCGGCCTGTCGGAGTCGGTCGGCGCCGCGCGATTCGGCACCCGGTACCGCGACGCCGCAGGTGAGGCGCTTCCCGTCGATCTCGCCGCCAACGCCGCGAGTCTCGGGGCCGCCGTGGAGCGGGCCGCTACGATCAGCGATCTACGGTCCGCACTCGCGCGGGCCCGGACCGCGACCACCACCACCCTCGTCCACATCGAGACCGACCCGCTCGTGCCCGCGCCGGACGGCGGGGCCTGGTGGGACGTCCCGGTCGCCGAGGTCTCGGCCCTGGACGCCACCCGCGAGGCCCGCGCGCGCTACGACAAGGAGCGCACGGCCCGGCGCCGGCACCTGTGAACCCGGTTCCCACCCCATCCCCTCTGGAGAGAACGGAGCCTCCCATGAGGAAACGCATGACGAGCAGGGGCCTGCTGGCCGTGGCGGCGACGGGAGTGCTCGCACTCGCCGCGTGCAGCGAGTCGGGGGGCAAGCAGGCAGAGGAGAACGCGGCGGACGCCGGCGCCAGGACCGAGCGGATGACGGTCGCCATGGTCACCCACTCCGGGCCCGGCGACACGTTCTGGGACATCGTCCAGAAGGGCGCCCAGGCCGCCGCGGCCAAGAGCAACGTGGACTTCCAGTACTCCGCCGACCCGGACGGCGGCAAGCAGGCGCAGCTCGTCCAGGCCGCGATCGACAAGAAGGTGGACGGGATCATCGTCACGTTCGCCAAGCCGGACGCGCTCAAGGACGTCGTCGCCCGCGCCACCGCGGCGAGGATCCCGGTCGTGTCGATCAACTCGGGCGCGGACGTGTCGGCCGGGTTCGGCGCCGTCGCGCACTTCGGCCAGGACGAGAAGATCGCCGGCGAGGCCGCGGGCCGCGAGCTGGCGAAGATCGGCTCGAAGCGGGCGCTGTGCGTGATCCACGAGCAGGGCAACGTGGGCCTGGAGGACCGCTGCGCCGGAGCGAAGAAGACCTTCGGCGGCGAGATGGAGAACCTCTTCGTGCAGGGCACCAACATGCCCCAGGTGAAGTCGTCCATCACCGCCAAGCTCCAGGCCGACAAGGACGTCGACGGCATTCTCACGCTCGGCGCCCCGTTCGCCGCCACCGCCGTCGACTCGGTGAAGGAGACGAGCAGCAAGGCCAAGGTCGCGACGTTCGACATGAACAAGGAACTGGTCGCCTCGATCAAGGCCGGGACCATCCACTTCGCCGTCGACCAGCAGCCCTACCTCCAGGGGTACGGCGCCGTCGACCAGCTGTGGCTGCTGAAGAACAACGGCAACGCCGTCGGCGGCGGCCGCCCGGTCCTCACCGGCCCCGCGATCGTGACCAAGGACAACGCGGCGGCGATCGAGCGGTTCGCCACCAAGGGGACGCGGTGAGCCGGACGGCCGCCGCACCATCGCCCGCTCCGGTCGCGGCCGACGAGCGGCTGGGACGCGGGTCCCCGCTGCGCCGGCTGCTCGGCCGCCCGGAGCTGGGCGCGCTGCTCGGCGCGGCGGCGGTGTTCGCGTTCTTCGCGGTCGTCGCCGACGCGTTCCTGCAGGCAAGCTCGTTCTCGACCGTCCTGTACGCGAGCTCCACGTTCGGGATCATGGCGGTCGGGGTGTCGCTGCTGATGATCGGCGGCGAGTTCGACCTGTCGGCCGGGGTGATGGTGACGACCTCGGCGCTGATCGCCGCGCTGACCAGCTACCAGCTCACGCTGAACGTCTGGGCCGGCGTGGCGATCTCCCTCGCCCTCACCCTGGCGCTGGGCGCGCTGAACGGCGTCCTCTACAACCGGACCGGGCTGCCGAGCTTCATCATCACGCTCGCCACGTTCTTCATGCTGGCGGGCCTGAACCTCGGCGTCACCAAGGCCGCGACCGGCAACGTCGCCTCCGACTCGGTCCGCGACATGGACGGCTTCGCGTCGGCCCGCGCCGTGTTCGCCTCCGACCTCCAGCTCGGCGGCGTGAACGTCAACATCACCGTGCTGTGGTGGCTGCTGCTGGTCGCGGCGGCCACCTGGCTGCTGCTGCGCACCCGGGCCGGCAACTGGATCTTCGCGACCGGCGGTGACGCGGCCGCGGCCCGCGCGGTCGGCGTCCCGGTCGCGCGGGTCCGGATCGGGCTGTTCATGGGCGTGGCGTTCTGCGCCTGGGTGTCGGGGATGCACCTGGTCTTCGCGTTCGCCACGGTCCAGTCCGGCGAGGGCGTCGGCAACGAGTTCTTCTTCATCATCTGCGCGGTGATCGGCGGCTGCCTGCTGACCGGCGGCTACGGCTCGGCGATCGGCGCCGCGATCGGCGCGTTCATCTTCGGCATGACCAACAAGGGCATCGTGTACGCCGAGTGGAACCCCGACTGGTTCAAGTTCTTCCTCGGCGCGATGCTGCTGATCGCCACCGTGGTGAACCTGGTCGTGAAGCGCAGAGTGGAGCGGACGCCATGACCCTCGTGAGGCTCGCCGGGGTGAGCAAGCACTACGGCAACGTCATCGCCCTCCGCGAGGTGTCGATGGAGGTCGCGGCGGGCGAGGTCGTCTGCGTCCTCGGCGACAACGGCGCCGGCAAGTCCACCCTCATCAAGATCGTCGCCGGGCTGCACCGGCACGACTCCGGGATCTACGAGGTGGCGGGCGAGCCGGTCGCGTTCGACTCGCCCCGCGAGGCCCTCGACCGGGGCATCGCCACCGTCTACCAGGACCTCGCGGTCGTCCCGCTGATGCCGGTCTGGCGGAACTTCTTCCTCGGCTCGGAGAAGCGCCGCGGCATCGGCCGCCTCGACATCCCGTACATGCGCCGCGAGACCCGCGACGCGCTGCTGAACATGGGCATCGACCTCCGCGACGTCGACCAGCCCATCGGCACGCTCTCGGGCGGCGAGCGGCAGTGCGTCGCGATCGCCCGCGCGGTCTACTTCGGCGCCAAGGTCCTGATCCTGGACGAGCCCACGGCCGCCCTCGGCGTCAAGCAGGCCGGGGTGGTCCTGCGCTACATCGTCCGGGCCCGGGAGCAGGGCATCGGCGTCATCTTCATCACCCACAACCCGCACCACGCGTACCCGGTCGGCGACCGCTTCCTCGTCCTCAAACGGGGGCGCGCCATCGGATATCACCCGAAGTCCGAAATCACGGTCGCCGACCTGACCGCCCTCATGTCCGGCGGCGCCGAACTGGAGGAACTGGCCCACGAGCTGGAGCAGGGCGCCTGACCCCGGTCACTCGGTGGCGGTGCGGACCGTGCCGGCCATGTACGCGACGTCCGGATGCGGGTGGGCGCGGAGGCGGCGGAGCACGTCCCGCCACGGCTCCGGCCAGCCGGTCAGCTCGCCGTGGTGGGCGGTCAGCGCGTACGCGAAGAGCCCGGGGGCCAGGCCGGCGCGCGCCGCGAGCCGTTCGGCGTGCGGGAGCACCACTTCCGCTGCGGGGTTGAGCGGGCCGTTGTGGACGCGTTGCGGCTTCGCGTCCAGATCGCCCACGTAGCGGCCGTTGGCGAGGGACCGGGCGACGCGCAGGACCGCGAACGTGGGCCCGGTGGGGCGGTCCGCCAGCGCGTCCAGGTCGGTCTCCGTGCCCGGCGCGTCCCAGGGGATCGTCGCGGCGAGCAGTTCGGAGGCCAGCGGCTCGGGCAGCCGCCCGGTGAGGGCGCGGACGAGCGGCTGGATCGCGGCGGCGCCCTCCCGGCCGTGGTCCAGCCGGACGCTCTCGACCAGCGCGGTGAGCCGCTGCCAGGCGGGGCGGTCGCGTTCGGCGCCGGCGTCGGGGGCTGCCGCGGCGGCGGCCAGCTCCTCGGCCGCCGTGCCGAGTTCGGCGAGCCCGTGCCCCGCCCGCCCGCAGACGCGGAGCGAGTTGAGGGCGGCGCGCCAGGTGAGGGTGTCGTCCAGGGCGGTGAGGTGGCTCGCCAGGAGTGCGGCCGCGTCCCGGGCCCAGGGCACCCACTGCTGGAGCGAGTACAGCCCCTCGCACACCGCCTCGCGGTCGGCGGACCGGGCCACGTCCATGATCAAGGCGGCGTAGGCGGGCCGGTGCCGCTCCTCGATCGCGACCGGGCTCACGCCGGTCACCTGGAGGGCCAGGTCGCGCGGGCCGCGCGCGGCCTCGGCCAGGATCCGCATCGCGACCGGGTCCCCGAGGCGCTCGCGCACGGCGGAGGCGATCGCGGCCCGGACGTCGCGGTGCTGCCCGGGATCGTCCCAGGCCGCCGCGACCGCGCCCATCGCGTCCGGCGCGTGGTCGCGCAGCAGGATCCGCAGCGCCTCCTTGCGGGCGGTGATCTTGCCGTCGGCGATCACCGGGGCGAGGGCCGCGTGCAGCGTGGACGGCGCCACGAACCGGGCGGCGCGGGTCGCCGCGTACAGCGCCACGTGCGCGTCGTCGGAGGACGCCAGGTCCAGCAGCCGGGGCAGCACCTCCTGCGGGGACGCCACCCAGACGGCACTGGTCAGCCCGGCCCGGCGCAGCAGCGGCTCGGCCGAGTCCAAGTACGGGCGAAGCTCGCCGGTCCCGACCCCGGGGACCGTGCCGATGGACCGGACGGCCTGGGCGCGGGCCGAGTCCGTGGCGCCCTCGTCGCGGGCCAGCCGGTGGAGGAGCCTCAGGTACGCGGCGCGCTGCTTCGCGGTCCAGCGGCGCATCCAGGACCGCTCCGGGCTGGGGACGTGCGCCACGTCGGGACGCTGGAAACGGCCCGCGGGCACGCGGCCGTCCAGGACCGGGCGCAGCAGGTCGGTGCGCTCCCGGGCGACGGCCGCGAAGACCCGGGGCAGCACGATCATGGACGGGTCCTTCGCGAGGACCCGCTCGACCCGCTCGGCCCGGGTCCGCGGGTCGGCGAGCCACAGCCCGGCCGCCGCCCGGATGTCGCCGTCGTCGCGGGCGTCCAGTGCCTTCTCCAGCGCGTCCTGGAGGGCGGGGACGCCGTACGCGCGGCGGCCCAGGGCGCGGGCGAGGGCGAGCGCGAGGCGGTGGTCGTCGCGGCGTTCCGCCGAGCTCAGCCGCCGGGCGAGCGTGCGCACCAGGTCGTGCTCCTGCCCGCGGCGCAGCACGCCGGCGAGCGGCGGGAACGGAAGCGGGCCCCCGCGCCCGGTGAGCGTGTCCAGCATGTCCAGGCCGGCCCGCAGCAGGCCGGCGTCGCCGCCGATCGCGCCCTGGCGGCAGAGGCCGGTGGCGAGGTCCATCAGGTACCGGCGGGTCGCGTACGAGCAGTCCCGGGCGCCCAGCGCGTCCCCGGCCAGCCGGATGAGCGCGGCGGCGTGCCCGGCCCGCAGCAGGGCCGTCGGGACGGCGGCGAGCGCGCTCAGGGCGTGCATCCGCACGGGGTCCTGCTCGTTGCGGAGCCGGTCCAGATCGTCCAGCAGCCGGGTGAGCACCTCGGGGTCGCGGGAGCGTCCCGCGCACCGCACCAGCAGCCGGTACCCGGCCGCGCGGTCGTCGGCGTCGGGCCGCCGCGTCACCTCGTACAGCACCGGCCGGGCCTCGTCGTAGGGGAGGAAGGAGGCGACCTCCCGGAGCCTGTGCGGATCCCCGGCGACGCGCGTGAGGCCGAGCATCCGCCGCGCCTCGCGGGCCCGGGCGGCCCAGGGCAGCACCTCCATGACCCGCTCGTCGTGCTCGGCGGTGGCGAGGTCGGTTCCCGCCATCGCGGCCGCGTGGATCGCGTCGCGGCGGCTCGGCGGGTACGCGTTCAGGAGCAGGGCCAGCGTGGCCGCGTCGTCCCGGACGGCCCGCGCGACCTCCGCCGCCTCCGGGTCGCCCAGCCGGCGCAGCCGGTCGCGGACCAAGCGGCGCCGCAGCACCCAGGCCAGCCCCTGGCGGTGCTCCTCGGCGAGCAGGAGCCGCAGCGCGCGGTCCGGTTCGGCGTCCAGGAGGATCCCGAGCCGGCCGTTCAGCTCGTACGGCAGGGGACCGGCGGGGCAGTGGCGTTCCAGCAGGGCGATGACGCGGCCGGGATCGTGCGGTACCGCGGCGGCGACACCGGTGCCGTGCCGCCGCCACCACGCGGAGAGCAGCGAGCCGGGGACGCCGGGAAGCCGGTGTTCGGCGAAGTCGAGCATCGCGTCCGGGTGGGAGAGGGCGAACGCCTTCCAGTTGGCGACCGCGTGCGCCAGCCCGTCGAGGCGGGCCCGCGCCGCGTCCCCGCCGCACGCGGGCAGCAGCGCCGCGGCCTCCCGGTCGCCCCAGCGTCCGGCGACCTGGTCGATGAGGCGCTCGGCCAGGTCGCGGCGGCGGTGGCGGCGGATCGCCTCGTACGCCGCGGCCCGGATCGCCGCCGGTGCGTCGGCCAGCAGCTCCTCCAGGCGCTCGGCGGGGAGGCCGAGGCGGACGGCCCAGGAGACGGCGCCGAGCGCCAGGTCGAACGCCGGGTCGCGCAGCGCCCGGCCGACCTGCTCCAGGGACGCCTCGTCCCGTACGGCGGTCGCGATGAACAGCGCGAGCCCGCGCTCGTGGTAGCCGCGGCCGTCCAGCTCCTCCAGCAGGGCGCGCAGCTCCGGCGTGCCCGCGAGGCTCCGCAGGTCGGCCAGCCGGCGGCAGCGCCGCGAGTAGCGGAGGGGCTCGATCTCGTCCAGGAGGGTGTCGGCGCGCATGCCGGGCATCCTTCCGGATCAACGGTCAGGAAGCATCCGGAATATCCGGCCGCGCGGCCGTGATCTGCGCCGCGAGCCGCCTCACCCGCTCCTCGTGCTCGTCGTACCCGACCACGACCGGGGGCTCGTTGTACGGCATCGTGTCCGACGACCGGCGCAGCTTCACGTACTGGCCGCACGCGTCGATCGCGTACGGCTCCATGTCGTCCTGCAGCGCCCCGATCACCGTGATCCCGTGCGTCTCGCCGATCTTGCGGAACAGCGCGACGGCCTCCTTGCGGTGCTCCTTGCCCAGGTTGCGGCCCAGCTCGTCCAGCACCAGGCACAGCGTTGATCCAGCCCCCTCTCGGGGGCCCGCCCCCACCGACCGCCCGCCGCCGGAGCTGGCGAGGGCGGCGGCGCACACCAGCTTCACCGCCTTCTCGTCCATGAGCGCGGTGTTGGCGCGGCGGTTGTACGGCACGTACCGCTGCCCGTCCGAGCGCCGCCACTTCGGCGTCACCCGCCAGCGCCACTCCTGCTCGGGATCGCCGGGCGGCTCGGGCGTCGGGAACTCCAGCGTCGCGCCGTACCCGCCGTACGCCACGTCCAGCTTCTCGAACTCCTCGGCCACCCGCTGCAGCCGGGCCCGGATCGCGGCCGTCAGCGCCGTGCGGTGCGCCTCCGCCGCGCCCGCCGCCTCCGTCGCGCCCTTCTGCGCCTTCTCCAGGTCGGTGCGGCGCGCCGCCAGCTGCACCTCGATCTGCCGCCGCTGGTGCCGCTCGTAGTCCTCCTGCCGGCGCAGGTACCCCTCCAGCGCCTTGACCAGGCGGGGGAACGTGGACTGCTCGCGCTCGGTACGGCGGCCCTCCCCGTCGGTGCGCTCGCGCAGCAGGAAGCGGACCTCCTCGGGCATGTCCTCGTCGGCCGGGCCGTCCGGGAACACCCGCCGCAGCCCCTCCGACAGGTGCTTCTCGGCGCTGTGCCACCACTCGTCGGGCGTCCAGGTCCGCTCGTCGTCGCCGAGTGCGGCCAGCCACTCCGCGGCCGCGTCGCGGGAGGCGCCCCACTCCTTCTCCAGATCGTCCAGGCCGAGCGCGGCGCGCCGGTCGGCCAGCGCCGCGATCTCGGCGCGGATCCGGTCGCGGTCGCGCTCGTGCGCCTCGCGCCGCCCGCGCAGCCGGTCGACCTCCAGCGCCCGCGTGTCCGCCTTGGCCTGCAGCCGGCGCAGCGTCTGCTCGGCCGCGCCCAGCCGCGGCCCGAGCCGGGACTCGCTGCCCGCCAGCTCCTCCAGCCGCTCGCGCAGCCCGGCCATCCGCTCCCGCACGGCGTCCAGCTCGGCCGCGGCCCGCGCCGCCTCCAGCCGCCGGCCCGCCAGCGCCACATCGGCCGCCGCGTCGTCCGCCCGCCGCCGCGCCCCGTCCAGGGCCTCCCTGGCCGCCGCCAGCGCCTCCCGCGCCGCCCGCACGCGCGTCTCCCGCCCCGTGACGGGCTCCGCGAACCCGCCGACGATCACCACGCCCGTGCCGTCGCCGCCGTTCAGGGCATCGAAGAAGCGCCCCAGGGGCAGCACGCACCGCACGCCTTCCGGGAGCCCGTCCGCGGCGCTCCCGCCGGCGTCCGCGCGCAGCTCGCCGTCCGCCGGGACGATCATGGAGCCGGGAAGGGTGCCCAGCGCCTCCGCGGCGGCGGCCAGGTCGTCCGGGCCCACCACCACGGCCTCGCGGTACGGCCACAGGGCGGCCTCCCAGCGGTCGCGGACGCCGTCCGCCAGCTCGACCGCGTCCAGGAGGCCGACGGCCGCGACTCCGGCGCCGGCGAGGGCGCGGATCTGGGCCGGGGCGCTGCTCTCGCCCGCCTCCGCCTCGGCCAGCGCGCGCTCGGCCCGCGACACCGCGCCCTTGGCCATCCCGAAGGACTGCTGCGCCTCGTCCCGGCGCGCCTCCGCCTCGGCCAGCTCCCGGGCCGCGGCCCCGGCGTCGCGGCCGTCCGCCTCGCGGAGCCGCTCCTCCAGCCCCGACACCCGGCGGCGCAGCTCCTCCAGCCGGTTGCGGGCGACCGCCTTGTCGGCGCCCAGCTCGTCGGCCTGGCCCTTCAGCTCGGCTAGGGCCGCGCCCGCCTCTCCCAGCCGCTCCTCCAGGGCGCCGCCGGTGAGCTGCTCGATCTCCTTGCCGGCCGCCTTCACGGCCACCAGGATCTCCTCGTTCTCGGCGTGCAGGCGCTCCTGCTCGGCGGCGTGGGCGCCGTCCGCGCGGGCCGCGTCCACCAGCAGCCGCGCCTGCCGGCTGTGCCAGAACCGCAGCGCCGCCGCCACCTCGTCGCGGGCGCGGTCGCGCCGGTCGAACGTCTTCAGCAGCGCGGCCGCCTCGCGCTCCCAGCCCGCCAGCCGCTCGGCCGCCTCGGCGGCGCGGGCGCGCTCGCGGTGCTCCTCGGCCCGCGAGGTGCGCTCGGCCTCCAGCTCCCGGTCCAGCCCGGTCAGCGCGGCGATCGCGCTGAAGATCCGTTCCGGGCTGATCTCGTTCAGCGGCTGGGAGAGCAGGTTCGTGGCGACCTTGGACCGCACGGACGTCGACAGGAACGACACGCAGCGCACCTGCCCGCCGTACAGGACCCGGCCGAGGTCCTTGGCCACCAGGTCGCGGCGGCCGGCGCTGCGCGGCAGGGCCGCCCACATCCGGTCGGCCAGCGCCACCCGCTCGGCCTCCGAGGGCGCCGCGGCCAGATGGACGCCCGGCCGCCAGCGGATCTCCAGGTGCGGCGCGTCCGCGTTCACCCGCAGCCACACCGTCAGCGCCGTCTCGGTCTCCGGCTCCCCGGCGCCGGCGTCGCCGGGCTCGCCGGCTTCACCGGACTCCCGCCCGGCGGCGTCGTGCTCGTCGAAGACCCCGACGATGTAGCCGTGGCCGGCGCTGGCCCACTGGCTGTCGCCCTGCGCCGCCAGCTCGGCGTTGAACAGCAGCTCCGCCACCGCCCGCGCGCCCGACGCGAACCGCCACTGCTCGTCCCCGAGCAGCGCGGTGATCGCCGCGATGAACGACGACTTCCCGGCCCCGTTGGAGTCCTTGGGACCCTGCCCCGCGACGACGATGAGCGTCCCCGGCACGGTCGGCACCGGATGCGTCGACAGGCGGGAGATGTTCACCGCCTGGACCGCGACGAGCGTGCGGCCGCCGACGATGTTCTCCCCGCCCGCGCCGGGCCCGGCGGGCACCAGCGGCTCCAGAACGGC
This sequence comes from Spirillospora sp. NPDC029432, assembly GCF_040703975.1. Taxonomy (NCBI): domain Bacteria; kingdom Bacillati; phylum Actinomycetota; class Actinomycetes; order Streptosporangiales; family Thermomonosporaceae; genus Spirillospora; species Spirillospora sp. NPDC029432. The sequence continues at coordinate 156,630 of NZ_JBEZWH010000013.1, forward strand.
GGTCAAGAGGCCTCCCCGTGATCGTTCTCCCGGCCGCGGCGGCGCGCCCGGATCGCCGCGGCCAGCGGCGACCCCGGCCCGGCGGCCAGGATCAGCTCCTCCTGCAGGCGGCGGCGCGCGGCCGGCGTGAGCCGCTGGAACTGCGGCCCCGGCACGAAGCCGCCCGACTCGTCCCCGCCCGCCTTCACCTGCGCCACCAGCCCGGCCGCGCGCAGCCGGCGCAGCGACGCCTCCAGCTCCCCGACCGGCAGCTGCGAGCGCCGCCGCAGCTCCTCCAGCGGCGCCGGGTACGGCGACATCCACGAGTCGTCGGCCAGCAGCCCGGCCGCCCGCGGGATCGCCACCGCGTGGATCAGCACCAGCACCAGCGCGGCCCGGTCGCCGGCCGGCGGCACGCAGTCCGGGTCCGCGCCCAGCTCGGCGGTCACGTCGTCCCGGTAGCCGGAGATCCACTCGCCCTTGCCGGTACGGATCAGCGTCCGCCCGCCCAGCGCCAGCATCTGCTCCAGCGTCCGGCGCGGCGCGGGCTCGCGCAGCGCCGGGAACCGCACCTCGGGAACGGGCGCGGCCGCGTGCTCGACGGCCATGTACGCCGCCACCAGCTCCGCCCGCCGCTTCTCGTCGTACGACCGCAGCAGCGGCTCGAACAGCTCGCTCATGAGCCGTCCCCCGCGGGCTCGGGCTCGGGCTCGGGCGGGGGCTGCGGGAGGCGGCGCAGCAGGTCGCGGAGGGTACCGAGGGTCTCCTCGCGCCACAGGGCCGTGCGCGGGCCCGGCCGGACGGCGCCGGCCTCCTCGTCCACCAGCAGCCAGCCGGTGTCCGACAGCCGCCGCAGCTCGCCGGTCGCCCAGCGGCGGGCCAGCTCCGGGTCGCCGCGCGACATGCCGGCGTACACCTCCAGGACCGCGGCGACCGGGGCCGGGCCGCCGGGCCACGGCGCGTCGTCCAGGCGGGTCCAGCAGCAGCGCAGCGCCGCCGCGAGCACGCGCCGGGCCTGGCCGGTGCGGTCCAGCGGCATCGGCGCGACCTCGTACTCCTCCAGCATCGCCGGGGTCGCCGCGTCGGGCCAGGACGGCAGCAGCCACACCCGCTCCCCGTCGGACGCCCCGGTCATCCCCGGCGGTGCCGGCTCGGCGGCCGGCACCGAGGGGACGCCCAGCACCCGGGCGCGCGCCCGGGCCAGCACCCGCGGGTCCACGGCCGGCGGATCGGCGCTCACGGGCCCGTCCTCTCGAACACGCCCGGGGTGACCCACGACGGCAGGCCGTCCGGGCGGGCCGCCAGCCCGTCCGACCAGACCAGCCGGTACGGCAGCTCCGGGTGCAGGTGGACCGAGGACAGGTCGGCGAGCAGCCGCCGCGCCGCGACCCAGTCCTGCGCCAGCAGATCCTCGACGGCGACGCGGTCGCGGCCCCGCAGCACCTGCTCGGCGACCTCCCGCAGCCGCTCTGCGGCGGTGGCGTCGCCGCCGGTGTCGTCCGACAGCCCCGGATCCGGGACGGACGCGCGCGGCGGCGCCGGGCGCGGCGGAGTGGTGCGCGGGCCGTCCTCCACGGCCGTCACCACCGCCGACGGCTCGTGCCAGGGCGCCGGGGCGTCGAACACGAAACCGTCCAGGACCCCGGCCAGCTCGTCGCGCGAGGCCGTCCGGGCGAACGTTCGCCACGTCTCGGGCGGCAGCAGAGTCAGGTTGCGAGTCATGCCGGCGGAGTCCGACAGCCGCGCGGCGGCCCGCCGGGACGCGTCGCCGTAGGCGTAGATGGCGGCGCGCAGGTCGGTGCAGGCGCGGTCGAGCTCCGGCCAGCGGCGCAGGATCGCGCCGTGCAGCCGCTCGGCGCGCAGCAGGATCTCCTCGGTGCCCCACAGCTTGGGCGCCTGCTCGCGCAGCTCCTCGATGGTGCCGTTCGTCAGCGTCAGCAGCTCCACGCTCCACAGCCGGAACGCCCGCGCCAGCCCCTCGGCCCCGGCCCGCGCCTGCCCGGCCGTCATCCGCGGGTCCGCCACGTTCAGCTGCTCCAGCGCCAGCAGCCGGTGCATCTCGCTCTGCCCGCCGTCCAGCATCATCCGGCGGACGAACATCAGCCCGACCACGCTGGTGAACGAGGCGCGGTAGCGCAGCTGGTTGGGCTTGGGGAACACCTCGCGGACCGCGCCCAGCCCCTTGAGCACGCGCAGCCGGTTCTCGAAGACCTCGGTGGAGTAGCGGCGGCACACGTACCGCATCTGCTCGCGGCTCAGCCCCTCCTCGCCCGCGTCGGCGAAGGCGGCCAGCAGCGTCTCGGCGACGTCGACCAGCTCCGGGTCGTCCACCACCGCGCCGCTGTCGCGCGCGAGCGCGGCGAACATCTGCCGGTACACGCCCAGCACGGCCTCGCCGACGAGCACGTCGTCGAGGCTGGCGGCGGCCTCGGCGTTTCCTGAGGTGGGGGACACGGCGCACTACGGTACGGCCAGCGGGCCGCAAGGGTGGAATCGGGCACCCGGCGGCGTGTTCCCTATGGTCCTCCGGAGCGGCGCGGGGCGCGAGCGGCGGGCCGGGGCGCGGGGTCAAGGCCGGAGTCAGGGATCCGCCGCGGAGGATTGTCAACAGGTGTCAAACGCCGGGCGCCGCACGGACGGCGATGTCACACTCGCAGGGACCGTACCGGGGGAACGGGCCTGACCATCGGACACTTGTGGGCGCATGACATCCATGAACAGCGCTGTGGAGACGAACGCCGTCAGGAGCAACCTGCCCGTCGAGCCGAACCCGTTCGTCGGGCGGGAACGGGACGCGGGGGACCTCCGGGTGCTCCTGGAGAGCATGCGCGCGGTGACGCTGTGCGGGGCGGGCGGCATCGGCAAGACGCGGCTGGCCCTGCACGTCGCGCACACCCTCCGGGACGCCTACGCCGACGGGGTGTGGCTGGCCGAGCTGGACGACCTGCCCGCCGACGGGCCGCCCGAGCCGGTCGCCCGCCGGGTCGCGGCCGTCCTCGGGGTGGCCGCGGAGGAGGGGCGCCCGCTGCCGGACACGCTCGCCGACGCGCTGCGCGGCCGCGAGACGCTGCTCGTCCTGGACAACTGCGAGCACCTGGTCGGCGACTGCGCCCGGCTGACCGGGATGCTGCTGGCCCGCTGCCCGGGGCTGCGGGTGCTGGCCACCAGCCGCGAGCCGCTGCGGATGCCCGGCGAGAACGTGTGGCGCGTCCCGCCGCTGGAGCCCCGCGAGGCGGCGCGGCTGTTCGAGGAGCGCGCCCGCGCCGCCCGGCCGGGCTTCACCGGCGGCGACGCCGTCGACCGGATCGGCCGCGCGCTGGACGGCGTGCCGCTGGCCCTGGAACTCGCGGCGGCGCGGGTGCGGGTGCTGTCGGTCGACCAGATCGCGCACCGGCTGGCCGACCGCTTCCGGCTGCTGAACGCGGGCGACCGCACCGCACCGCCCCGCCAGCGGACGCTCCGCGCGGCGATCGACTGGAGCCACGAGCTGCTCGGCGAGGAGGAGCGGGTGCTGCTGCGCCGGCTGTCGGTCTTCGCCGGCTGGACGCTGGAGCAGGCCGAGGTGGTGTGCGCCGACGAGGTGCTCGGCGCCGACGAGGTCCTCGACCTGCTGACCGCCCTGGTCGACAAGTCGCTGGTCGTGGCGGGCGGCGAGGTCGCCGGCGAGGTCCGGTTCCGGATGCTGGACAGCATCCGCCGGTACGCGGCCGAACGCCTGGAGTCGTCCGGCGAGGCGGCGGCGCTGCGCGACCGGCACCGCGACGCGCTGCTGGAGCTCGCCGAGCGGCACGGCGAGATCGGCATCGCCGAGCGGCCCGCTCCGTGGGCCGCACGGGTCGACCTGTTCCGCCGGTACGACGCCGAGACCGGCAACGCCCGGGCGGCGCTGGCGTGGTCGCTGGAGCACGGCGGCATCGAGGAGGGCCTGCGCATCTGCACGGCCCTGCGCACGTACTGGATCGTCCGCGGCCAGGCCGCCGAGTGGGCCGAGTGGACCGACCGGTTCCTGGCCCGCGGCCACGACCTGCCCGCGTCCGTGCGCGGGCCCGCGCTGGCCGGGCGGGCGCAGATCGCCGTCGGGGGCCGCGACTTCGTCCAGGCGGGCACGTTCGCGGCGGCGGCGCTGGGCCCGTGCCGGGAGGCCGGGGACGCGTTCATGACCGCGACCGCGCTGGTCACGCTGGCCGAGGCGTACACCCGCGCGGGCCGTCCCGAGGAGGCCGCCGACCGGCTGGACGAGGCCGACGCGATCACCGCCGAGCCGGGCCAGGAGTGGAACCGCGCGTACGCCTCCATCGCGCGCGGCTACCTGCGGATCCGGCAGGGGCGGCTGCGCGAGGCGCGCGGGCCGCTGGAGTCCGGGCTGGCCACGATGCGCGGCATCGGGCAGCTGTGGGGCGCCGCGCACGCGCTGATCGGGCTGGGCCGGCTGGCCGAGGCGCGCGGCGACCGGCCCGCCGCCCGCGCGCACTACGGGGAGGCGCTGCCGATCCTGCGCGAGATCGGGGCCCGGCCGGAGATCGCGCGGGCGCTGGCCGGGCTGGGCCGGGTCGCGCTGGACCTGGACGACCTGCCGGCCGCGCGGGCGGCGCTCGCCGAGAGCCTGGCGCTGAGCCGCTCCACCGGTATCCGGCTCGATCTGGCCCGCGCGCTCGACACGCTCGCCGAGCTGGTGGCGCGCGAGGGCGACCCGCGCCGCGCGGTGCTGGTCGGCGGGGCCGCGGCGGCGCTGCGGGACGCGGTGCTGGAGACGGCCGGCCGGCGGCCCGGCGGCGCCCGCTTCGAGCGGACGCTGGAGCCGATCCGGCGCAGCCTCGGCGGGCCGCTTGTCGCGCAGCTGTGGGGGCAGGGCCGGGCGACCCCGCTCGACGACGCGATGTGCTGGACTGGGGCGATGGACGAGCTCTCCTGGAACGACGGAACCTGGCTCAACGAACCCCCC